>JAJTBN010000117.1 GCA_021286895.1 Bacteroidota bacterium | reverse complement strand
GGCATACGAGTTCGCGTTCGCACTCGCATACGCGACAAAGGTTCACCAGAATCTCGGTGTCGGTGTTTCCGCAAGGCTTATATACAGCAGACTTTCACCGAATGACTATCAGGTGGGTAACGAAAAAGGAAACGGTACGGCTTTCTCGACGAGTTTCGACCTTTCTCTGCTTTATAAACCAACCAATGGTCCGAAGTTCATAAAAGACAAGTTCTCTCTCGGCGTCAATCTCTCTAACATGGGACCGAAGATTACTTATGTGGACGCGGCGCAATCAGACCCTCTGCCGACTCAGCTTAGATTCGGTATTGCCTATAAACTCCTTAAAAACGAAGGTAACGACCTAACAGTAACGGCCGACTTCTCGAAACTACTCGTTTACAGGAACGCGGACAATACGGCTGATCCGTTCTACAAGGCTTTCTTCACATCGTGGAGGGGCGGTCTCGACGGTATCGGCAGGTCTATACAGTCATCGGTCGGTATGGAATACTGGTACGGCAGCCCGAAACTCATCGCTCTCAGAGCGGGCTATTTCTATGAAGATCCTTCAAACGGCAACAGAAGGTTTGTAACTCTCGGAGCCGGAATAAGATATTCGCTTTACGGTTTTGATTTCAGTTACATCACAGGCACCGAGGACAATCATCCTCTTGCGAATACACTTAGATTCGGATTAATAGTTAATTTTTAATTAATTGTTAATTCCTTTAATTAAGTTTATATAAGGCATATATTATTTGATATATGCCTTATTTTTTAATGCAAATTATTCTCAAGACACAATGAAAAAGACGATTATAATATTATTAATGCTTGTATTAAGCTCAGCGGTCTTCCCGCAGGATTTCAGGAATCCCAAACTGTCGCACTATCTGAAACCCTCCGTAGAGCAGAATACAATGAAGAAGAAATTCACTTCTTCAGCCGATACGATTAAACTTGTCGCTATTCTTATTCAGTTTCAGGAGGACAATAATCCTCTCACATCAGGAAACGGAAAATTCGACCTGTCGAATAAATATTATAATCCCTCGCTGCAGCGCGACACCGTTGTGGACTCTCCCCCTTATGACAGCGCATACTTCGCGGACCATCTTTTATTCCTGAAGAATTACTATTATAAATCTTCTAAGGGAAAATTGGTCCTGAATTATGATTTGTACGGGCATGTGATTACGCTGCCTAAGAAAATGGAGGAATACTCCCCTTCCGTGAACAGTTATGACAAACTCGGTGATATGTTCCGGGATGCCTGGGCTTCCGCTGACAGCATAATAGATTTTTCGAAGTACGATGAGAATAATACGGCATTCGTCATGTTTCACGCGGGCGTCGGCAGGGACATCGACCTCGCTTCACTGATTGGCTTCGATCCGACACCTTACGATATTACGTCAATATATTTAGGCATTAAAACACTGAAGGATATTTTCGGACAAAACTACGAAGGTTTTCCGGTAAACCATAATTTTAAAATAAAAAATTCACTTATTATTCCCTCGACTGAACTGCGTGAACTTCAACTTACAAGCGGTACATTTCTCTTGCAACTCGGCATAAACGGAATGCTGACAGGGGCTTTCGGCAGTTATCTCGGACTTCCCGACCTTTTCAATACAGCGACAGGACGGACGGCTATAGGCAGATTCGGACTTATGGACGGTCAGGGAATATTCAGTTACAACGGCATATTTCCTCCGGAACCTTCCGCATGGGAAAAAATATTTCTCGGATGGGTAGAGCCTGTAACAATATCCTACGGAGAATGGAACCTCAACTTGAAATCGTCATCCACACCGGAACAGAAAGACTCGACAATATACAAGGTTCTGATAAACAGCAAGGAATATTTCCTTGTCGAGAACAGAAGCAGGAATCCGTTCAATACCGGACAGAAGGTCTATACGCACAACAGAGGTTTCTATGACTCTGCGCTTTTCACTAAAGATGTTCCCGGATTCGTCAATTATGATATTTTTCAGGTGAACGGAAACCTATATGACGTTTCATATCTCGATTGGAGTCTTCCCGGCGCGATAGACGACACGGCGAATTACAGGGGAGGTATATTAATCTGGCATATTGACGAGAACGTTATTGACGCTAACATAGCAACAAATACAATCAATAATGTGCTCAGCCACAGAGGCGTCGCCGTCGTAGAAGCAAAAGGCTCACAGGACATCGGAATAACTTACAATACGGCATTCGGAACTATCATTAGCGACGGGTATTTCGTCGATTTCTGGTACAACGGCAACCACTACGTTCCGTCAAGCATTTATCAGAATAAATTTACCCCGACTTCGTTTCCGAACTCGCTTAGTTATTCTCTCGCGAACAACAATATTTTCATCACGGACTTTGACAGCTTAGGATACAATATGCGCTTGAAGATAAAGGTCGGCAGCGATGTAATCTCTCCCATAGCAGGATTTCCGAAAAATCTCGGAAGGACGGTTTCGAATGAATTCTCTCAGGTAATACCGGTTGATATAAACAGAAACGGCAAGGAAGCGCTTCTCGTAAACAACGGTCAGGATTTGTACGGTTTCAGCAACAACGGTACGGGACTTGTCAATACGAACGGTATGCTATATCAGGGAATCGGCTCCTTCCCCGCCCTGTACGGATATCACGCGTATATTAGCGATTACAGAATTTCGGGAATTCAGAACGGAACGTCATCGTCGTCAATAGTCTCTTTTAAGATTAATTCCGGAACGGTCGCTGATACCTCAATACTGAATATGCCCCGCAGGGTTTCTGCATCCCCGCTGCTGATGGATTCATCAAGAATAGCCATCGGACTTGACAACGGTTTTGTGCTCGAAAGACTCCTTACGGCAAATCAGATTAATTATAAGGATACAACATCCAAAGGCCAGATTACGAGATTCTCGAAAGAATCACCGGCGTTATACCGGTATACATCATCGCCTTACACAAATATCATTTCTGGAAATTTCGGCTCCGCGAATTCCGTAGATTCACTCACCGAATACAACAGCAGTGAACTGCGGATAAACGGCTCTAAATTGAATGTAAATTATTCTTCGGCTTTTAGAAATATAATCGCATGTGATATCAATAAAGACGGAAAACAGGAAATAATCTATTCCGAGGGTAACAAACTCTACGCCGTTAACTCGGCGGGAATACTACTCGACAACTTCCCGTTCAAAACATCGTCGGACATCACGTCCGGATTCTCCGTCTGCGATATTAACGACGAAGGGATGTACGATATACTATTCGCGACGGCGTCAGGAGATTTTTACGCCGTAGGTTCGAACGGAAAGGTTATAAACGGATTCCCTGTAAAGACAGGACCGAACACTTATTCCACGCCGGCGTTATACAATTATAACGATACGCTGGCAGTTTCTATGATATCCGGCGACGGTTACGTTTATAATTTCAAGACAAATCACCCGTATAAATCGCAGAATGTTCTCTGGAAAAATTATCTTAAAGACAAGGATTTCTCCAACAGCAATTTCAGAGGCGTATACGTGCCGCCCGTTTATTCAGATAAAATGCCGAAAGAGAAAGTCTATAACTGGCCTAACCCGGTGCGGGATTCTAAAACTTACATACGTTTCTACGTGAACGGTTCCGCCGCTACGGCTACCGTGAAAATTCTTGACCTATCCGGAGAACTCGTAACGAAACTCCTCGTTGTCGTGAATTCATATTCCGATAATGAAGTCGTTTGGGATGTATCCAGCGTGCAAAGCGGAGTGTACTACGGCGTTATTGAAGCGACAATAGACGGCTCGACAGAGACAAGAATAATAAAAATCGCTGTCGTAAAATAATTTTCAGCATTTGACGTTATTATGCGCAATATTGATTATTGCAGTTCTCTACTTTATACTGCATGTGGTTTTTCTTTGCGGTATGATGAAATCAAACAGCATAAAACCTGATAACGATTCCGTCAGGCCGTTTGTCAGCATTCTCGTAGCCGCCCGTAACGAGCATGATTCATTGCCTTTCTGCATTGAATCACTTAAGAAACTTAGTTATGAAGGCGGCTCATTCGAGGTTATTCTCATTAATGATAATTCTACCGACGACACTCTCGACATTATGCGTAAAATGACCGCAGGCATTCCCCGCTTTCATGTTCTCGATACAAAAGACTGTCAGGATATTGCCTTAAAAGGGAAAACAAGAGCATTGAATTTCGGAATTAAGAACGCGAAAGGGCGGCTGATAATGATGACCGACGCGGACTGCTCAGTCCCCGTTAACTGGATTAATGAGACAGTACGGTATTACGACGAAAAGGCCGGCATGATATGCGGATTTACGAGAATCAATTACGGTCATTCTGTTTTCGCGAACCTACAGTCGCTCGACTGGATTTACCTTCAGGCAATAGCCGCTTCAAGCGCGGGCATCAAAATACCGATGAGTTGCATCGGGAATAACCTGTCTTTTACTCGAAGCGCGTATGACAGTACTGGAGGTTATCCCGCAATCCCCTATTCGATTACCGAAGACCTGTCTCTTATGAAAGCGATAGACAGGAACGGTTACAAAATTAAATATCCCGTCAACCCCGTCACTCTCGTAAACACTAATGAATGCAAAACAGTCGGAGAACTTTACAGACAGAAAAAAAGATGGTTTCGCGGAGGAGCGGATATAAACATACTCGGATATTTACTGGGTATTGAATTATATATAATGAATCTATTCCTCATGACAGGATTTCTTTTAACTGATTTTACATTCTACGCGGGGGTCGTGCTTTTGAAAATAATTTCAGAACTGATTATAATAATTCCGGTTTACAATATGCTGAAATACAAAAATCTGATGTATTACTTCCCTTTGTTTCAGTTATATTTCGCGGTTTACGGACTATTGCTGCCGTTCACATTTATTACGGGCAAAAAAGTCGTATGGAAAGGCCTCAGCCATTAGAATTTCAGCAGCGGAAAATGGAACTGTGTCTTGACGCTCAGCGAAGAATAATCACCGCCGAAATTGTATGATGTTATAATGTCGAAAATGTAAAGCGTGAACCCGAGCCCCCCGGAAAGCACAACCTTGCTCTCGCTTTTCTTCAGTCCTTCTATTTCAACATCAGGAGTCACAAGCCTTGTAACGTTGTAAAATTTTACTTCGCCTACGATGAACGGCGACGTGAAATTCGATTTCAGATATTTGTTCGCGAGAAAATAAAACCCCCCGCCGAACGCGCTTATGCGGGTTTCGAGCGTGTTAAGGTAATACTGAGATTTGAAAATATCGTTGCCAGGATGTTTTGAAAACTGGTATTCGCCAAAAAGCACAAGAGGATATATGTGGAGCGACGCGAATTCAAGCCTGACGCCGTAAGTGACCGCGTTATTCGAATTATCGGCAAATGTTTTCATTGGAAAATCCATTCCGAGAAACGGGGTTGCGAATATCCCGGAAGGCTTGCCTGATACCGGTTTTCTGTAAAACACCGAAGTCGTGTCCGTCTTACCTTCCTCGACCTGCGCGGTCAGAGATGTAACGACCGATAAAAAAACTAATAAAATGATATAAAACCGGATTTTCCTCATTCACCGAGTAATTTAATTATTTTTTTTGTATCGAGTTTTTTATTTTTCTTCACTGCCGCTTTCAGCAATACGCCCGAAACACTCTTGTAATATTCAATAAAATCGGGATATTTTCCATGCAATACGTCAATGTGAAGCCGCAAAGTTTCAAGGTCACCCCTCGATACAGGCCCTGTTATCGATTTAACGACTCCGTGTTTCATGATGTTTTTTCTCGTGTTCTGCACGAGCGGCATCTGAGATTCGAACAATTTCTTTTCGGTTATGCCGAGAGGACCTGAAAGCAGTCCCATAAGATAGAAATTGGAGAATATGAAATTCGAAGCCAGTACGCAGCTGAGATGGTATTCCGGTTTCGCCTTACCCCGTATTACAATATATTTCGAACGAAGCCCCGCCGCGGCTTGCTTGAGTACACTCAAAGCCCTGATGCCGCCTTCTATACCGAAATAAATACCTGATAACAGATTATTATTTTTGTACGAGATAAAAGGAATTGTCTGTATCGGATGAAAAGAAGCAAGGTTCGATTTGCGGACACCCGTCTTCGCGAGTATCTCTGAAGTCAAAACTCCGCTCGTATGCACAATGACGGTGTTCTCCTGAAGAGACAAGTTTTTTAATTCAACAGCGGCAGACTTTATATCACCGTCTTTCACAGAGATGAGAATTATATCAGCGCCGTCTACCGATTTTTGTTCCACGGTACGCGTAACTGTTTTGCAGCCATTCAGACGCCCTATTCTCTTTGCCGCTGACAGATTATGTCCGGCAAGGGCGTTAATCATATAGCCCGCTTTTTTTAATTCGAAAGCGAAAGCCGAACCCGTGTTTCCTGTTCCTATTATCGTTACGTTCATTTTTCCAATATTATTGTTACCGGACCGTTGTTAACCGATTGTATCATCATCTTCGCCGCAAACACACCCGTTTTTATTCTTGAAGTATCGTAATTTTCTTTAAGAGCGTTCACAAAATGCCCGTACAGAGCAGAGGCTTTTTCAGGCTCTTCGGCAAAGATGAAACTCGGCCTGTTGCCGCTCTTTCCGTTGTCGGTGCATAATGTAAACTGCGAAATCACCATAATCTCGCCTTTTACATCCCTGATGCTCAGATTCATAAGTCCTTTCTCGTCCTCGAATATCCTTAAGTCGGAGACTTTCTGAGCAAGTTTCAACGAATTCTGCTCAGAATCTCCTTTCTTAACGCCGAGATATACGAGAAATCCTTTGCCTATGCTGCTGAAAATCTCGTCATCTATCGTTACCGATGACCCGAGAACCCTTTGTATAACCGCTATCATCTTTTAAACCTTAAAACGCGGTAATTGCCGCCGTAATCTTTGAAAAATTCGTAATCATTAATATTTGCCGTTTCGAGCAGACCTGTGAGTTTTTCCTTTCTGTTGTACGCGATTTCCAGAAATGCTTCGCAGCCCTTTTTAATTTCAAGAAGTTTTCCGTAAAAAACAAGTCCGTCCCTGCCGTCAGTCAACGCTTCCGCAGGTTCAAATTTTCTGACTTCATCATCAAGTTTTTCGAATTCATCTGCCGAAATATACGGAGGGTTGGAAATTACAAAATCGTATCTTAGTCCTGTTTCAATTTCTATCTTTTCGAAAGAATAACCTTCCGAAAGAAAATCTCTTTTTAGCATCACATAATGGCTGCTATCAGCTTTATTTTTATGAAGATTAGATAATGTAATATCTACCGCTTTATCGTTATTTTCAATTCCGGTATATTTGAAATTATTCCCTGCCTTTTCCAGTTCTTTTATGACTGATACGGCTATGCATCCGGAGCCTGTTCCGATTTCAAGTATATTAAAATTGTCTTTCCCTTTAACACGTTCAAGAAACCTTTCCACCAGGACTTCTGTATCAGGTCTTGGTATTAATACGTCCGGGTTTACGTCTATTTCATATCCGAAAAAATTTGTAGAGCCTGTAATATACTGCAGCGGCTCATTCGAAAGTCTGCGTCTTAAAAGGGTTTTGAATTCGCTAATTTCTTTCTGATTGAGAGGCTTTTCGAAGTTAAGATACAAATCCAGCCTTGAGCACGAAAGTACATTGGCAAAAAGAAGTTCGACATTAAGCCGGGCGTCCTTTATGCCTTTCTCCGCAAGCATTCCCGCGGAATAATTAAGTATATCCAGCAGCGTGCTAAGTTTTTCCGCCATCCGTTTTACTGCTTTTCGAAGATAGTTTTTCCGTTCAGTACAGTCCTTAGAACTGAAATCTTCATAATTTCCTTCGGCTGTACGCTGAAAATATCATCGGATAGAACTACAAAATCGGCATATTTTCCTTTCTCAAGCGTTCCCTTCGTATCTTCCTCGAATCCCGTGTAAGCGGCATAAACAGTCAGAGATTTCACGGCATCCAATACGCTGAGTTTCTGATTCGCGCCGGGAACGTTATTTATAGCCGAATCCAGCGGCTGCCTATTGACAAGCAGGTGTATCAGCACAATAGGATTAATAACATTTCCGTAAGGAAAATTAGAACCTGCAGTAATCCTGCCGGCGCTCTGCAGAAGCGAATTCCACATTCCGAGATTCGCGGCATTCATTTCGGGTACAAGGTCCTTTAGGTTTTCAATGTTACCCATTGTTACATCAGGCCTTACCGAGGGTATAATCTTTAGTTCGCCCATTCTTTTAATATCAGCGGGCTGTATGAATTCAACGTATTCAAAAATAATTCTCGGGTCATCGTATTTCTTCTCTCTGAAAATCTTTTCTATGCTGTTAAGGTTGTCGTTTACCGCTTTATCGCCGACCGTTTTAATACAGAACTGGAAATTCTTATCGAGCGCCTTCTTAAGATTGTTCTCCACGTCTTCCTGAGTCGCGTACGCGCCGGTATTCTTCGAATCTTTCAGATACGAGTCCTTCATCGAAGCCGCGTGCAGATTTAGCGCTCCGTCATAATCTATCGACACCGCTCTGACTGTAAGATGGTCTTTATAATTTTTCTCGATACCTTTCTGAAGATATTCCTCAAATGTCTCTTCACCGACGCTCAACACCCCGTAGACCTTTACAGAAAGCGCGCTGCTGTCAATCAATTGCCTGATAAGACCTATTGATTCCCGGTTTACTGTCCTGTCATGGACTTCCGTTATACCATATTTCGCAAGTTCGGTCGAAGCCATTTTAACCGACTGATACATATCTTCCTTTGAAAGTTCAGGAGACTTGTCACGAATCAGATTCACCGCTTTATCAAACAGCAATCCCGTAAGTTCACCTTTATCATCCTTCTCTATCTCCCCTTCGTTGGGATTCGGCGTCATGTTCGTAATTTGAAGTGTCTGAAGCATTTTCGTGTTGCACCACGCCATATCACCTGTTAGATTCAGCACATAGACGTTGTAATTCTTTGCCACACTGTCCAGAATGCTTCTATTAAGCGCTATAAGATCGTTTTCCGGAAAATTCAATTCATTCATCGCATAACCCACTATCCACGAGCCTTCCTTTTTCTCTTTCGCTTTTTCCGAAATCACTCTCGTAATATCGGAAATGGATTTCGCATTAATGAAATTTATGAAGTTAAGATTCTTCCGAATTCAACAAGAGAGCCTTCCATATCTATAAACCCGGGCAGAATTGTCTTGCCCTTCAAATCAATCACGTCTTTACTGTCATAATTCTTCTTAATATCCTCAGTTTTGCCCGTTTCCAGTATCTTTCCGTCTCTGACAGCCATGGCTTCAACCACAGTATTCTTTCCGTCCATGGTATAAATTTTACCGTTAGTGTACAGAATCACGGGTGATCTTGAACACGAGGTAAGCATCAGTAGTAGTGATAATATTAATATAGATTTGATTATTTTCATTATATTTTAATTTAATTCATTTTCCTTTTTAATCCATTAACATAACAAATAATACGTTTTTATAAAATGCAATTTATATAAAAATGATTAATATTCTTAAAAATAAG
>JAJTBN010000116.1 GCA_021286895.1 Bacteroidota bacterium | reverse complement strand
GAGTAAAATTATACAGGTATTGAAAAGGGCGCAGTGATACAGCACGGCGCCCTTTTTTATATGGCTAATTAACTTTTATTCAAACTGAACAATTAATAAATTACACATTTAATATGAACACAAAAGAAATACTCCAAAAATACAAGACCATAGCCGTTGTGGGTTATTCCGATAACCCGGACAGGGATTCACATGGTATATCGGATTTCATGAACAGTCATGGCTATACGGTTTACGGCGTGAACCCGAGACTTGCGGGAAAAACAATAGACGGTATAAAGTGTTTCGCATCGTTGAAAGATATTCCTTACAAGATAAACATTGTGAATATTTTCAGAAGGTCGGAAGCAGTTAAAGGCATTGTCGGGGAAGTATTGAATATGGACGAAAAACCCGAAGTTATCTGGGCACAACTGGGAGTAATAAGCCCGGAAGCCGGAAAACTGGCGGAAGATAACGGGTTTGTTTACATTGAAAATAAATGCATCTACGTCGAACATAAATTAAATCATATAAATTGAGCATTCTCAGGAAAAAAATTTATTTCGCGGCGCTTTCTTTTATTGTGCCGTTCGGTGTCTATCTTATTACGCTCGCGCCCGGGCTGTTCTTCATCGATACGGGCGAACTCGCTACAGCATGTATAAGGCTTGGAATCGCCCACCCGACGGGTTATCCGCTGTTTACGCTTATCGGCAGGCTTTTTTCTATGCTGCCGGTAGGGGAGGATATTTACAGGCTAAACCTTATGTGCGCGTTCCTCTCAGCGGGCGCTGTAACTGTGTTCTTCTATCTGATGCATTTCGTAATAACCGAAATGAACCTCGGCAGGGATAATAATCCGAAAGACGTGTTCATCGAGTACAAGAATAATGAGGTTGTTGTGAACATTGTTTCCTTATCGGCGTCTCTTGTTCTTGCATTCTCGAACACATTCTGGAATATCGCGAATTCGCTCGAAGTATATTCTTTGCATGCCGTTCTTGTGATGCTCGTGATACTCGTATTTCTTAAGGCAAGCGACGGTTACCTGAAAAGCCGCGGAAGCGATGATTTAAGGTACTGGCTCATGTTCGCTTTCATGCTGGGACTGAGTTTCTCAAACCATTTAACCACGATTTTTCTTAGCGTGGGTTTTATATACCTTTATTTCGCGGTTAATGGATTAAATAAAAATTCAGTACTGAAAATTTTATACATGGCGGTACCATTTATACTGGCTTTCTCTACTTACATATATTTCTTTGTAAGAGCGGATAATCATTACGTCAGCTGGGACTATCCCGCGAATCTTTTTAATTTTTATAGGCACATATCAGGGAAACAGTTCAGCGTATGGATGTTCTCTTCTACAGATGCCGCCTCGAAACAGTTTTCTTATTATATTTCCGCTTATCCAAAAGAATTTTTCTATTTTCCGCTGATAATAGCCGTTTTCGGTCTGATTTTTTCGTTTTTAAAGCAAAAACGATTCTTCTTCTTCACTGTCTTGCTTTTTGTATTCAACATTCTGTACGCGATAAACTACGATATACATGATATAGATACTTATTTTCTTCTTTCGTATATAATAACCGCGGTCTGGTTCGCGCTCGGCCTTATTTTCCTATTCAACAAACTTAAATCAGCCGCAGGGGTAGTAATTATCGCCTCGCTTGTCTTTCCCGCTCTTTGCATATATGGAAATTTTAACGAAAATAATGAAAGTAAGAGCGTTTACGTGCAGGAATACACAGATAATGTTTTTAATTCAATCCGTCCGAATTCAGTCGTTTTTTCCACTCAATGGGATTTCTGGGTATCGGCATCGTTTTATTACCAGTTTGTGAAAAACTACAGACCGGATGTGGCAGTTTTGGATAAGGAACTTATGCGGAGAACATGGTTTATAAGGCATATAAAAGTGCATTATCCTGATTTGTACGAAAGGAGTAAACAGGAATTTGAGGCTTATAATGCTGAACTTATCAAATTTGAGCATGAAACGGACAGATATACTAAACCGACTACTGAAATGGACAGACAGGACCTTATTAAAATTCAGAATGCTTTCGCGGCGCTTTTAAACAGCATCGTAGATAAAAACTATTCTGACCGGAATATTTACACAAGTATTGAGGTCGATGACGCGAAAACAGAGAAATTCGGGCTTGAATACAGGCGAATTCCTGAAGGGATGCTCTTCAGATTGTCTAAAGACGTAAATTTTGACAGCACCTATAAGGAACCGGATATAAAATTTACAAAAACAGCGAAAACAGATTATTATCACGCATTCTTAATGAATGCCTATTATATGATGTTTCTTAACCGCGCCAGTTATCTAATGAATTTCGGTAAACTTGACACTGCTGAAGGGTATGTAAAAAGAGCGCTGGATATCAAACCGAACGATAAAACGGGAATGGGAATGTTGAGACGTATCAACGAAATGCGTGACCTGAAATGACGCTAAGAAAATATGCTATAATATTATTTATATCTATCTGTATAATACCTATAAAATTATATGCATTAAATGATACTTTAAAGGTTGATTCTACTTATATAAAAATGATTGAAGAGATGACTGTAAACAGGATTCTTTTCGTCGGAAACAACGTTACAAGGGACGAAGTTATACTGCGGGAGATGAAGACGAAGGAAGGGCAAAAACTAAATCTCAAGGACCTCGATGAAGACGTCAGGCGAATCTATAATCTCGGACTTTTCAATAGAATAGATGTTGTACCTGCGCCTCTTTCCGGGAATATGATAAACCTGGTTTTTGAGTTTGAGGAGATGTTCTATTTTCTGCCAGTACCGCAGGGAGGAATAAAGGAAGGCTCATTCAAGAAACTATGGGGCGGATTAAATTTCATGTGGAGGAATTTCAGGGGCAAAAACGAGACAATAAACCTCAGTTTCGGACTGGGTTACGAACCATTTATTGCATTAGGGTTCTCTAACCCGTGGATTTTCAAAAATCAGCATTATTTTTACAACTTCGGCGTCAGTTATTCGCGGACTTATCCGAGAAGCACCGGACTATCGGATTCCGTTGGCAGGTTTTTCAAAAAGGACGATATTCCGACATATACGCTAAACAATTTTCAGTCTTCGTTGAGGTTCGGGAAATATCTTGGCGATAATATGTCCCTTTCAGGAATTCTTGCATATAATTCTTACTCGACTTCCGAATATGAAAAAGGCAGAACGATAAACACGGACGGTATAGACAGATATTTCACCGTTGCTGCCGATTTAACGTACGATACAAGAGATTACGCGAAGTTCGCGACTTATGGTTCGTATTATAACCTTCAGGTTTCAAGAATCGGTCTGTTCAGCAGTTCATTTGATTTGAACAAATTCAGGACTGACCTGAGGCGATACATACCTCTCAAATTGTCAAATGATTATGCTCTTGTTCTCGTCGCGAGATACAGCAGCGTAATTACGTTCGGTGGCGGAAGTCTTCCGGTTTACCTGAGCGAAAGTTTCGGATATGCCGACCTCATAAGGGGATGGGACAATTACGTTTTCGAGGGGGAAGACAAGATGATGGGTTCTCTTGAAATGCGGATTCCAATATTGAAACCTTTCTATGTTAAAGGAAAGGACCATTTTATACTCAGAAAAATACCGGTGATGAAGCAGTTGTCGTACAGATATGGTTTGTACGCTACTGTATTCATAGACGCGGGAGGTGTATGGGGAAGAAGCGAAAGATTATTTAACACGCAATTCAGGAACGGATACGGAATCGGACTAAATTTTCTTCTGCCGTTCGATTTTGTTTACAGGACGGATTTCGCGGTAAGGCATGAGAATAACAGGTACAAAGGCCAGATAATTTTTTCATTAGACTCATCATTCTGAACATGGAATATTATTACACAGGCAGGGAAAACATAAATGAGAAGGAAGGAATGCTCACGGTTAAGGGGCAGGACTCGAAGCATATTGCTAAGGTTCTGAGAAAGAAAAAAGGTGACATACTGAATATTACCGACGGCGAGCGGAACATTTATGTTTCAAAGATTGTACAAATAACAAAGGATTCCGTCGTCTGCGGCATTCTTGAAAGGAAACACAATCTGTTTGAGCCGGTCGTGAACGTACGGCTTTATGCGGCTCCGCTGCGGAATCAGGACAGGTTCGAATTTCTTGTGGAGAAAGCCGTTGAACTGGGTGTCAATGAGATTGTTCCTGTAATAACCGGGAACACAGTCCCGACGGGGCTTTCCGCTAACAAAACGGAAAGGCTCAGGAAGATTGCAGTGCACGCGATGGGGCAGTCGCAGAGATGTTATCTGACGAGGATAGCGGATTCGGTTACTTTCGATGAAATGCTGAAAATGACTGCATTTTTTCAAAATAAGGTTGTATTTTACGAACATCAGAATACGGAAAGCGTATATGTTAAGAAGGAGGGTGAAAATGATGTATGCGCGTTAATCGGACCTGAAGGTGGATTTGAAGAATCTGAAATAAAGCAATTAAAAGAAAACAATTGGCTTGTTTGCAGCCTTGGAGAAAGAAAGATGAGGGCTGAGACGGCCGCGATAATAGGAATTTACGAAATTATTAATAAATAAAAAGGAAGAGCATGAAAACAAAAATTCTATTTTTAATCACAGTTCTGATTGTTGCATTTTCGGCGCAGACTTACGCGCAGTTCGACAAGTTCTCATTCCAGTTAGGCGCCGGAATTGTCAATCCGGATAAGGGAATGCGCGGGGGTAATTACATTAATTATTCAAACACTTACCGTTATGTAAACCAGGTTTTTGGTATCGACTCAACTTTTGTATTTCCATGGCAGGTAGCGTTAGTGGACTCTTCACTTTTCTCGAAAAACTTTGGTGGGAAGACCGGTTTTTTCATTCAGGGAACTGCAAAAGTCAACCTCGACAAGTATGAAACCGTAAGACTTATCGGCACTCTCGGTTACAGTGCGTTTAATGCTTTCGAAGGGTCAAAAACGGGATATGTTCCTGAATTCACAACAACGTACATTGCTCAAAAACCCATTAGTTATGATTATTCTCTCGGAAATTTCGGCATCGGATTAGGTGTCGAAGTTGCTCCTCTTTCATTTACGAAAGTAGTAAGTCCTTTTGTAAACGCTACATTTAACTTTAATTTCCTCAATGCAAAGCTTACAAGAACAACAGGACCGAGTGATTCAATGAGCATCAATTTCACGGATTTCAGAATGGGACTGAGTCTCGGCGCAGGCGTGGAGTTTAAGGTTAACCCTCAGTGGGGAATTGTCCTCGGTGCGAAATACGATTTCGCGAATCTGCTATTAAAGAACATCGATCAGGCAAGCGGACTTAACTGGGGCCGAACGAACGCCTCGTTCAATGACGAAGGCGGATGGGTACAGGGAAATATATACGATCCCCTTGGAACACCTGTTCGTTCAAATATTAGAGTTGATCAGAAAGACATGAACTGGTCTACATTCTATATCGGCGTCAACTTCTACCCGGATTTCGGGACAGGTACAAAGAAAAAGTAATATTTTTTAAAAACATATAAGGCTGCTTATATAATAAGCAGCCTTTTTTTATTTCATGGAATTTTTTGTTTTACGGATTGTTTTACTAATAAATCAAAAGATTTATGATAAAATACTATTATCTTATTATCTCCGCACTTCTTCTTATCGGAATCGTGTCATGCTCGAAGAACGGCGACAAAACGGAAAGCAAAGTCGAAGTTAAGAGCGGCGATGAACTTACCGCGAAGGGTAAAGAATTATTCAACACACCCTCGAACCTTACAGGTCTTAAATGCGCCGACTGTCATTACGACGGAACAAACAAAGACAATCTTAATACAAAATACTTTGCCGATGTTATTGGCGCAGATAAACGGCAGTCAGTTTTCGCGGGAACGATTAAAGGCGAAGATGTAAAAAGCACCGCGTCGGGAACTACGGTTTGCTGGGAAACATTCGTAAAAATGGGAAGGCAGATTTCTCCTCAGGAAATATCCGCTTTCAGCTCCTACTTCGCATCGCTGAAAGGGGATTCGAAGAACCTGAATTACACAACGATAGCTCTTCCCAAACCGGATAAGTTGAGACTTAAAGAAGACCAGACTAAGATTGCCGGACTTACTCCCGACATAAAGAACGGCGAAAGGATTTTCAAGGAGACATGCGGCTTCTGCCACGGAGGAAGAACGGTGAAACATGTGCCTTCCTTATTCGAGGATTTCGACGGAAACCTGAAAAGCATAGTTTATCATATAAGAATGGGCGCGAAGTTCATGCCTTTCTATCCGTATGAAATAATTTCAGACCAGGAAATAGCGGATATTTCCGAGTACATTCTGAAGAACCAGAAGAAGTAATTTCCTTAGGCGAAGAGGAAATATAGTATAATTCCTATTATACCGGTGATAGCGAGGGCTGCATAATCCTGAACGACGCCGGTTTGTAATTTCTTCCAGTCGATGCTGAACTTCGAAAGAGAATTCGCGATACCGTTAACTAACCCGTCGATGATTTTCACGTCAAATATTTTCCAGAAGAAACTCTCCGACGTGCGGAATATAGGATTAACAACTGCTTTATCGTACGCTTCATCGACGTAATATTTATTCTCGAGTACTTTGCCGAATCCTTTTTCTTCCGCGAACTTATCCTGTCTCGAATATTTTCTGAATGAAATATATATCGCCGCCGCTGCAACCAGTACGGATACGAGCATAAGCAGCCATTCTACTGCTGACGAATGTTCCGATTCGGGATGATTGAGATTAATCAGCGCGTATGAGTTCTTGAATACAGGCTCAAGCCAGTGCTCTAAAGCGTTGAATCCCATCACGTGCGGCAGGCCGATGAATCCGCCTATAGCGGAAAGAACCGCGAGAATAATAAGCGGTACCGTCATTGTCCTGGGCGATTCGTGCGGATGAATATGCTCCGAATTATATCGCGGCTTGCCGAAGAATGTAAGCCCTACAAGCCTGAACATGTAGAATGCTGTAAACCCCGCCGTGATTAGCACAAGAAGGTACGGGAGTATGCCCGCGTTAGTAAAAGTTTTATAAAGTATTTCGTCCTTGCTGAAAAACCCTGAAAGGGGAGGAATACCCGAAATAGCGAACGCTCCTACAAGAAAAGTTATGTAAGTGATTTTCATCTTATCCCTGAGTCCGCCCATGTTTCTTACATCCTGCTCTTCGTGCATACCATGTATCACGGAGCCGCTTCCGAGGAACATCAGCGCCTTGAAGAAAGCGTGCGTCACAAGGTGGAATACAGCGGCTACGAATGAAAGCGTACCGAGCGCGATAAACATAAACCCGAGTTGCGATACGGTCGAATAAGCGAGAATTTTCTTTATGTCATTCTGCTTAACCGCTATTGTAGCCGAAATGATAGCGGTCGCAATTCCAATTATTAAAACTATATTTGAAGCATAAGGCGCGAGAACATAAAGCAGGGAAGTTCTGGCGACGAGATAAATGCCCGCTGTAACCATGGTCGCAGCGTGAATGAGCGCCGATACAGGCGTAGGGCCTGCCATAGCGTCAGGAAGCCATACGTATAAGGGAATCTGCGCCGACTTGCCCGTCGCGCCGAGAAAGAAAAACAAAGCGATAGCAATCAGCAACGCGTTGTTAACCGGATATCCTGCAATCTGTCCGAGGAAACCCGAAATATCGAGTGTACCGAAATATGTGAATATAAGGAACATCGCGGTAAGGAAACCGAAATCTCCGATACGGTTGACTATAAACGCTTTCTTCGCGGCATCGCCTGTGAATTTCTTTTCATACCAGAATCCTATAAGCAGGTATGAACACAAACCCACGCCTTCCCATCCGAGAAAAACAAGAAGGAAGTTGTCGGCGATTACCAGATGAAGCATCGCGAAAATAAATAGGTTAAGGTACGCGAAGAATCTCGCGTAGCCTTCATCGCCGTGCATATAACCGATGGAATATACGTGTATCAGGAACCCTATTCCCGTGACAACAAGAATCATCACGACCGAAAGGGGATCGACAAGAAAAGAATAATTGACCGTTAGTTTTCCCGCGGATATCCAGTTAAAATAATTTATAACAATCTTCCGCCCGTCTTCAGGAAGACTCATAATCTCAAACAAGGCCTGTACGCCGATAAGAAACGGGATTAAAACGAATATAGAAGAAAGCCATCCCGAGAATTTTTCTGACTTTATCTTTTTCCCGAAAAGAACGTTTATAAGGAAACCAAGCAAAGGAAGGACGGTTATTGAAAGAAAATAATTCTGCATCGGCATTACCATTTTAAGATGTTTATTTTGTCAATATCAAGAGTCTCTTTATTTCTGTAAAGCGAGATAACAATCGCCAGACCTACGGCTGCCTCAGCCGCCGCCACAGTCATAACGAAAAAAACGAAAATCTGTCCGCTCTCATTGCCTAAAAAACTTGAAAACGAAACAAGTGATAAATTTACCGCATTCAGCATTAATTCGATGCACATGAAGATGATTATCGCGTTTCGTCTTGTCAGAACGCCAATTACGCCTATTGCGAACAACAATGCGCTTAAAACCAGATAATAATTTAACTCTACCATAAAATGTATAATTGTATTGAAATTTAATTAATTCCCGAAATAAATGAAATTTAAAAATATATCAAACATTCGAAGGGGGACAGAAACTGATACGTGGAATTTGTAGAAATACGGACTTATTAAAAAGATACCAATATTTAACTTTACATAATATATATTATATAACAACTTTACTAACATTATTGTTTTTCCGTTGTTTAAAACTTTTCGATTCGTGCCTGTCTCAAAGTCCTCTATTCAGTTTGTAATTGTAAATTGGCTATTACATTAGTATTTTGAAATTGCTTGAAACTGATTGACAGATACATACTACGGCATTTCGTACTGAACTTCTTGTTCGGATTGCTTTGCTTTGTGCTTATATTTATAATGGTGGATCTCTTTGAGAATCTCGACAGGTTTATAGATAAAAAGCTGACGATTTTGATGCTTATTCAGTACTACACGTATTTCATACCGGATATACTGAAACTAATAACGCCTGTGGGCATGCTTTTGGCATCGCTCTTTACGATAAGCCGTTTTGTCAATTATTCTGAAATGACAGCCATGAAATCCGCCGGAATTTCAATTTACAGGTATTTATTGCCTGTTTTGACGTTTGGACTGATTATAACGCTTTTTGCCGTATATTTTAACGGCTGGATTGTGCCGCATTCAAACAGACTGAAATACAAATTCGAGCGTGAAGTACTTGGCAGAAACACTATTTCAAACTCAATTCAGAATATATATATTCAGGATAAGATAAATCGCATAATTATCATAAATAATTATGAGAAAAGTACTCAAACCTGCAGTAATACATCAATACAAATTTTCAATAAAGACACACTGACGAACATTACGGTAAAACTTGATATTGTTACGATGAAATGGGATTTTGATAAGAAGGACTGGGAGATAACGACTGCATATCTACGTGAATTCAGCGGAATCGACAAAGAAACGCTGAAAATTCTGAAGGATGTTTACTTATCCTCGATACCTAATGTCGAAAAAGTCAATCT
>JAJTBN010000115.1 GCA_021286895.1 Bacteroidota bacterium | reverse complement strand
AAATTCTGTCCATTGATTTTGAATTTTCACACAGCCTCTAAAACCGTGGGCTACAATATACTTTGTAATCACAAGGCGCTTTTAAACGGGAATGCTCTTTCCGTATGCCGATATATCATGAATTACCTGTGTTAATCTGTTCAATCCGCTCTTTCTGTGTGCTAAAAAAGTTAACTGCCTGAATTTTATTCGTTTATTTTACGTTTAGTATGTCAAACCTCAAAAATTAAAATAAAATAAAACATACAGGAGTAAAAAAATGATTAATTTAGGACAGAAATTCCCGGAATTCAAAAAGCAGGCTACAGTATCGACGGCTCCGGGAAAAGAATTCAAAGACATCACGAACAACGACCACATCAATAAGAAAAGATGGATGGTAATGTTCTGGTACCCGAAAGATTTCACATTCGTATGCCCTACTGAAATTATAGATTTCAACGACAAGTTCAAGGAATTCGATTCAAGAAACTGCGACGTTATCGGCGCGTCAACCGACACGGAATTCTCGCATCTCGGCTGGATGACATCGCATCCGGGTCTGAAGGACCTTCATTTCCCGCTTCTGGCAGACACGTCCAAGTCGCTGGGCGAAGCGCTCGGAATTCTTGAAGACGGAGAAAAGATAGCGTACAGAGCCACGTTCATAGTCGACCCTAACGGCGTTGTAAAATGGGTATGCGCGAACGACCTTTCAGTCGGCAGAAACGTTGACGAAGTAATCCGCGTACTCGACGCGCTGCAGTCAGGCAAGTTAACGCCGTGCGGATGGAAGAAGGGCGAAAAGACTTTAAATTAATAGTCGGGTTAAAACCTGTAAGGAAGCCGCGCCCGAAGCGCGGCTTTTTTATTTTCCGTAACCGATAAAAATGCCGATGCCTCCGTAACCGGCTTTAGTAGTGCCAATTTTACCTATGAATCCGACGTAGTCTTTGTAAACTCTCGCTTTTATTTCCAGACCGAACTTCATATATATGCCGCTTTCGTAGTCGCCTTTCGAAGTATTGTGAGAACAAAATCCACCGTAAACATCGACCCTTAGAATTCCATTGGACAATGTCGCTCTCGTCAGAAGGTCAATATCCGTGCAGGGTGAGCCGTTTCGCGTACCGCCGCCGACATCGCCTATAGAGTAATAATCAACTCCGGCTCTTAAACCTGCCGAGCCGTACTTTCCGTCGGTGAATAAATCATAATCGAAGCAGGTGGTAAGAGTATTGATGAAAATAATCGAAGTAAAATCGACCTGATAACTCCGGAAACCCGGGTTGAACGAACCGGATGACGAATCCGTCTGTGAAAAGAGAGGCGAAGACAGAAAAGTAAGCATTAACATCAAGTACAGTCTTTTCATATGGTTTTATTTTATTAGCATCATTTTAATTGTATTCTTCAATTCATTTCCCGAGAGCATCCGGCAGTAATAGATTCCGGAAGGCACACTGCTCCCGTCGAAAGTCACTTCATAAGCGCCGGGACGAAGAGGCTCGTTGACAAGCGTTTTCACATCTTTGCCGAGCATATCATAAACTTCAATTTTTATATGTTGTGAGCCAAAATTACCCGAAACCGCGGCTACGTCGAATTTAATTTTCGTAACTGGATTGAAGGGATTGGGGTAGTTCTGATAAAGCGAGAAATATTCCGGGATACCCGATGAAATATTTTTGATACCTATTATTTGACTGACAGGCCTTTTATACACGCCGGCACCGTATGTTCCGAGGAATACGTAGTCGTTCAGAGAATATAATGCTCTTGAATCCAAAAGCGATAATCCGTCTGAGACAGAATTCCAGTCCGCGCCTCCGTTTGAGGAAAGGAAAACGCCCTGGTTACCAGTAACAAGAACGGCGTTATTAACGGATAGCAATCTGTAGCAGTTCATAGAATTTAAATTCGCCGCGGTCCAACTGCTGCCGTTATTAGTCGATTTGTAGACTTTATTGTATGCCGCGGCATACATATTATTGCCGTTTGCGGAGATATCGTTTACCATAGTTGAAATGCCCGTTGATGCAAGCCACGTAGTTCCCAGATTCGATGTATAATATATACCGCTGTATGATGCGGCATAAAGATAAGCATCTTTCACAAAGAGTTTTGTTACGGTTAAAGAAGGCGACAGAGATGTCTGTGTCCAGTTTAATCCTCCGTTTGTAGACTTCTTCACGCCGTAATTTGTAGCAGCGAACAAAACCGTGTCTTTGCTTGTAATATCATTTATGTTAGTCCCGTTAAACCCGTATAAAACAGACCAATTGACACCCAGATTTGATGACACATAAAGATTATCATAGATACCTGAACAACCCGCATAAAGTTTTCCGTTAAACTTTGAAACTGTATTTATAGACAAGTTATTCGAAGCAGTTAATCCGGTCATTTCCCAAAACGCGCCATTATCAGAAGTTCGCCAAAGCCCTGACGAGCCGGCCGCGGCAAAAAGATACCCACCGTCAGAGGTAAAAGAGGAAACAGCGGTGTTGTATAAACCCGAATCCGATATCGTCCAGTTAACACCGTGATTTGTGGTCATATAAATCTCCGAAAATACAGGCGCTGCAAACGTCTTCGAGTTATAAGAAAAAATAGACTGCAGCCAATACCCAGGAAGACCGTAAGAACTGTTATTCCAGGAATTGCCTGAATCGGTACTGACGTACATTTCGGGACCCGCGTTTGCATAGATATAATTGCCTTCGGAAGATGATGCGCATATGTTGTTAATAGGAAAATCGTACGAGCATGGAACCCAGGAATCACCGTTATCGGTCGATTTATATACATGCCCGTCAGGATGATTTTGTGTCCCAAGAAACAAATAGTTTCCGGATGAAGTAAAGCATGATGCATTCAGTGTGACAAGCCCGTTATTTTTCAAATTCCATGTTAGTCCGTTATCAGATGACCTGTAAACGCCGGTTCCAAATGACGCAAAGTAAAGAAAGTTATTAAAGGCATACATGCTCTTGACGTTGCCGCAGTAAAATAAATAATTGAATGACAGGCCTAAGTCATCTGAATAATACAATTCATCGCCTGTCCAGAGAAAGAGCCTGTTATTGTGCGCGAAAATATGATAAACATAATTACCCTGATACCCGCCATCAATCCAGTTCTGTCCGTCATCATAAGAAATAGATAATCCGTTTGAAGTACCCGCGAATAAAACTTCGCTTATCGAAGCCAGCGATGATACCTGTGTGTACTTGAGTCCGTTACAGCTGATTTTCCACGATATTCCTTCATCAGTCGATTTGAACAAGCCGCTGTTCGTACACGCGAACATGCTGTGAGACGATCTTTGAATGCAGCTAACCTGGTCGGTTCCTTTGATTCCGTTGGTTTGCACCCATTGTGAGGATAGCGGAGAATAGAATAAAGAAAGTACAAAAATGATAATAATCTTTTTCATGCTTATTTTATATGAGGTTAGATGTTAAATAAAAATATTTATTATTCTTCAACAAAGCAATACTAATAAATATTCTTTAACATGAAATGCACATCCGAATTATGCGGTTTTGAATTTTTTCGGACTTTATGTCTTACCTGATTAGTTCTAAGTTAATTTTCTTGCAAGCCGTAGATACTTGTTCCGCTACTTCATTCTCCTTATCATTCCTTCCCCCCGCGTAAATAATAGCGCGGCTGGCGTTGATGAGGTGAAGGCTGCCTTTGAGGTTCTTTTTGAGTTCTTCCGTGTCGTGCCCCTGAGCGCCGATTCCGGGAATGAGCAAGGGTATGTTCTTTGACGAGTATTTTCTTATTTCTTTCGCGTGGTTAGCGCCTATTACGAAGCCAATCCTGTCTTTTGACCACTTCAGTGATTTTTCAGCGACGACTTCGAATAATTTCTTGCCGCCTGTTTTAAGGTTCTGGAAATCATCCGCGCCCTTGTTTGAAGTGCGGACAAGAATATATACAAACTTGTCTTTTCTTTCGAGGAAAGGCGATACCGAATCATAGCCCATGTACGGCGACAAAGTTATCGCGTCGAAGTTCATGTTGTCGAGATACGCTCTGGCGTAAAGTTCAGCGGTATTTCCTATATCCCCGCGCTTCGCGTCGCATATCGTTATTCTGTTAGAAGGGATGTAATCAAGCGTTCCTTCGAGCGCTTCAAGCCCTTTTTTTCCCGCGGCTTCATAGAAAGCGAGATTGAGTTTATACCCCGCGCAGTTGTCTATAGTCGCCTCGATGATTTTTTTGTTGAAAGCAAGAACAGGATTTTTATACTTGAGAAAGCAGGCGGGGATTTTCAAAAGGTCTGTGTCAAGCCCCGTAATGAGGTTTGACTTAACCGCCTTTACGACTTCTTTTAATTTCTTTTTATACGTCATGATAAGAATATGTCTTTATGCCTGTAAGTGTTCATGCCGATTCCTATCATAAGCAGGAACGACAGCAATGAAGACACGCCGTTGCTGACGAGAGGAAGCGGAATTCCGATTACAGGCGTTATGCCGATTGTCATGCCGACGTTGATGAACATGTGAAAGAAGAACAGGCTCGCGAATCCCACGCACGTCAGCATCATGTACCTGTTTCTCGAAAGGTACGCGTTGTTCAGGAGCCTATAAATAATCACTACAAACAGGATTATTACGACGCCCGCGCCAATCAGTCCGAACTCTTCGCCAATCATGCAGTAAATAAAGTCAGTCCACTGTTCGGGAATGAACTTCAACTGAGTCTGAGAGCCCTGCAGAAATCCTTTGCCGAACAAGCCTCCCGAGCCGATAGCCACTTTCGACTGAATGACGTTATAACCGCTGCCGAGCGGGTCGGATGACGGGTCAAAGACCGCCATTATTCTATTTTGCTGATAGGGCATGAGTTTAGAATAGAAGAAATTCACAGAAAACCCTGATAACACGTTCAGGACGAATACTCCGGCGGATATAAGCCAGTGCTTTTTCATGAAATAAAGTATCACGAGAAGAAGAACGAGGAACGCGTAGAAATAATATATATTAATAAACGCGAGTATGATTCCCGCAACGGGTGTTATCACCGCGAAAAGTATAAAAGGAGAAACGCCCGCGAAGAAAAGCATCGGAACTATGAACGACAGCATGACGAGCGTAGTGCCGGTATCGTGCTCGAGTTTAATCAGTACAGCCGGAACGGCGACGAGTCCAGCCGCTATCAGAAGTTGCAGAGGTGAAATCTTCGGATTCTCTTCGTCTCCTTTATAGAAGAAATTCGCGACAGCCATGACAGTCGCTACTTTGGCGAACTCGGACGGTTGTATTCCGAAACCCGCAATGAAGAACCAACTTTTATTTCCGTTAATCGTTCTTCCGAAGACAAGAACCATGAGAAGCAGTACTAAACCCAGACCATAAGCATAATAAGACAAACTTGAGATATATCTTGGCGGCAGGTATGATACCGCGATAACCATCACGAGACCGATAATCGCGAACGTCATCTGTTTGAGATAGAATCCGGCGTTGTTGACGCTGCTCTGCGTCGCGCTGTAAATCGCGAATATGCCGATAACAAGCAGACCGATAACAGCGAGGAAGAGAATAATATCGAATTTATCGAAAAGTTTTCTATCCATCAGTCATGCACCTCCACCTTAGAGTTTTCATTGAACACGTCGACGGAGTTGCCGCTCAGGAATCTGACCATAATTGCCGCCGCTATAGGCGCGGCAAACTGGTTTCCCCATCCCGCGTTTTCACCGAGCACGCAGACGGCTATCTTAGGGTCGCCGTAAGGAGCGTATCCGACGAACCATGAATGGTTGTTTCCGTTAGGGTTCTGAGCCGTACCTGTCTTTCCCGCCATCACGTATTCCGAATTCTTTATATTCTTCGCGGTACCGGTTCCGTTAACGACGAGGTACATGCCTTTCTTTACCGTTTCAAAAAACTTTTTATCGATATCAATCTGGTTCTTTTTAACCTCGACGGGAGTTTCAATTCCCGTTGTCGAGTTATAGATTTTTCTTACTATATGCGGCTGTATGTACATTCCGTCCATACAAATAGCAGCGGTATAACCCACCATCTGTACCGGAGATACACCGAGCTCACCCTGTCCGATACCGAGAGAGACAAGCAAACCCTGAGACCATTTATTGACGCCGTAAACCTTATCGAAATATTCCTGCGAAGGAAGAAGTCCGCGGGTTTCGCCCGGCAGGTCTATGCCTGTTCTCGAGCCGAATCCGAACATTGACGAATAATCGTGATAATCTTTTATCCCGAGCATCAGACCGAGTTTGTAGAAGAAAACGTTGGACGAAACTTCAATAGCCCTTACAACGGGTATCGCGCCGTAACCGCCGTGGTCTTCGAAAGTCCTGTTACCGTAAGTGAAAGAACCCGGACAGGAGATTGTTGTCGTAGGCGTAATTTTGCCCGATGCCATGGCGGCAAGCGCCATCATCATCTTCCATGTGGAGCCCGGAGGATATCTTGTCTGAATCACCCTGTTAAACAAAGGTTTCTCGGGATGGTTAAAGAGTCTGTTGATTTCTTTCGCGTCGGGCGTACCGACAAAAGCGTTAAGGTCATAATCGGGTTTCGATACAAGACAGAGCACTTCGCCTGTTCTCGGGTCAACCGCAATCACCGCACCTCTTCTGCCGCCCATGAGTTTCTCGGCATATTCCTGAAGGTCAGCGTCGATAGAAGTAAACAGGTCAGCTCCGTTAACGGGTTTCTGGTCGTTCTTGCCGTCGTTATAAGAGCCGACTTCCCTGCCGTTCACATCGACAAGAATAAGCCTGCTCCCCTTTTCTCCGCGAAGTTGTTTTTCATAAAATCTCTCAAGTCCGGTAATGCCGACGAGATCGCCCTGTCTGTAATAATTCTCAGTAGATTCCTGAAGCATCTTATCCGTAATTTCCGCGTCATAGCCGAAAATGTGCGAGCCTTTGAACTTGTTGGGATAGAATCGCTGCGATTCAACCTGATAACTTACTCCCTTAAGCCTGTCGCGGTTTTCTTCGATGTAAGAAATGGTTTTGAAATCTATGTCGCGTTTTATTTTTATCGGGTTGAATCTGTTTGTACCCTTGGCATCAGCAAGGTCATCGCGTATATCTTCGGGGTCGATTCCTGCAAGATTAGCAATTTCATCGATGAGATTCTTATCGAACTGGAACGGCGTTATAGTCATTGTATACGACGGTCTGTTATCGACGAGGACCTTACCGTTGCGGTCGATTACGAGTCCGCGAGCGGGAGTTTCGATAATTTTCTTGATAGAATTTTTTTCCGATTCCTTGCCGAATTGTTCCTGCTGAACGACCTGCAGTTGAACAAGCCTTGCAAACAGGGTTATTACGGCTACGACGAGAATGCCGAGAGAAATGTATATTTTAACCTCACGCTTCACCCAGGAAACTCCTTTCGATTCTTCTCTTTCTCGGGAAGATAACGTAAACAAGGCTTACAATGGTTGTGTAGGCGGAGGAGGTCAGCACGTATTTCACAAGAACTTCAGGAAATGTTATAGGCGTGCCCTGAAAATAAATCCAGAAGTAAATGAAGTTACCTGCAAACGAGCAAGCGAACACTGTCACAAGGAAAAGGTATTTTGTAAGGAACTTTTCGTTTTCGGTATTAAAGAAACCCGCGAGAAACGCCGCGATAGTGTACGAAATCGCCGAGAGTCCGATGAATGTTCCGCTCAGAAAATCGGCGAGAAGCCCTGTGAGGAAGCCGTAAACGGAGCCTGTGATTTTTCCTTCCCTCGCTCCGATGTAAATAAGCATTATGATTACAAAATCCGGGGATATGTTCAGAGAAGAAAGCGAAAGAATTTTTATGAACGTCTTCTGAATAAGCAGAAGAAATATTATTACGAGTATGTTCTTTAATATTCCGTATTTAAAATTCATTTCTTCCCCGATTGAAAAGTTTTTTCAAGAGCATAGCGCTCTTTGTTAGGAACATATTTTACAACGAAGACATTTTCGAGCGACGCGAAATCCACGAGCGGGACCACAATAATTTTCTTGAAAAGGTTATCGAGGTTTCCGACATCGACTACAGTGCCGACGGGTATGCCTGACGGATAAATATTGCTGTATTCTGAAGTGATAAAGACATCACCCGGAACTATGTCGGCGTTCTTCTGAATATTGATTACAGAAACAGCCGAAACCCCGTCGTATGTTAGTATACCGTCGATACGGCTTCTCTGTGATTTGACGGTAATACGCATATCCTTATTGAAGAGTATCTGCGCTATCGAATAATTTCTGCTCGTCGAGACAATTCTTCCCGCAAGTCCCGCGTCGGTTATTACAGGCATGTTGACAAAAACGCTGTCGTTTTCCCCGACATTAAGTGTAATAGTATTCCTTGTCTGGATTAAGGATTTATTGACGATGTTCGCGCTGACGAGACCGAGCCCCGAGGTTTCCTTGAAGTTCAGAAGTTTTGTAAGCCTGATGTTTTCAAGTTTTGCTTCCTTGAGATTGGAAACTTCGTTCGAAAGTCTGATATTGTTTTCGCGAAGCATTTTATTTTCCTGCTGCAGGTCGAAAACATTTGGTATAGACGACAGCCCGCTCTGCACGGTGCCGAACATGCCCACCGCTACAGCGCGCAGGAATCTTATCTGAGTGTTATCGTTTGAAAACAGAAACGCCAGTGAGAAGATTAAGAGTACGGTGAGTATAAGGTACTCTTTTATGCCTAATATAAATTGCCCTATTCTCGTCAATTAAAGTGTATTTGTCCCTGAAGATCATCTGTTTAAAAGCACTTTGCCGTATTTTCCGAGTTCCTCAAGCACTTTGCCCGTACCTCTCGCGACTGCCGACAGCGGTTCTTCCGCGATATGGACAGGCACTCCGGTTTCGACCCTGATTCTTTCATCGAGTCCCTGAAGCAGCGCGCCGCCGCCCGTGAGGAAGATTCCCCTGTCGAGAATATCCGAAGACAGTTCCGGCGCTGTTTTTTCAAGCGCTACCTTAACGGCGTCGACCATCTGCTGGACGGGAGCGTTAAGGGCCTCGCGTATTTCAATCGAACTGACTTCCGTGAGTTTGGGAACGCCCGCGACGAGGTCGCGGCCTTTAACTTCGATTATGATTTCCTCTTCAAGCGGCATGACAGAGCCGACCTGGCATTTTATGTTTTCGGCAGTGGTTTCGCCGATGAGCATATTCTGGTTCGCGCGGAAAAATCTGATAATGGATTCTGTCAGTTCATCTCCAGCCACTCTTATTGAAACTCCGTTGGTAATGCCCGAAAGAGCGATAACGGCAATCTCGGTTGTACCGCCGCCGATATCGACAATCATGTTTCCGTAAGGCGCCGTAACGTCAAGTCCGATGCCTATCGCGGCCGCCATCGGCTCGGAAATCAGAAATACTTCCTTCGCGCCCGCTTTTTCCGCGGTATCCCTTACGGCGCGTTTTTCCACTTCGGTTATTCCGCTCGGCACGCATATAACGATGCGTTTTGCCGGCATGAATCCGGAGGTGATTTTCTTTATAAACTCTTTAAGCATCCCTTCCGCGATTTCAAAATCGGCTATAACGCCGTCGCGCATCGGACGGATAGTATTAAGTTCTTTATGAACCCTTCCCATCATCTTCTTAGCTTCTTC
>JAJTBN010000114.1 GCA_021286895.1 Bacteroidota bacterium | reverse complement strand
CATCTATGTCTACCACTCTTCCGGACATAACGCTCGGACCTATTGAGCGGAAAGGAATATTTTTCACGAGCGAATTGTCTTCGGCGGCTTTTCTATCCATAAAACTGCCGAGCCTTTCTTTCGCGGGTGTAGAATTTACGGGATTGGAGTCATAGATACTCTGCGAATGAGTTTCGACTGAAATCAACAGCAGAACCACAAGCCCGAAGGCGGCAAAGAAGAGGCGCATAAGAATATATTTTATGTATTATTTGATTACAGGAAATAATAATTTTAGTAAATTATCAAAATTAAAGCATATATTAATATGAAAAAGTTCTGCCTCATTTTATTATTGATGGCTTTTGTTCTTCCCGCGGCGGCGCAGGAAAAGAACAAAGCAGTATTCGTCGAACCGAAGGACGGATATTTCAACGAAATATCGAAGGAAGCCGACAGGTTCGCGACGAAACAAAAATCCGAAGGAAAGATTTTTAAGGTTGATTTCGAAGGAATGGACCTGCCTAAATCACTTTCCGAGTTCACATACCAGTGGCACAATGAGCCTGTCTCGCAGGGACTGACAGGCACGTGCTGGTCGTTTTCGACAACATCATATTTCGAAACCGAAGTTTACAGGATACATAACAGAAAGATTAAAATTTCTCCGATATACACCGTTTACTGCGAGTATGTCGAGAAAGCAAAACGTTTCGTGCGCGAAAGAGGCAACTCGAATTTCGCGGAAGGCTCCGAAGCCAATGCCGTACTGAAAATCTGGAAGGAATACGGAGCGATGCCGCTTGAGCAGTATACAGGACTCCTTGCCGGCCAGACTGTACACGACCACAGAAAACTTATCGACGAGATGACCGCTTATCTAAACGGCGTGAAAAATTCGAATAACTGGAACGAGGATGAAGTCGTTTCGACTATTAAATCGATACTGAATTTCTACCTCGGCACGCCTCCGGCGACATTCAAGGTCGACGGCGATGAAATGAACGCGAAAGAGTATTTTAAAAAAGTAGTCGCTCTGAATCCTGATGATTACGTCGAAATACTTTCTTACATGCAGAAACCCTATTATAAGTATGTTGAATATGAAGTCCCCGACAACTGGTGGAAGAGCGAAGAGTACTTCAACATTCCGCTTGACGAGTTTATGACGATTCTTAAAGACGCTGTGAAAAAAGGATACACGGTTTCTATCGGCGGCGACGTTTCGGAACCGGGAATAGACTCGTGGCACAAGGTGGCGATGATTCCGACATTCGACATTCCCTCTCAGTATATAGACGAAAACGCCCGTCAGTTCAGATTCACGAACCAGACTACGACCGACGACCACGGAATTCATCTCGTCGGCATGACGACTAAGAACGGCAAGGACTGGTATCTGATAAAGGATTCGGGCGCAGGCTCGAAGAACGTCGACCCGAAGGGATATTATTTCTTCAGCGACGATTTCGTAAAACTGAAAATGATGAATTATACTATTCACAAAGACGCTTTACCTCAAAGTCTGAAAGACAAAATGAAATAAGAAGTTTTTTTTATAACCGAAGAAAGGGCGGCGATATTATCGCCGCCCTTTTTATTTTAGAATTCAAGATTAAAACCGCCGACGGGCATGAACGCCCACTGATAGACTGTTCCTTTGTCATTCTTCGCTTTGTTCCAGAAATATCCGTACACGTTCTGCCTGTTGTACGCGTTCTGAAGTTCGAAGTATGTGGTTATACTGGAGCGTTTGAAATAAAATTTCTTGTCAACCCTTATGTCAAGCCTGTGATAATCGGGATAGTGTTCTTCGTTGAACCTGCTCATATCGTACACTCCCCTGCCGAGTTGCTTTGAGAGTTCATAGTTGAACGGCGTGTACGGCCTGCCTCCCGCGTACTTGAACTTCACACCTATCAGCCAGTCGTCCGCTACCTGATAGCCTACGATTACGGTAAACTGATTCTTCGGGTCGAAAGCCGCCAGCTTCTCGCCGCCTTCTATCGCTGTAAATCCCGAAAGCGAATTCGAATAATTTATAGAGCCGTAAATACCGTTTCCTGTCAGTTTCTTCTGAATTGAAATGTCTATCCCCTTTACGTAACCACGCCCGTAACTTGTCGCGGGTCCGACGAGGTTCGGACCGAAATCAGCGCCGCCGTCTATAAGTATGTATGAAGGGTCGTTGATACTCACGGGATAGTCTTTGTATATCTTGTGGTAAATTTCAAAAACCGCTTTAATGTCTTTTGTAATCATCTGCTCGATGCCCGCGATATAATGCTCGCATCTTATGCTGTTCAGGTTTCTGTTAGCGGGGTCCGACGCGAGCCAGATGTTCTGCGGCGCCTGATAGTAGATTCCGTACGCGGCGTTAACGACTGTATAAGGCGTAATGTAGAATGACGCCCCCGCCCTCGGTGATACGTTTGCTTTCAACCTTATGTAATCGAAATAGTCGAACCTGATTCCGTAGTTGAGCACAAGTCTTTCGCCGAAAAGTTTGTTGGTCAGGTTAAGACCGGCAAAAAGTTTGTTGTCGTTGATTGTGTTGTCGGCTTTAAGTTCTTTTGTAATATATCCTTCGGGAGTAGTATCGGCAACCGCGTAAAAATTATTTCTGTACTGTCCCCATTTCGTTCCCGCTGTAAGCGAAATAAAAAAGTTCTTAGAGAGTCTGTGATTCAAATCAACGCGGAAATTCATTTCGTTTTCATAATTATCCAGAAAGTAATCATGCTTGCCTGTGGGTACATAAACATTATCGGAATAATACGTAGTATGCGTGTTCGAAAGAACTGTCTGTATATATCCGTCCTTATAAAGATGTTTGTAAGTAAGTCCTCCCGTGTACGCGTTTGTCTTGTTATCCGAATCATAAGGAAAATCGTCAACAGTGGTATTCTCATCGACCTTAAAGTTAATCTTATCGAGAGCGGTAAATCCGATGAAGTTAAAAATGTTATTCTCGTTTAATTTATATGTTAGTTTCGCGTTGAAGTCCCAGTAATTCGGAACGGCAGTCAGTCTCAGTGAACTCTTCAGCGGGTCGAGATAACTCCTGTTGATTGAAAGCAGGTATGACATTTTTGAGGAAACAGGCCCCTCGAAAGTTCCGCCGAAACCCGCGAATGACAGGTTGGCGTTATAAATGTGTTTCGAAAAACTTCCGTCGCGGAATTTAATATCAACTATGCTTGAAAGCCTGTCGCCGTAACGGGCATTGAATCCCCCTGTAAGTATATCAGCTTCTCGTATGAACTTGGCGTTTATGAAAGTAATCGCGCCGCCTGTCGTGCCCTGCGAGCCGTAATGGTTTATGTTCGGAATTTCAACGCCGTCTATCATTACAAGATTCTCTGTCGGCGAGCCGCCGCGGACAATCAAATCGTTCCTCTGGTCGTTAAGCAGCGAAACTCCCGGAGCGGTCTGTAGCATTCTTGAAATATCCTCTGCTGAACCGGGCGACCTTCTGATTTCTTCGTAGTCAAGATTAATCGCGCTGAGATTGACGTCGGAATTTTTGTCAAAATATTCCGCGCCCACTTCAATTTTTTCCGTCATGAAATTTGTCTGAGATATTTCAACTGTAACCTGTACGGGATTGGCGGATGAAATCACAACGTCGGTCTTTACTTTTGTTTTATAGCCGGTTGCGCTGACTTCAAGAAGGTATGTTCCGTATTTAAGTTCTTCGAACCTGAAGTATCCTTCAGCGCCGGAACCTGTCTTGTAATCGGTATTAAGAATTTTTATTACCGCGTCAGGCACCGCGCTCTGCGTTTCCGCGTCTATGACCCTTCCTTCGATAACGCCGTTGTTATCGGAAGGATGGTCGATTGCATACAGATTCAAACTGCATGACAAAAACAGAATAAGAACTAAGATCTTTTTCATTTTTCTCCCCTAAATTTATTTTAAAACGTTTGATTATTCGATATTGCTTAAAACTTAATGCTTTTAATAAAAATAACGTTGTTAAGTTCGTGGCGAAAAAATTTTTACTTCATAATCACTCCGGAGAATATATATTGTATCGAATTATAAATCAGATATTCTCTGAATGGCTCGGGTACCATGAACCCTCTTTTTATCATGAGTGTCGCGATGCCGTGAACAAGAGACCATAGTCCGAAGGCAACGACTTCGATATCGGCTTTTTCGATGCATCCTGCGTCCATGCATTCCTGAATATTTTTCTTCAATAGGTCGTACGTACGGGTTGATGTCTGCCAGTCCTCCGGACAGTTCATTTTCGTAACGGGATCATCGAGTATGAACATCAGTTCATAATAATTCGGGTTGTTCATCGCGAATTTAATGTACACCAGGCCGTGTGCCATTAGCCGCTCCTTTGGGTCCGGAATATTCTGTACCGATAATTGCGATTCATAAAACTTATCGAACGCTATTTTCAAAAGACTGTAAAATATTTCGGACTTGTCTTTGAAATAAAGATATATGGTTGTCGCGCTGTACTCGATCCTGTCGGCAATTTTACGCATGGTCACGTTCTCATACCCCTCTTCGATGAACAGTTTCATCGCTTCATCAAGTATGAGTTTTATCATATCCTGCTTTTCGCGCTCTTTTCTTTCTGAAATACCCAAATTATTGATTTAAGTTAACGATACAAATATACTTAACATTGTTAAGTTTGTCAAGTCTTTTTATTTAATCTTCAGAACTTTCGAAAACTCGCTCATGAATTTCCTGTGGCTTTCGTAATAAATGGCGTGCATTCCGAGCGAGGCAGCGGCTTTTATATTGTCTTTCATATCATCAATCAGAACTGTCGTGTCCGGCTCAAGTCTGTATTTTTCGAGCAGGTATTTGAATATTTTTTTCTGCGGTTTATACATGTGGACTTTATACGAAAGCACGCGGTTTTTGAGGATGCGCACATAGGGGAAATTCTTGTCGATGAATGTCATGTGAGGCGAATCGGTGTTGGATAGGAGGAACAGTTTGTACTTTCTGATTCTTGATATCTTCTCGAGCAGACGTTTCATGTTCGGATTTTCCCAGAACACGTCAGAATAAAAGTACATGAAATCGGTATATCCGATTTTAAGGTCGAACTTCTTCTTGAGTTTCCGGAAGAAATCGCGATGATTCATTCTTCCGGAAATCAGTTTTGTATCGAGTTTGTTTTTGATTATATATTTCCTGAAGGCCGCCGTGTTCAGTCTTTTTTCCCTTTCCGCGATTCCGTTCGAGAAATAGGAATGGTCGAAGAACACGAGAGTATTGCCGAGGTCGAAAACTATATTTACAACCTTATACTTTTTCAAGTCAGAGGTATTTCGTTTCAACGACTTTAAGGTCATCAGACAGTTCGTAGTATTTCGGAACGCCTGTCGGAATTTCCGTCTTCAGTATTTCTTCCTTCGAAAGATTCTCGAGGTGCATGACAAGCGCTCTCAGGCTGTTGCCGTGCGCCGAGATAAGAATCGATTTGCCGCTTTTAAGTTCGGGTACGATTTTGGCATTCCAGTACGGGAGAACTCTTGCCGCCGTATCCTTGAGGCTTTCGCCGTTCGGTGGCGCTACGTCGTAACTTCTTCTCCAGATGTGTACCTGTTCGGCTCCGAACTTCTCGCGTGTTTCATCCTTGTTCAACCCCTGAAGGTCGCCGTACATTCTCTCGTTAAGCGCCTTGTCTTTTTCAACCGGTATTCCTTTCTGACCGATTTCTTCGAGAATAATATCGAGCGTTCTCTGCGCTCTTGTAAGTGCGGAAGTAAAAGCCATATCGAATTTATATCCGGTGAGTTTTTTTCCCGCTGAGTGCGCTTCCTCCACGCCTTTCGGCGAAAGGTCGATGTCAATCCATCCTGTGAACCTGTTTTCGAGGTTCCACTGCGACTGACCATGTCTGACTATAACTAATTTCGGCATATTTTATAAATTTATTTTTTCCATTTAATTGAGCATCCCATAGAGGGTACCTGTTCGAATCCTATTTCCTTTCCCTGCAGAAGCGCGTTAACGGCGGATTCAAGGTCGCGTGATTTCACCGCGCTTTCGTCCTGCCAGTTATCGTCGAGCCTGCCGCGGTATTTCAGAGTCCTTGTTTCATCGTACACATATATGTCGGGAGTGCAGACTGCGTCGTATATCCTCGCGGTCTCCTGCGTCTCGTCTATCAGATATGGAAAATTCATCTTGCGGCCGGAGTGGAATTTTTTCATGTTCTCGAAGGAATCATCCGGATAGGTCTCGGTATCGTTAGGGCTGATACCGACAAGGCGGACGCCTTTATCAGCGTAATCGTTCTGGAATCTGACAAGCCTGTCTATGACGCCCTGCACATAAGGGCAGTGATTGCACATGAAGATAACGACGAGTATTCTGTTCCCGTCAAAAGATGAAAGGGAGTAAACTTTGCCGTCGACTCCTTTCAGAGAAAAATCCGCTGCGGGTGAACCTAATCCCCCGCGGTTGCTTTTAAGAAGTACCATAAAAATGATTATTCGATAAAACCGTCGTCTTCATCATCATCCGTAAGTTTCTCGGGATGAAAATCTTCGTAAATAAAATTAATGTGATTTTTTTTACCAAGATCCTCAACACCCTCGTTAAAAACTTCTTCGGTTATGAATCTGAATTTTTCCTCTACCGAATAATCGAACTTGAAATGAACCATTATCCCTTTTTCCTCAAGAGATGCAAGCAGTTCGTTGTACAACTGCTTCGAAACTTTTCCGTTTGACTTAACCGAAAGATATTTCTGCGGACCGCCCAGAACCTGAAATACGGTTTTAAGTTTTACCTTTTTCTTTCCGCGGTTCAGTTCAGAAACATGATTGATGAATTCGTCCTCGTCGTACTCTTCATCCTTTCCCGCGTCGGCATCCTCTTCAAGAATCTCTTCATCAGGTTTGAGGATATCATCATCATCCTGCTTGTTCTTTTTGTTCTTATTGTTTCTTTTTTTATCGACCATATAACAATATCAGTGTATAGATACAAAAATAAAAATTCCGATTAACAATTCAAGTTAATTTATAAATATCTTGAAAAAGTGGAAATAAACATATACAACCGGCGCGCAGAAAATAAGACTGTCGAACCTGTCGAGCACGCCGCCGTGACCGGGTATAATGTTCGATGAATCCTTAACTCCCGTATACCTTTTAAGGAACGATTCGACAAGGTCGCCCGCCTGCGCGAGCACGCCGGTTAACGCCCCGACCATCACGCTGTCTTTAACCGATATCGTTTCGGGAAATATAAAATGAAATACTACCGACATTATCACCGTGAACACGAATCCCGCCGCGGAGCCTTCGATGGTCTTCTTCGGGCTGATTGAAGACAGTTTATGCTTTCCGAAAAATTTGCCGCCGAAGAACGCGAAACTGTCGCATGACCATATAAGCGCGAGTATGTAGTACACAAGAATGTAGTTCCTGCCCAGTTCATACAGTAGCGCGAGCGGTAACGTAATATATATAAGCCCGAAAACAAAGAGCAGCGGATTAAAAATATTTTTCTTGCCGCCCCTGAATAATTCGATAATGAAAACGACTCCTATTAATAAAAGAGTATATTCGATGTATGAGCGGGCGAATATGAATCCTGTGAAAACACCGGCGGAAAATACAAGACTTATAACTGTAAGCGGTTCGTATCCTTTCACGCGGAACATTTTAAGAAGTTCGTATAACGCGAGAATTTCTACGAGAAGGCAGAACGCGAAAAACGGATAGCCGCCGTAATAAACGATGAACAGCACGAGAGGTATTCCTGCTATTCCGACCAATATTCTCGTAAGTGTATTAGACATTCACAACTATTTTATCCTTTTTATTGGATGATGTTTTTTAATCGCGTACAGAATAAAAGCGAACACGACAAACGAAACCGCGCCCGAAATTAGCAGCGGAATGTTATCGGAAAGCGGCGCGTCAGGCCTGTCAAAGCTCTCACGGCCGTATATATAAATGAAATACGCAGATATAAAGTTATTTGTAAAATGCACAATCACTCCCGAAACAATGCTGTCGGAATAATAAACAACATACGTCAGGAAGTAACCCAGCAGTATCAGCGGAATAATATTGAACGGATGAAAGTGGAATATCGCGAATACGAAACCCGTAAGGAAAATCGATTTTCCGGCTGGCATTGACCTCTCGAAATTCTTGAATATCAGACCCCTGAAAAGGAATTCCTCGCAGATGGCGGGAGTAACCGCGATAACAAATACTACCGCGATGAATTCAGCAAGACCATGCGCCGTAACAAGGTTCATTGTAGCGGCTTCGAACGAGTCCATGAAATCCTTTACCATCTTAAGCACACCCGAACCGAATGGAAGCGAAAAAAGAAGTTTCTCCTGAAGGAGCATGTAAGACTGTATTATAGGCTGTATAACGACTATACCAAGCATACCGAGCCAGAAAGGTCTTGCTTTCGGAACTTTCAGCCGGAACGCGTCGCGTGAAACATTTCCCTGAAGCATGCTTAGAATAAGCACGGGAACGAGAATAAACATGAACTGCGAAAATGTTACGAGCAGTCTTGTGATGACAACGTCGCCGCTGAATGATTTAACGTCCTTACCGAGCACAACAATCGCGAGAATGCCGCCCAGTATCTGATATGTAATAAAAACAACGAACAGAATGAGAAGAACAAACAATGCCGGATGGATTCCCGATAAAGGAGCCTTGTGCTGTACTGGCTTTTCTGTATTTTGATTATTCTCTTCCTGCAATAAACCTTTAAACAATATTATAATTTATAAGTTATCAATAAGAGTTCAGAAATTAAAGTTTATATTTTTTCTTTGGGAAGATTCTTCTTTGGTGGCGTCAGGTATTTACCTGACGCGCAGGCGGAGCCTGCAATAACCCCGTCATTCCTGCATAAAGGTTGAACTTAATTTGCAAGGAACCCTTCATTTATAATTGAAGATTTAAAATTGAAGATTGCACTCAATACCCGCTCAGCGAGTAAGGTCTTTCTTCAACCCTTTTCCCTCTTTCCTTGTCGGGTACGGATGACATGACATATTTCAGAATGCCCCCCTGCTTCAAATCCTCGTGACGAATATAACTCTTTTCTACTTTCTTCCCGTTAAAATATATTTCCTTCACGTATATATTCGCGTCCGAAAGGTTCTCCGCTTCTACCGTAAGCGTTTTTCCGTTTTCAAATCTGACCTCCGCGTGTTTCACGAACGGCGAGCCGAATACATACTCGCCGCTTCCGGGACATACGGGATAAAAACCAAGCGCGCTGAAGACATACCATGCCGACATCTGCCCGCAATCGTCGTTGCCGCAAAGTCCGCCGGGACCGTTCTTATACATAGTCTTCATTATAGTATAAATTCTTTCCTGCGTCTTCCACGGCGCGCCCGCGTAAACGTAAAGATACGGTATGTGATGGCTCGGCTCGTTTCCGTGAACGTAATTTCCTATAACACCGTCGCGCGTAACGTCTTCCGATTCGAGAAAATACTTATCGTCCACGTACATCGTAAAAAGAGAATCCAGTTTCGATATCATCGCCGCGTCGCCGCCGAGAAGTTTTATGTATCGCCCGGCGTCATGCGGAACATAAAACGAATAATTCCACGCGTTGCCTTCGATGTATCCCTGATTTATTGT
>JAJTBN010000113.1 GCA_021286895.1 Bacteroidota bacterium | reverse complement strand
TTTTACAAAAAGATATCCTGCCGAAAGATTCGCGGAACTTCTGAGAAACGTCGGCGCAAAGATAGTGCTGACTGGTGACGCGAACGAAACCGACATGAAAGTCTGCGCTTATCTCGAAAAGAATCTGAAAAACGCCGTGAACATGTGCGGCAAGTCGGACATCGCGGGGCTCGCGGGGCTTATACACGGCGCGGAATTGGTTATATGCAACGACAGCGGCTCCATATCGCAGAAGCGCTCGGCAAAAAAACGTATGTGTTCTTTGGGAGCACTGTAAAAGAATTCGGTTTTTACCCGCAGTTAGATTCAACCGTAGTGTTGGAGAACAACGGAATAAAATGCAGACCCTGTACCCATATAGGCAGGGCTGACTGTCCGAAGAAACATTTTGACTGCATGAAAAAAATTGATACATCCGTTCTGGAAAAAGAATTACTTAATTACTAATGACATGAAAATATATCTAAAGAAAAACGAGGAAAGAAGGATTAACATTGGCCATCAGTGGATATTCTCAAACGAGATAGAAAGAACCGAAGGCGAAATTACTGACGGGGGAGCGGCTGAATTGTATTCAAGCAGGAACGCGTATCTCGGAAAAGGTTTTTACAACAAGCATTCGCTGATAGCGGTAAGGTTTCTCACGGGGGGTGACGAGGAAATCGACAGGGAGTTTTTCAGGAAGAGGCTGAAAACTGCCGAACAGAGAAGACGTAAGATATATCCCGAGAGAAAATCGTTCAGGATGTGCAACAGCGAATCGGATTTTTTGCCGGGATTGATAATTGACAAGTTCAACGATAATTATTCAATGCAGATATTTTCTAAAGGGGTGGAATCTTTCAGGGACGATATCTGCGAAATACTGAAAGAAGAATTCGGCGCTAAACTGATTGTAGAAAAGAACGATAATGAACTAAGAACGCTGGAAGGGCTTGAGAAGAGAGAAGGTGTACTTTTCGGAGACAATGAAGCGGAGGAATCTGAGATAGATTCTATAAAGTACTCGATAGACATACTAAAAGGGCAGAAGACCGGCTTCTATCTCGACCAGGCATTCAACAGAGTAAAGATAAGGGATTATGTTTCTGAAAATTCGAAGGTCCTCGATTTATTTTGCAACGAAGGGGGATTCGCTCTGAACGCGGCTTACGCGGGATGCAGGGATATAACGGGGGTGGATTCTTCGGAGTACTCTATACAAACAGCGGGTAAAAACGCGGCGCTTAACGGATTTGAGTTTATAAAATTTGAATGCGCAGACGTGTTCGACTATTTCGACAAAGCGTTTCAGACGAAAGAGAAGTACAACCTCATCGTGCTTGACCCGCCTTCGTTCACGAAATCGAAAAAGAACATTCCCGCGGCCGTTAAAGGATACATCGAACTTAACTACAAGGCCATGAGGCTGCTTCATAAAAATTCATACTTATTCACGTACAGTTGTTCCCATCACATATCCGAAAAACAGTTTGAGGAAATTCTTGTTAAGGCTGCGGAACAGGCCGGAAGGAGAATTCAGATTATTGATTTCGCGAACTGTTCTTACGACCATCCCGTTCTTCCTCAGATGCCTGAAACTAAATACTTAAAGGGGTATATATTAAACATCAATTAAAAATAAAATATGAAACCACAGAATCTGTTAACGGTTTTATTCATTCTTATATTGTTTAGCGGCATGTCATTCGCTCAAAAAAAATATTCGTACAAGGTGTTCGAGAACGACCCTCTCGGAACCCGCATATACACGCTCGACAACGGGCTTACGGTCTTTTTATCCGTGAATAAGGACGAGCCGAGAATAGCGACGCGCATCGCGGTTAAAGCGGGCAGCAAGAACGACCCGGCTGACGCCACGGGTCTTGCACATTATCTCGAGCATATGCTTTTCAAGGGTACCGACAAATTCGGGACGAAAGATTACGGGACCGAGGGTAAACTCGTAAACGAGATAATAGACCTTTATGAACAGCACAGAGCGGCGACCGATCCCGAAGAAAGGAAGGCTATTTACAGAAAGATAGATTCAGTTTCCTATCTCGCTTCAGGTTACGCCATACCGAACGAATACGACAAGATGATGTCGTCAATCGGCGCCACGGGAACAAACGCATACACGTCAGTCGAACAGACAGTTTATGTTAACGAAATACCCTCGAACCAGCTTGCTAAATGGCTTGAGATAGAAGCGGAAAGGTTCAGGCAGCCTGTGATGAGGCTTTTCCACACAGAACTAGAAGTTGTTTACGAGGAGAAGAACCGCTCTATGGACAACGGATTTTCGAAGGCTTACGAAAGCCTTTACGCCGAACTTTTCACGAAGCATTCATACGGAACACAGACTACGATAGGCACTGTTGAGCATCTGAAAAACCCTTCTCTGAAAAAGGTCATCGAATATTACAACACCTATTACGTGCCGAACAATATGGCTATAATACTTTCCGGAGATTTCGACCCTGAAAGGGCGATTGAGTTGATTGACGCGGGTTTCGGAAAACTGCAAAGGAAGGAAGTGCCTGTGTTCAATCCGCCGGTTGAAGAGCCGATAAACTCTCCGATAGAGACGACGGTTTATTCCCCTGAATCTGAAAACCTTTTCATTGGTTTCAGGATGCCTGCCGCTTCGACTGAAGAAGCCGACAAACTTAACATGATGTCGGCTATACTTTACAACGGCTCGGCAGGGTTGATTGACTTAAACATCATGAGGCAGCAGAAAGCGCTGAACGCTTCGGCAAGCGTCGACGCGATGAAAGATTATACCGCTTACATACTCTCGGGAAGTCCGAGGGAAGGTCAGTCCCTTGAAGAACTGAAATCACTTCTTCTTTCACAGATTGACCTCATAAAGAAAGGTGATTTTCCTGACTGGTATCCTGAGGCGGTGGTCAACAATTACAGGTCAACGCTTATAAGGTCATACCAGAACAACAATTCGAGAGTCAGCGCGTACGTGAAATCGTTCACGTCGGGAATACCTTGGGAAGATTACATAAGGATGGCCGACAGGTATTCGAAGATTACAAAAAGCGACATTGTAGATTTTGCCAACAAAAATTTCGGCGACAATTACGTAGTCGTTTACAAGAAGACAGGCGAGGACAAGAATGTTCAGAAAATTGTTAAGCCTGATATTACTCCGGTACAGGTAAACAGGGACGCGGAATCATCATTCCTGAAGGCAATAACCTCGGAACCGGTAACTGACATACAGCCGCAGTTCCTTGATTTTAAGAAAGACATAAGCGAATCAATGTTAAAATCATCAATACCGGTATATTCGCTGAAGAACAACGAGAACGGTCTTTTTGAACTTTCATTCGTTTACGACTTCGGAAACAACGCTGACAAAAGATTATCAACGGCTTTAAGTTACGTGAAACTTCTGGGAACCGATAACATGACATCGGCAGAGATAAGCAAGGAATTTTTCAGACTCGGATGCAGTTTCAATTTCGCTCAGAACGGAGACAGGACAACTATTACTCTTTCCGGACTTAATGAATATTTCAAACCGGCTCTTGAACTTCTTATGCGGCTGATTCGCGGCGCGAAACCGGACAAACAGGCTTATGAAAAACTTGTTGCGGATATACTGAAAAGCCGCGCAAACGCGAAGTTGTCAAAAAACACGATACTCCGTTCCGGACTGATGAATTACGGAATCTACGGACCGAATTCGCCGTTCACGAACATACTTTCCGAAAGCGAACTCAAATCGATGGACCCGCAGACGCTTGCGGATATCATACATTCATTCATGAATTACGAGCACATAATTACCTATTACGGACCGTATGACAAGAGCGAACTTGAAAAGAACCTCATCGAATATTACAGGACAAAAGACATTCCGCGGGAAGTGCCGGTAAACAAAAAGTTCGAGGAACTGCCGACTGAAGAAAACAAGATTTATTTTGTCGATTACAGGATGAAGCAGGTTGAAATAATGTTTCTTAACAGGAGCGAAATATTCAATGCAAAGAACATACCTGTGATAAGGCTTTACAACGAGTATTTCGGAAGCGGAATGTCGTCGATAGTTTTTCAGGATTTAAGGGAAACGAAGGCGCTCGCTTATTCAGTGAGTTCTGTTTACAGCACGCCTGACAGGAAGGACAAGCATCATTACAATGTTTCATACATCGGCACGCAGTCGGATAAACTCGGCGAAGCGATGGACGGGTTCTCGGGGCTTCTGGAAAATATTCCCGTGTCGGACATAAGTTTCAAGTCGGCAAAGGACGGACTGCTTAAAACAATTCAAACGGAGAGAATCACGAGGGGCGCTATATTAAGGACATTTCTAAACAACAAAAATCTCGGAATAGATTATGATATCCGAAAAGATGTTTATGAGAATGCGGGCAAATATTCGCTTGACGACATCAAAAAATTCAACGAGAAGTACGTAAAAGGTAGGAAATACACTTATCTGCTTATAGGCGACAGCAAGAAAATTAACTTCGACGTGCTCTCGAAATACGGGAAGGTCGAAACAATCACACTTGAACAATTATTCGGTTACTGATGGAATTCATAGAAAAAATATTCGCGCTTTGCGTTAAGTTCCTGCATAAAATTGCCGACCTCACGGGGACGAGTTACGAGTTCGTGAACGTGATAATATTCTGCGTTATCGGACCGGCTGTGCTGATATATTATTTCTTCCGCGTATGGGGATTAAAGAAAGAACTTAAAAAGTACAAGGGGCTTTACGAAAGGTTTGTCAGCAATGATATTAACAACAAGGAATAAAAAAAGCCTGCAGTGTGAACTTGCAGGCTTTGTACAATTCTAAAAACGATTAATAATTCCTGTTGTAGATTTCAAAGTATGCCTGCGTGTGCCAGCATGCGGGACATGCTTTAGGCGGCTCTTTGCCGACGTGTATGTGGCCGCAGTTTCTGCAGATCCATATTGTTCCATCGCCGCGCTCAAAAACTTTGGAGTCTTTGATGTTTTGAAGAAGGGCTTTATACCTTTCCTCATGTTTCTTTTCAATTTCGGCTACTCTTTCAAAAAGCCGCGCGATAGCGTCGAAACCTTCTTCTTTCGCGGTTTTCGCGAATGAAGGATACATTTCGGTCCATTCATAATGTTCGCCGCCGGCGGCTGCTTCAAGGTTTTCGACGGTGGTTCCTATTTTGTCGAGCTGTTTGAACCACATCTTCGCGTGTTCCTTTTCGTTATTCGCGGTCTCTTCGAAGAAAGCCGCTATCTGTTCGTAGCCTTCCTTTTTCGCCACGGAAGCATAATAAGTGTATTTGTTTCTGGCCTGTGATTCGCCTGCGAATGCATCGAGCAGGTTTTTTTCTGTTTTTGTTCCTTTGAGTTCCTTCATAAATGAGTTGTTTTTATTCAACATAATAACAAAAAAGAATATTAGAAATGAATTAAATTATGCATAGGATTAAGAACGGTGAAAAGATACATATTAATATATTAATTACAGAAACAAATTTTATATTTTAAATACGCTAAACCACATTATAAAGTGCATACGCTAATCTGCATATCAGCCGCCGCTGTTTTTATGTATTCCTGCGGCGACAATTTCGCATCATCATCAACGACGAAGGATGTTTTTCAGGTCAGCGCTCAGCACTCAGAACGATACCACAACGGTAATTTTTCCCGCAAGGGAACTATTATCATCAGAAGCCATGATTTATGCTTAAGAATATAGTATAACGAGGTAAACGCTGTTTTCCGTTATAGTACGTACAGCGGATTGTCCGATTTTACAATTTCTTAACGTTCGTTAAAGAATATTATTCTTATTTTTGAATAATTTTTAATGATAAAATCGAAAGCACAGACAAAAAGATAATCAAGAGCGGTAAAAAGTTCTCGGACATAATTTTTGAGAACCTCACACTTCTTTTCGCGCTTGTAATAGTAGCCATAGTAGTTCTTATCCTGGCTGAAACTTTCAAGGATTCGTTTCTTTCCAGGGAAAAATTCGGGTTTGGTTTCATTACATCCTCTAAATGGGATTCAGTGAGAGGAGAATACGGCGCGCTGACTTTTATATACGGCACGGTAATGTCGTCCGTAATAGCGCTTTTAATCGCGCTTCCCGTAAGCATAGGGGTAGCGGTATTTCTTACTGAAATAGCAAACACCGTGACTAAGAATACGGTCAGTTTTCTCATTGAAATCCTGGCGGCAATTCCCAGCATAATTTTCGGCTTTTGGGGGATATTTGTTCTTGCTCCTTTCATGAGAAATACGGTTCAGCCTTTTTTACAGAGTTCTCTCGGATTTCTTCCGATTTTCAGCGGTTCGGCAGCGGGTTTCGGACTTCTCACTGCTGGAATTATTCTGGCTATAATGATAACTCCTATAATCACGGCGATTACACGGGATGTATTGAAAGCCATACCTGTGTCACAGAGGGAAGCGGCCTACGCTCTCGGCGCGACGAAGTGGGAAGCGATTAAAATGGCGCTTCTTAACGCAAAGAGCGGTATACTCGGCGCGACAGTTCTCGGACTTGGCAGAGCGGTTGGAGAAACGATGGCAGTGACGATGGTAATCGGAAACAAGGCGCAGATAAAGGAATCGCTTTTCGAGCCCGCGTATTCGATGGCATCCGTAATCGCTAATGAATTCGCCGAGGCTTCGGGAGGTCTGCACGTTTCAGCGCTGATAGAAGTCGGGCTTATACTTTTCGGCGTAACATTTATTATAAACTCTCTGGCAAGAATTCTTATTTACAGTTTCACAAAAAAGACTCAGACGAGATGATTGACTACTACGCTAAAATAGGGAATAATTCGGGGCGCCGGAAAATAAAAAGCAGGATAATGCTTTTTCTTTGCGTTACCGCGGCGATGATTGCCATACTGCCGCTTGTATATATATTTTTCTATACTACACTGCAGGGTGCGTCTTCACTTAACCTTGCGTTTTTTACTGAACTTCCCAAGCCGGTCGGAGAGGAAGGCGGCGGGATGGCTAATGCAATAATCGGAACGGGAATACTCGTCGGAATCGGTTCCGTGTTCGGAATACCCGTCGGCATAATGGCAGGGATTTACGTTACGGAATATTCTAAAAGCATATTCGCGAATATTATAAAATTCGTAACAGACGTGCTGAGCGGAATACCGTCAATCATCATCGGTATTTTCACCTACGGCCTTATTGTGGTTCCGATGCAGAGGTTTTCCGCATACGCGGGTGGATTCGCGCTCGGACTGCTTATGATTCCGACTGTGACGAGGATTACTGAGGAAATGCTGAAACTCGTTCCGCATACATTGAGAGAAGCGGCGCTGGCGCTCGGGATACCGAGATGGAAGACGACGCTGATGATTGTTCTCCGTACGGCGTCAGGAGGAATTATTACCGGCATATTACTTGCGGTCGCAAGAGCGGCGGGAGAGACGGCGCCATTGCTGTTTACTTCATTCGGTAATAGTTTCTGGTCTTCTGCTCTCGACGGTCCGATGGCGTCAATACCCGTACAGATTTTCAATTACGCGATTTCTCCTTATGACGAATGGCACAGAAAAGCCTGGGCTGGGGCATTCGTACTGATTGCATTAGTGTTCGTAATCAGCCTTATAGTTCGATTAGCGACAAGAAATAAATTTTCTCAAAGCGCATGAACGATGAAAAGATAACAGCGGAAGCTGTATTGACAGATACTGAAATTACACAGGAGCAAGAACTTACTTCTGACGAGATATACGAAAAATCAAAGTTTGCTCTTGAGACTGAGAATCTAACGGTCTCTTTTTACGGCAGGGAAGCGATAAGCGATATCAACGTAAAATACAGGAAGCATACCGTGAATGCAATAATCGGTCCATCCGGCTGCGGGAAGTCAACTTTTCTCAGAGCCTTGAATTTCATGCATGACCTGACCCCGGGCGCGGTAGTTTCCGGTTCGATTAAGATACATGGCAGGGACATATCCGAATACGACATGACGAATGTAAGAAGGAGAGTGGGTATGGTATTTCAGAAACCGAACCCGTTTCCGACAATGTCGATATACGAAAACGTAACGGCAGGTCTGACGCTTCACAAACGGCACGGCAGGAGAATTCTCGACGAAACGGTTGAAAAATCTCTCAGGCTGGCCGGACTGTGGGAAGAGACAAAGGATAGGCTGAAAGTCTCCGCCATGGCGCTTTCCGGCGGACAGCAGCAGAGGCTTTGCATAGCGAGAACCCTTGCTATAAACCCGGAAATAATTCTATTCGACGAGCCCACATCGGCGCTCGACCCGATATCCACATCGAAAATCGAGGAGAGCATTCACGAACTTAAGAAGGATTACACGATTATTGTCGTGACGCATAACATGCAGCAGGCTTCGAGAGTAAGCGATTACACATCATTTTTCTTTCTCGGAAAATTAATAGAGCATTCAAAGACGAGGACGGTTTTCACCTCACCGAAGAACAAATTGACCGAAGAATATGTGATTGGGAAATTCGGTTAATTCCCTTCAAAAAAACATAGAATTTTAATAGCGAATTTGATATTTTAGTATTTATACAATATCAGGGTAATAAACTGGAAACAGAAGAAAAAATATCGGCCAAAAACGTTAAAGTAATTCTCGTACCGCTCGCGGTAATTTGCTTTTTCATTATGTCGTTTGCATTCAGCGCGGGCAGAGGCACGGAAGAACCGGCTTTACCAAAGAATGACGGTTTTTATGAGTACAACCGGTATTCTAAAGGAGGTTCGGCTTCAAAGATTAACATTCTGTCCGAAGCCGATGTTTCCGTGGGGCTTAAGGATACTGTTTATACTGATAAAGACTGCTGGCTGGAACTAAGGATAGACCAGCAGATGCTTTACCAACACTGGAAAAACGGCAGGGTTGACAAGTATCCGATTTCGTCGGGGAATAAATATCTTGACAGAAGCATAGAATCGAGGCCCGGCCTTTTCGCGATTTTCCACAAAGAAGAACACCACGAATCATCCCAGTACAACAACGCGGACATGTATTATTTTATGCCCTTCAATCAGGGTATAGGTTTTCATTCTCTTGACGGAACAGGTTATTACGGAAATCTCGGCGTCCGGCCTTCTTCGCACGGATGCATCAGGATGAGGCACGATGATGTGAAAAAACTTTTCCGCGAATGTCCTATCGGCACGCTGGTACTCGCTCACAGGGGAGCGTCGGCAAGGGTAGTAGGATTCGCGCCTGATGATTACGCGAGCGCTGACACGCTGACAAAAGACGAAGCGAAACTGATTCTTGCGGAAAATCTTCTGAATATTCTTGATGGAAATTATTTTGTCACGGAAAGGAAATTTATCGTCGTCGACCCGAAGGTGATTCCCGTGTCGGGAGTTTATATAGCGTATGACAGGAAACTGCCGGACAGGCAGCGAATCGTAAAAAGTCTGGGTATCTTTCTCGGGTTTCCAGACGTCTTTTTCAACATAAAGACAGGGGAGATGCTTGACAGCACTAAGAGCGCGGAATATACTGCCGACCTTGAAGTGAATGAGGAAGATATTAAGGGAAATCCTGATGACAGCGGTCTATCGACTGCCGAAATAGTTAAAAAGTATTTCAATAATCCGATAGGTGTGCTGCCTTATTTTCCCCCTAAGGATAAATAAAAATTTGAAATTTATTGAGTTTTCAATATTTTTTAAGGTTCGAATTGATTATATTTGTAACGCGGGGAACAAAATGTAACCGTATTAGTAAATAAAAGTAGAATAAAATAATAATTAAACCTTTAATGCCGGAGGTTAAAATCATGACAAACGATAATAATAACAACTTTCAGGAAGCCATCGAAACCCGTATGCAGTACGGCGCTCCTGAACTGAAAAAGATTTATAAGAAATACGCATCGAGAGGACTGATATTAGCAGTGATATTACACGTATTCCTCATTTCCTCGTATATGTTTTCC
>JAJTBN010000112.1 GCA_021286895.1 Bacteroidota bacterium | reverse complement strand
AATTACTACTACTACTAATTTATTTTGTCTACTTTTTTTAGGACATGACATAGAATATAGAATATAGAATATAGAATATAGACAAAGAGCATTCAGCCGTAAATATTACGAATTAATATTATTCAAGACCGGGTAAGTCTGCCCGGAATCATGCCGAAAAAGATTTTTTATTTCTTAAAAAAATTCATATATTTTATGTATGGACAATAAGGAGATAAAGATTGAGCAGGGAAACATTCTTATATCGGCGCCGCATCTGAAAGATTTTTTCAACCGGAGCGTGATATTTCTCGTCGAGCATAACGAGAACGGTTCAATCGGTTTCGTGCTGAACAAGCCGTTAAAATTCAAGGCTGACGAAATAATGGACGGTTTCCCGGATTTCAGAGCAAGAACGTTTATCGGGGGTCCGGTTCAGGCAGACCTTGTGAACTTCATACACAAAGCGGGAGATGTGATAGAAGACGCGTACCATATCACAGACGGAATTTACTGGGGCGGAAATTTTGAGAGTCTGAAGAGTTTAATAAGGACAGGAAAAGCAAACCCCGACGATTTTCTTTTCTTCCTCGGTTACGCCGGCTGGAGTCCAGACCAACTTAATGATGAGATTATTGGAAATACCTGGTTTGTGACCACACCCATGACGGACAACATTTTCACTCCGAAGCCGGAAAATCTCTGGCATGACATACTTAAACGTATGGGCGGGGAGTATTCGCTCATTTCGACATTTCCGGAGGACCCGACTGTCAATTAGTAATTATTAATTAGTAATGAGTAATTAAGAGCAGGGAGTTTGGAGTTTGGAGTTTGGAGTTTGGAGTTTGGAGTTTGGAGTTTGGAGTATTGGCATATATACTGGTTAAAGAAAGTTTTTTGAAGCGAGAATACAAATCAACAACCGTTTTAACGGTTTATTTTGATTATTGAAACCGTGGAAACGGTTTTGCATTTTCAATAATACTGCCCAGAAGCCGTGGGTTAGGTCGGAGAGCCGGAGAATTCCACTCTGAATGATTTCGCGTTCAAGTTCCGAAGGACAATTCTACCTTTGTTAAGAGGAAATACTAATTATTAATTGCAAATTGTTAATTGAAAGTGGTGTCGCCCCTACGGGGCTTGGAATTTTTTTATCCTATTTGCTATTCGGTTTCGCCCGCTACGCGGGCTCTTGCTATAATTATTAACTGATGACAGTTAGAGCATGTTATAGATTCCGGAATCCCTATCATAAAACAAAACCGAGAGTCCCCCACAGAACGGGGAGACTCCCGGTAACGGTGTGGTGTCGCCCCTACGGGGCTTGGAATTTTTTTATCTTATTTGCTATTCGGTTTCGCCCGCTACGCGGGCTCTTGCTATAATTGTTAGCTGATGACAGCCTATTTGCTATTTGGTTTCGCCCGCTACGCGGGCTCTTGCTATAATTGTTAGCTGATGACAGTTAGAGCATGTTATAGATTCCGGATTCTCTATTATAAAACAGAACCGAGAGTCCCCCACAGAACGGGGAGACTCCCGGTAACGGTGTGGTGTCGCCCCTACGGGGCTTGGAATTTTTTTATCCTATTTGCTATTCGGTTTCGCCCGCTACGCGGGCTCTTGCTATAATCGTTAACTGATGACAGTTAGATCATGTTATAGATTCCGGATTCTATATTATAAAACAAAACCGAGAGTCCCCCACAGAACGGGGAGACTCCCGGTAACGGTTTTGCAGTTAGCAATTAACAATTAACAATTAACAATTAAAGCATGTGCTTGATGTTTGATATATGATGCTCCGATTATAAAAAACCGAGAGTCCCCCACAGAACGGGGAGACTCTCGGTAACACTGTTGTTTCGCCCGCTACGCGGGCTCTTGCTATAATTGCGCGTTCTGTGCGTCCCGACTTGTCGGGATAACTGCTAAATGTTAACTGTTCATTGTTATTTCTGAAGTTGGTATTTCGCGTCTGTTATCATCTTTTCGACTTCGCTGTAGTCGGGATAGGATTGCGATATCTGCTGAAGCATATCGAGAGCGAGTTTCCAGTTCGTGCCGTCGTAGGCGCGTTTTCCCGCGGCAAACAGGATGCTGTTATACGCGGGGATGAATCTCGTTTTGTAGTATTCGTAATCGATGCTGGTTCCGGAATACGGGTCGAAGTACTGCGGTGTGACAACCTTCGCGTATTCGACGCCGTCGAGATATTCCTTGTCGCTAAGGTACTGGTTCAGCCTGTCGAGGCGCGTTTCCATAATATTGTTTACAACGGTCTGCCTCAGTCTGTTCACTTCATCGGCAAGCCGGAAATTTTTCGGGAAATCCGAAAGATAAATCAGCAACTGCGTCGAGTCTTTCACAGGATTTAACGTCTGGACATAATTCCATTTTTCGTCGAAGAAATTTGTTATCGCCTGAGTGAACAGATAATCGATTACCGAATTTTTCTTAAAGTCTTCAGGGAAATCCGAGATATTAAGGAGTGTTTCGTACCAGTTTCTCATTTCGAAAAACTTCTGTCCGTTGGCGAACTCCTCGTCGTAGCTGAGTTTCACGGGGGGCAGAGTCCTGTGCATTATGCATCTGTAATTCGTAGAGTTCAAATCGTTTACGATTGTAATACCGAACACATCCACTCCTGTCTGGTCACGGTTTATCTGTCTAAGAGCGAAAGCCTTGAAGTTCTGATAGTTCCTCGAGAAAATTTCCGCCTGGAATTTAGGAACTTTGACTTTCGCGGTAACGCTGACGGTATTGAGGTAATCGACGGGAACGTTCATAGTAACGTCGTACATTTCGGTATTCGGGTTGTAGTAGCCGAGTCCGGTAACTTTAACGTCAACGAGGCCGAGGCTGTTTTTCTGCACCTGTTTAATAATGCCTTCCGACACTTTCATTTCATCCGCGACATTAGAAACCATAGTGCCCTTCTGGAATTTGACTCTGCTTGCGCGGTTTTCCTGGTCCTGGTCGTTTTCGAACTGTGTTTTTGTAACGAAAAGGTCGGGATATTTCTGGGCAATTTTATTATAGTACTTAATCATATCGAAATCATAGGCATAGATTCCTTTATCAGAAAGCAGGGCCATGCGTTTATCGTCTTTGCTAAAAACGAACACGCTCTTATTCGCGTTATACGTATCGATTCTCGATTTATAAATCTGCACGCCTCCGAGGTTATAAACGCCGCGGACGGCGCCGTTATCGACTATGAAATAATCGTACAGGGAACTCGCGACAGGCATAACAGGAACGCCGTCAATTTCTTTAAGGCAGATGATGCTTTCCTGAGTAAGTTTAATCAGTTTTATACCTTCGGAAGTGAGGCACAGCATAATCTCTCCCCTGCTGTCGAAATCGATTGACTTAAGGTCTTTCATCGGGAACGAGCGGATTTTCTTACCCGTTTTAGTTTCGAGATAGTCAATATTATTTCCGTTCCTGCAGAAAAGTGTATTGCCGTCTCCGCTGATTCCGTATGTGATTTCGCCGGAATAGTTAAGTATGGGGTCGCCTTCGGCGATATCGAAGAGGAGGGAACCGGAGCCGGCCGCTACTACGATATATCTGCCGTCGGGAGTAAGGAAGAAATTATTAACGCTTTCGAGTTTGAAGTCCTGAAGGATTTCACCGCTTGAGATATCGACGTACGACAGCGCGATTTTATCGGGTGAAATTTCGAGAATAGCGGCTTTGCTGCCGTCGTTATTGAATTTCACTTTAACCTCGACGGGGTCGTTATTAAGTTCAATAATTTTCTTAACAGTATATTGTCCGTTTTCGTCGTACCTGCCGATTTCGAGGTAGTACGAGCCTTCTTTCGCGATTTGTCTTGCAGTAACGAGATTATTTCCTTCGTCGAAGTAACCCGCGACTGCGACGGTAGTATTTTTGAAATTCAAGGCGACGGCGTCGTCGAATTTCGTCTGGGAATACAGGTTCAGTGAAACGATAAAAACAAGAGCGAGTGATAAAAGAATTTTCTTTTTCATAGTCATTTTGTTTTGTTCTGTGTAAAAATATAGTAAAAATAAATGAGAAAACAGAAAGAAAAGAGAGTCCAGATTAAGAGCAAGGGCTATTCACCACAGAGGACTCAGAGAACATCCCGATGCAAGATCGGGACCAAGCAGAGAAGAGAAAGAACTTTCTGCCACGAATTAACACGAATATAAAGCAAGAGATTTTTTATTGATAGAAGATCAAGAGATTTTAGCCACGAATTAACGCGAATTATCACGGATTAAGAGTGGTTCACAAAGGGCACAAAGAAGTCACAAAGGACACGAAGGAGATCAAGAGATTTAGCCACGGTCCCCGTTCAAGAGCGTCCGGGGATGACAAAAGAGCGTTGCGCGAATTATCACGGATTAAGGGCAAGAGATTTTTTATAGATAGAAGAGCAAGAGCTTTTAGCCACTAATTTTCACGGATTATCACGGATTAAGAGCGAGAGATTTTTTCTATTGCCCGCGGGATGAAACGGAAAAAATGGATACCGCGGGATTATTAAGAGCAAGAGCATGCGGAGCGGGCGGAATATAGGCGGGGACATATGAGGTCACCAAAAAAACGCGGAGCGGGCGGAATATTTGCAGAATATTTTCCGTACATAAAGAAATTGTAAAATTAAAAAAAATGAATGGTATAATAAAACTATTTTACATATTTTAGAATGAAGGCTTAGTAAAAAAAATAAAGTTAGGTCATAGGGTAAATTTGTATATCTCATTCAAAAGGGTAAACCCACACGGGAAGTTGGGCAAAATCGGCAAGGTCCGTGTATTTCGTCTCATTCATCATCCGCAAACACATCGGACAACTTTAATATTTCCCTCAGCAAGAAAAGATATCTGATACCCTCTATTATTTAGGATAAATATTATTCAATAGTCTTTAAAAGGATTATTAGGGAGAATAATTTTTATCGGTTTTTTTTGCGCAAAAAATTAAATAAAAGGGGCATGAAACATTTTATTACGACATCTATCGTATCGGCATTGATGCTGGTAATTTTCTCCAATTTGGGATTGGGACAGTGGACTTATGATTTTGGAACAGGAACAGGTAGCTTCACTTCCTCAACAGCATCTACAACTTTTCTGCCGACACCGCCTTCAGGAACAGCAAGGGTCAGAGTTGGTACAAACCCTGGTTCTATTGTGATGGCAAATCCTGGGTTGACAGGTTTAGGAACAAACACCGAATTACAAATAACTTCAAATACTAGTTCAACATCAACTACAAAGTTTTCAGTATACGATTATACTGCTGGTAAAACGGGATATGTTAAATTTAAAATTGCATTTTCCGGAGGAACAAACGGTGTTTATAAATTTTCTATTGGTGACGGTGCAAATTTTAGCGATAATAATGCAATAGCAACAACACAAATTTTTGCTGGCATCGAATGGACTTTTGGCGCTTCGAATACTATATCATATAAAGTTTTGAATGCTTCAACTTACGGAACTACAGGTATAAGCAATCCAACTACACAATTTGTACAAAGTACATCAACTATATATCAAGTAGAGGTTTATATAAATAATACAACTTCTGCTTCAAGTTATGTTCGTTCAGGCACCTCGTATAGTTTGACAAATGCCACTTGGGATTTATGGGTTGACGGGACAAGAGTAGGTACAGGGTTAGCAAAAGGAGGACTAGGAACTGATGCTATATCGGACTCTTATGCATTCAACCACCAAAATAGTGCTACATCACCCGGCACCATTTATATCGATGATATAGAATATTCAAATACCTTGCCCTCATTTTCAAGTTCATCCGATATTATCGCGAATACAAGTTTCACGTACCCGACAAACATAGCTTATAGTACATATCAGGGAACATCATCATTAACGACATCAAATTCTGTCGAAGTTGCTAAGTTTGACATCAGAGACGGCGGAGCTTCGGCGGACGCGGATGCTTTAAGCACAATTCTTACGGCAATTTCTTTTAACGTTTCTAATTCGAGTTGTCTGAGACGAATCGCGATTTTCGACGGAACAAATAATATTTCAGAAGTTGCAGGAGGCTCGACGGCTTCATTTTCAGGTCTGACATTGACCGCTCCGGACGACGGAAGTAAAAAATTCTCTATTAGAGTAAGTTTTCAGGCAAGTGTTACAGATAATCAGCAATTCTCATTCACAGTCACATCCGCGACGGCGTCGGCATCCGGTTCAGGCTTTGCATCAACCAACGCAGGCGGCGCTTTCACTTCCACGGCAGGAGATAACAACAGGATCGAAGTTACCGCATCCAATTTATATTTTGTTGTTAACCCTTCTGATGTTTCCGTGAACGGCACGATGACACCATCGCCGACAATAATCGCAAAAGACGGACTTAACAACACTGATCTTGACTTTACAGGACTTGTAACACTGGGTACAACCGGAAAATTCAGCGGTTCGGCAATAACAAGCGTAAATGCGTCAGGCGGAACAGCGACATTCAGCAATATTATATTCTCCGACCCCGGAAATGGAATAACAATTGACGGCAATTCACAAGGGTTAACAGGCACAGGTAACAGCGTAGCTTTTAATGTTACCGACCCTCAGCCGGAGATTAACATTACGCAAAATTCGAATAATATACTTTCAGGCGACACTTATGCATTTGGCAGCATTACATCTGGAACGAGTTCCTCTACAATAACATTTACAATCGAGAATCTTGGTGCCGCGGATTTAAATCTTTCGGGTTCTCCAATAATAGATATTAAAGGAACAAACGCTTCTGAATTTTCAGTTGACCAGTCAATAACAAATTCAAATATCGGACCCGGTTCGAACACTACATTTACGATTACCTTTGTTCCGATTACACAGGGAAGCAAGACCGCGACGATTAGCATCGCGAATAACGATAAAACCGGAAGCGAAGACCCTTATATAATAATTCTGACAGGGACGGGAGTTGTTACTTCCTCGTCCGACATAATAGCCAAAACAGGATACATATATACGACCAATATTCCTTATGCCAATTTCCAGTCACCAAACACACTTACAACCGTTAACTCGGTCGGAGTATTCGGTGTAACGATGCGTGACGGGGGAAGTTCAAGCGATGCTGATAATCTTGCAACGATTCTGACAGCAATTAGTTTTTCAACAGGCGGATCAACGGCAATCAGAACCGCGGCGTTGTTCGACGGCTCGACCAATTTAGGCGAAGTCGCTGTAAACGGAGGCTCGACAATTTCATTCAGCGGGCTTTTAATAAACGCGGCGGATAACTCGACAAAAGATTTTGAATTACGCGTTACATATCAATCCTCAGTAACCGACAATCAGCAAATGGCCTTTACAGTTACTTCCGTAACCGCAAGCACGAGCGGCTCGGGATTCGCTACAACAAACGGCGGCGGTTCATTTTCTTCGACAAGCGGAGACAACAACAGAATAGAAGTCACCGCGACAAAACTCGCATTTGTTCAACAGCCGACTAACACAATTTTGGGCAACAACATGGCGCCGGCCGTAACCGTATCGGGAGTAGATGACAACAACAATCTCGACCTTGATTTTATATCAAGCATTGACGTAACATCAACAGGCACATTGTCTGTTTCACCGCAAACCTCTACCGCAGTATCCGGCGTTGCAACATTCAGCGCAATAAATCATACAATGACGGGAACCGGACTGACCTTGACAGCAAGTTCATTATCTATGACTCCCGCAACGTCGAACACATTTAACATTACAGTTCAAACAGCTGGATTACTATTATTTGAGGAGAATTTTAGTTACACTTCAAGTACGGCTCTGACTTCAAACGGATGGACTGCACATTCGGGTGCCGGAACAAATCCAATTCAAGTATACACTTCTGGTTTGAGTTATGGTAATTATGGCTCGACAGGAATAGGTAATGCAGCGATTGTAAATGCCAACGGAGAAGACGTTAATAAAACATTCACACAACAGGAATCCGGTTCAACAGTATACTATGCGTTCCTCGTTAATGTGACTTCTGCGACTACAGGCGGTGATTATGTTTTGCACTTAGGACCCTCTACAATATCGACGGAGTTCAGAGGAAGATTCTTTATTAAAAGTTCTAGCGGGAATTTATTATTTGGGATATCAAGCACTGGCGGAACCGTAAATTATGCACCCGGTATATATTCTTTCGGAACGACATATCTTATAGTTATAAAACACTATTTCACAACATCGACTCAAACAAGTTCGATATTTATAAATCCATCAACTTCAACAGAACCTTCAACACCGGATGCTATTGAAACATCTGCTTCAACTTCTACAAACATTGGGTGTGTGGCATTAAGGCAAAGCAACGTTTCTAACAACTTTTTAATTGATGGAATTAGAGTAGGCACAGGCTGGGGTGCTGTATTAGGAAATCCTCAGTATTCATCAAGCTCAATTATTAACGCAGGGAATTACAACAACGTTAATCTACTTTCAAACGATTTGACATTGAACGGTGATGTTAACGTAAATAATATTCTTACAGTTTCAAGCGGTAAAGTATTTACTGCTGCCAATACACTGACCGTAAACAGTCTTTCGCTATCAAGCCCGAGCGCGAGCAAGATGATTGTACTTGACGACGGCACGAACATCGGAACACTTAAACTGAAAGTATCGAACAATACTGTTTATCAATTTCCGGTCGGAGATACGAGAAGCGGCGCGGACTTCACGCCAGCAACGGTAACATTTACGGGTACGACATTCTCATTATCATATCTGGCTCTTGCGATGAACGCCGAGAGAGAAAGCCACAATACTAGCTTATCTGATTATATTAAGAGAAACTGGACGTTTACTCCGACGGGACTGAGCAACCTCGGATACACAGTTTCATTGAAGTACACTGACGCCGACGTAAACGGAACAGAAGCGAATATATGGTTCGGAAAATACGACAACGGTTCATGGTCACTTCTTAACCAGCCGGATATAAATAATAATTTGTTTACATCAGGGACATTAAACAGTTTTAGCACTTTTACGGGCGGTGAACAGGGCATTCTGCCGGTTCATCTTTCTGCATTCAATTCCTCGTCGGAAAAAAGGAATATTAACCTTACGTGGTCGACTTCTTCCGAGACGAATAATGCGGGGTTTGATATTGAAAGAAAGAGCGTTAACGATAACGGATGGGTGAAGACAGGGCATGTGAACGGCAACGGCACTACGAATAATGTTTCAAGATATTCGTTTACAGACAGAGGTCTTAATTCAGGCAAGTACAATTACAGGCTGAAACAGATTGATTATAACGGCAATTACCAGTATTTCGACCTTAACGGCGCGGCGGAAGTGGGCGTTCCGGATAAATACAATATTTCGCAGAATTATCCGAATCCGTTTAATCCCGTGACGAAGATTGACATCGATATTCCTTTCGACAGCAAGGTGAGCCTTAAACTGTATGATATTACGGGAAGGGAAATTAAGAGCATGCTGAATACCGACATGAAAGCCGGGTATTACACGCAGTTGTTCGACGCGTCTTCGCTTTCGAGCGGTGTTTATTTCTACAGGGTAGCGATGAATTCCGCGAAGGGCAATTTCTCGACGAGCAAGAAGATGATGGTCATCAAGTAGTTTATTAGCATTTTTGGGAAGAAGGGGCTTTGAGCAGTCAAAGCCCCTTTTTTTATATCAAAAATCAAATATAAAAAATTAAAAATACAAATTAAAAATTAAATATTTGAATTGGGGACCGAAATTGTAGAATTTAGAATTAGAATCAAGTTTTAGAGCAAGAGCATTCGACCGGTTTTTCAGTTCATAGTATCCGATAGAGATAGCGATTAGCGGTTTAAAAGTGTATCCGGGAGGATCACAATAAACCGTTGAAACGGTTTTGCATTATCGTTATTACTGTCCCAAGGCTGAAGCCTTGGGCTAGGTCGGAGAGCATTCG
>JAJTBN010000111.1 GCA_021286895.1 Bacteroidota bacterium | reverse complement strand
TCTCGATAGGCTCAAGCGGAACATATGGATGCGAAAACGAATGCGATTGAATGTCTTCCCCGTTTTCATATAGTGATTTCGTCAGGTCTCCGAGATAATAATACGGATGAGTCGTATAATCACCGTAAGGTTCATGATAAAAACTTTTCAGTCTTTTTCGCCATTCTATAAAACCGAATCCGTTATCCGCCGTTGCGTATTCAAGCCTCTGGTTTATTCTGTATGATTTTCCCGATCTATTTCCATTTAACAGAGCATGCCCGGTAGAAAACCATGTTCCTTTTATTCCGGCTTTGTCAAAAAACTTTTTTACTAACTCCGCGCCTATTCTGTTTCCGTATCCGCGCCCATATCCTGAACTGAAATCCTGTATGCCACAATTCGCTCTCTTTAAAGCCTTTCTGTATATCACCCTTGCCCTTGCACCTATTCCCGGCCTTATCGTCTGCGCCGATGTCTCGTAATCGAATGATATAACAGCAGCCGCTATGTAAGGATAAGGCGGCAGAAAAATCTTTATTTCAGTCCCCCGGCTGTTTAATTTCATTAAATATATAGCCCTTCATTTTGCTAATATTGAACACGTCTGCGAATTCTCTGAAGTCGTCCTTCTTGATTAAACGCGTGAAATATCCGGCAATGTAATATACAGCGAGAGAAAAAACCACATAAGAAATTTTTATGAATAAATTCTGCGCCGGATAAAAATAAGAAATTAGTAAAAAGTAAATCAATGTTACCGATAACTGAATTTTGTTCGGAAATATGGTCAGCTTTTTGTCGTAAAAATGCAGATAAATTACAAAACAGCATCCGAGGATGATCGTTGCAACCATCATCGAAATTGCCAGCCCGTATCCTTTAAGGTTGTACAATTGAGGAGAAACCAGTACGTAAATTATTGCTATCAGTGAAATAAGTTTTATTATATAAAAAAATGATATTGTCTTAAACTTTCCCTTTCCAGTAATAATATTACCATATACCATGAAATACGCGTAAAACAGTGAAGTTACGGTCGCAATAGATAACACAGGAATTGTATTTATATACTTGTGTCCGAGAATCAGTTTAACAATAATATCCGATGATTCCGATACAGAGAATGTTACCGGCAGAAGGAACAATATAATAAACCTTTCGTACTTAAGCACAATATTATTTATCGAATTGTAATCATTTTCCGCAATCTTTTTCGAAAACGTCGGGAAAAGTAGCATACCGATCGAATTGCCGATCATAAGTATAAAACCGCCGATGGAAAGCCCAGCTACATAATAACCTACCTCCTCAGAATTCGTAAGATACTGCAACAATACTTTGTCGATGTAACTTGAAAATATTTCAGCGACGTTGAGAATAATTATCGGTACGGCTATGATAACGTATTGCCTGAAAAGGTCTTTGTTGAATTTGCCTATGCTATATCCTTTAAAGAAATAAAGTATCATAGGGAGCACCATTATTGTCGCGGCGAGATTAGAAATAGATATCGCTACCGCCTTAAACCCTATTATAACGACAATGAGACGCAGTATCTGATATATCAGATTCCTTGTTAAATCGGGTATGTCTGCTTTCGCCTGTTCGGTCTTGGCATTGAATGTAGTCCTCGCTATCGTGTATATATTGTTTATCGTTATCGCCAGAAGTGTAAGATATATTACAGTTTCGTGTACATTGCTTTCAAATGGGATTCCTACTATGTATTTCTGTATGTTTATGAACAGCAGAACTGATAGCGCAAAGACACCCGCGAGCACAAGTTGTATCCGCATGAATGTGCCTATGCACGCAGCTTCATCTTTCCCTTCGGAAATAAGTTTTATGTGGGCTACCCCCTGCCCAAGATCGAATATCACCATAAACATAGACACGTATGAAGTTGCGAAGGCAATCGTCCCGAGCACTGATGCGCCCGCAATCCTGGCAACTATTATTGTTACAACAACTTGAAGCAGGTTTATAAATATCTGACTGAAATAGCTTAATATTAATTTCTGTTTGAGCAATTTATTGGTTTATTTTCCTGATTATCATTTCGCTCTGTCCGATAATTTGCTCAAATAATTTTCAAACTGCATTTCGCTGAATTCTGTGATTTTGGTTCCTACATAATAAAATTTCATGTACCATTCGGCAGATGCTTCTAAGCATTCTTCCGTATTCCACACGCTCTTCCATCCGTAGTCCCTGTAAACCCTGCCCGTATCAAGCTTTAGTATTTCCGTTTCGTAGAAATCCGGATTGTTTATTACAATTCTCTTTCCGCTTATTCCGAATTTTTCCGCAAATTTCGCCGCGATTCTTAATACGTTAAAATCTTCATTCTTAGCCGGTCCGAAATTGTAAGACTTAAAACCGCGAAGTTTTCCTCCAAGCATTTTCTCACCTATCGTAAGATAACCGCATAATGCGTCGAAAACATGCTGCCAGGGCCTAATCGCTCCGGGATTTCTTAGTTCTATATCCCTTCCACCCGAAATTGCTTTTACTATATCAGGAATTAATCTGTCCTTAGACCAGTCGCCGCCGCCTACGATGTTTCCCGCCCGCGCCGTAACTACGTTTATTCCCACTTCCTTAAGAAAAGAATTGTAATATGATTTCGTGACTATCTCTGCGCATGCTTTGCTTGCGCTGTAAGGATCAAGACCGCCCATCGGATCTTCCTCGGAAAAATATTTTTTCCCGTATTCCGTACTGTAACACTTGTCGCTGGTAATGACGACAACATTTTTTGTCTGACTTTTACGTCTGAGCGTTTCAAGCAGATTTACAAGACCGGTAATGTTAGTACTGAATGTTCCTGCAGGATCTTTGTAAGATTCCGACACAAGCGGTTGCGATGCAAGATGGAATAGTATATCCGGCTTTATTTCATCAACTATGTAATCGGTGTAGCCTGATTCAAGTATGTTTTTAATCTGGATTTTTTCGTCCTTGTCATGCCCAAAAATCCCGTGCAGATTCGGCTCTGTGTCCGGATTCAGTCCGAAGCCGTGTACTTCCGCCCCGAATCGTTTTAGTATGAAGGTAAGCCATGCACCTTTGAATCCTGTAGCGCCCGTAATCAGAACTTTCCTGTCTTTGTATTCTTCAAACATTTAGTTATTCCCAGACCTTCCAGACGGGATTTTCTTTCCATAAACCGTTCAGGTCCATGTAATCTCTGTATGTATCCATACACTGCCAGAAACCTATATGCTTGTAAAAAGTCAATTCATTGGCGGATGTAAGTTTGTTCATGGGCTCTTTCTCGAGATCGCAGTTATTATCATCAGGCAGGATTTCCAGAAACGACTTTTTGAAAACGAAATATCCTCCGTTTATCGGATACTTGTTATCCAGATTCACTATTTTTTCCTTAAAATTCTTCACAAGATTTCCTTCGTATTCCAGATCACCGAACCTCGAAGGCGGATACACACCGGTAACAGTTCCTGTCTTTCCGGATTTAATGTGAAAATCAACGAGTGATCTTATGTTAACATCACTGACCGCGTCGCCGTATGTGAGCATAAAATTATCAGTGTCTATGTACTTTGAACATAATTTTAACCTGTACCCCGTCATCGATTCTTCACCGGTGTCGATTAACGATACTTTCCAGTCCTCCTTAATATCTCCGAAAAAAGTTATTTGGCCCTCCCGTCCTATTTCTATCCTGCAGTCGGTATTGTAGTAGGTGTAATTCAGGAAGTAGTCTTTAATTATACTCCCTTTGTATCCCAATGCAAGAATGAATTCGTTGTATCCGTAATGCGAATACAATTTCATGATGTGCCACAAAATCGGCTTGCCGCCAATTTCCACCATCGGTTTAGGTTTGTACTCTGTCTCTTCCCTGAGACGTGTACCCATTCCTCCGCATAAAATTACAACCTTCATAAATTATACTATTATTTTGTTAACTTATTATTACTCTTTAAGGGTTTCTTATTCCCCGCCGCTGAATATTTAAGTCTTTTCTTAAGCATATATTCTACCTTGCCGAAATATATATACTGGTAAATCAGTACAAGAAGGATAAAACTTTCCTGCGGTCGCGAGGAGAAGTTTATCACAAACATCGGGTTTATGAATAAATTTAAAAAGACTAGTCCGGTAACTCCAATAAGCAATGATTTTAGAGTTGTGGTGACTGATATTTTTTTCCCGAATTTGCGAATGTAAGAAAACACCACTTTGTATATTTTTATAATAAAGTAAATGTAAAATGCCACACCTATAACACCCGCCTGCAGGAGTGCGATCATAATCCCTCCGAGATGTCCGTCATAGTAAATAAAATAATCATCTGAAAATCCGTAACCGAACAAGAAACTTGCCTTAATGTGCTCCCATAATATCGGCAACCGATAAGTAAGCCTGTATTGAAGCGTATCCTCCGCCTCTAAAGAACCGTTTTGAAACTGTACTGCACCCGTAAGTCTGTTCAACGAGGCATCAAGAGTAAATCCAATATCATAAACATTCATGAAATCGAATATAAGAAACATAACTACCAGCAGTGCGACAATTTGTACAACAAAACTCGGCTTGCTCTTTGTTACAAAGAAAATATACAGAAAATACATCAATCCAAACATAATTATTGATTGTCTTGTGGCAGATATAAATATCGAGAGCGAGCCTATTATCATGACGACAACCAAATAATACCTTGGAGTCATCCTTTCGACCGTATCATACAGCGTAAGTGAGAATACAAAAGACAAAACGACTATCGCGTATCCAGGAGCAAGGCTTCTGATACTGTCGTACATAAGTTTATCCCTGAAAACATACAGGGCGGAAGAATCCGAATAAAACATGCCGAGCAAATATTGACCGGTATAAAGCAGATAAATCTGCGAAAACAATTCCATGAACACGAACGGGAAAAACATGTAAAGAAATTTTATTGTATTTTTCCTTGTGTTCACAAGAGAGGGGAATGAAAAGAAGAGAGAATAAAAAAACAATCCCCTTAAGGGCTGACTGATAAAGGTTTTTATAGATAGTCCCTGGAATAAGGACACGACAGTCAGAAATCCGAGAAAAACAAGCACGTTCTTGAACCCGAGGACGTCTCTGAATTTTATTTTCTTGCCTTTGGCAAATGATTTTATTAAAGCTACTATCAGGAACAGATCCATAACAGAGAGAGAAACTTTCGGAATAATACTGTAAATTGTAAGTTTCCTTAATTCTTCAAAAGACGACTCCTGAAAGAATCCAGAAGGGCTATACGATATTATGATAAAGAACGCGAACCAAAAATAATTTGACTTCGAAAGCCAGAAAAAGATAAGTAAGAAAACAAAAAACAGTTTATCAATACCAAGCGGAAAAACATAGACAAATAATATAGTCAGCCAAAATAGTCCTAAAATACCAATAGATTTCCATATGACTTCCGACGTATCGGAGTTTTCCGAATACAAATTTTTGAAATATTTTAATATCTCATTATCCATCTGACCTGCATCTGCAAGTAAGAACCTTGTTCCTTATTTATCTGTATTTTAAAAACGACAATATGCTTTTGCTGGTGTTAATAGTCTTATCTCTGAAATAATAAAACATGAAACCGGTGAAGCCGGAATTCCACCGTTCCGGATGAGTCATTATTATAATTCTCTCCGGTCTTTTATTCCTGATAAACTTCACAAGTTCTTTTGTATTCCTGATACCTTCGACCGCAAGCCCTCCCGTATAATCTTTGAAATTGGACCTCGATCGGTTTACCCAACTTCTGCCGGTATCCGAGAAATAATATATTCCCGAATAATCTAAGGACAAATATGCTTCGCCTGAGATGTCGTAATCCTTGTAATCATATTTCTTCCACAGATCAATATTACTGTATTTTGAGACTGGCTTACCATGCATTGCAATTGTCCTTATCTCCGCTGTTTTTCGCATATTTTCAAGGTTTTTCCCGAAATTCGCTATGGCTTTTTCAAAGTCACCCCCTGCACTCGTCAAATCTTCGTAATGATAACCTACCTCATGACCCATATCCTTGATTTTTTTCATTATATCAGGCTTATAGGAACTTTCAGTAATTCTGAAATAATATGTTGCCCTAATTCCTTTCGAATACTCTAATTCGGCAGTGCGCAACGAATTTAAGGCTCGTCTATCCACATCATGTCTGATAGCTGTTCCGAGCTTTGGATTTTTTTCTATCCAGTCGTGTATCGTGTGGAACTCACGCCCGTTTTCTATGAGTGAATCAAGCAGAAAACTGTATGCCAATAATGTAAAATCAATCACGCGTCAATTACTTAGTTTGCTTCTTGCCTTTGTTACTGTCTGGCTTTGAATAGTAATAATAATAATTGTAATAGTATCCGTAAGAACTCTTAAAAGCGAAATCGTTCAGAACACACCCCAGTATGTTGTGCGGATTTATCTTGTATAATCGTCTGTATGTCTTTATGAACGCGTCAAACGGAGTAAGATTTGCTCTGGACACGAGTATAGTGCCGTCACAAATATTGAAAAGAATTTCCGAGTCAGTCACTGATACGAACGGAGGCGAGTCTATTATTATCATATCAAACATTGTCTCGAGTTCCTTTAAGAGATTCCGCATCTGTAAAGAACCGAGCAATTCCGACGGATTCGGAGGGATTGTTCCGCTTGTGATATAACTCAGGTTCTCAAGTTTTGTCTTTCTAATGACTTCCTCGAATGAAACATTTTCAAAAAGTTTATCGCTAAGCCCGGGATACCTGTCGCCCTTCATAAGATTATGAATCCTTGGCTTTCTTAAATCGCAATCGAGCAGCAAAGTCTTCTTTCCGGTAAGCGAAAAACTACCTGCAAGGTTCGTTGAAACAATCGTCTTGCCTTCCGATGGTATCGTACTCGTAACAAGAATGGTTTTTATCGGCTCTTCCTCAATCTTCGAATATTGAATCCTTGTCCTTAATGCCTTGAACGCTTCCGAAACCGTCGATGAAGGTTTTAGTTCTACAATAAAGTCCGTTTCGGGAGAATGTACCTCAACTAATTCCTTGAAACTGGGTATCCAGGACAATACGCTCGCGCCGGCTGATTCTAATTGTTCGGGATTCTTTATTGATTTATCCAAATAGTTCCTCGTAAATGCGAAGCCCAGACCAAGCGCTATTCCGATTACGACACCGGTCATCAGTATCAAATTCCTGTTCGGAGAAACGGGTCCAACACTGTCATATCCGGGATCCAGAAGCTCTGCATACCCCAGTCTTGAACGTTCGTTTATAGTCGCTTCCTGATATTTTTCCTCAAGTGCAAGGTAAAGTTTCTCGTTTGACTTTCTGCTTCTCTCAAGTTTTGCAAGCTCCATGCTTTGCGAGGGAAGTTTATCGAACTCCGCCTCGTACTTTTTCAATATTTCCCCTACTGACTTTATTTTCGTTTGGATAGAGCCGGATTTTAAAGTACCGTCGAATATTTTCTCCGCTAACATCCGCTTGCTTTCCGGCGTTTCACTTAATAACCCGACTCTTATAAGTTCGACTTTCTCGTCAAGGTTCTTGTTTAGTTTCTCTAGTTTAACCTTCGATTCATTAATGATTTTATCCTTCAGCCTTTCGTCTGTAGCAGTGGATAAATCGATGTCTCTCTTTACCTCAAGTTCCGCTATCTGCCGCTGTAATTCCTGCATATACGGTTGTGAAACCTGTCCGGAAACATAATCAAAAAGATTCGGATCAGATTTCTCGGATTCTTTACGCAGATTTGAAAGCTCGTTCTCCGTCGACTTTAATTCTATCATTGCCATATTCTTGTCCTGGTCGTATCTGGAAATAGACTCAATCAAAGTCTTTGATTGTTCGTCAAGCGCAACATAACCTGACTTTTGCTGAAATTCTCCTATTGCGCTTTCCGATTTTTCAAGATCATTATATTTCTTGTCTTTCTCTGACTCTAAAAACTTTTTGACATTTGTCAGGTCTTCTTTGTTGATTTCTTTTGAATACTCTACGAATATATTTGAATATACATTCACCACCATTTGTATTTCGTGGAATGATACACCTTCTAACGACACAGTCACCGCGTCAACATTCTTCTTTACTTCTATTTTAATATCCTTAAGCAGTTTGCGCCTCAATTCCTCCCGAGTTAATAGTTTTCTTTCTTTTTCTCCGACAGGATAGGTCAAAAATGTGAAGTTCGTGTAATTCTGTACAGTTTTTATTGTGTCAAGTAGTTTTTGTGCTACTATGTCACGAATATAATAACTCTTCATAACTTCTATCTGATTCAGTAAAAACCTCTCCAGATTCTGAGTTAAATTAAAATCCAATGACAAACTCTGTGATTCCAGTATTCCGCTCCTCGGCTTATCAATCCGCACTATAGTCGTTGCTCTATAATTAATCGGATAATTCTTGACGTATACATACGTTACGATCATCGAAATCGCGAATATAAGCACAATAGGAAATAGATTATTCCTTATAACCCCAAAGTACTCTATTAGATTGTGTCTCTCACCCTCAAATTCGCTTTCTAACAGTTCGTTGTCGTTGAATTCTGAGTTTTTCATTATTTAAAAATTAGTATTAGTAAATTATTGTTTTTTCAGTCGAATGGCCTAAAATGTTCGTTTTAGGTACAGCTCCGCTAAGTTAGTCACATTTCGCAAAAAATTCTGACAAATTATAAGTTAAAATTATATATTTTATCGTTTTAAGTTAGTTAAATCCCCTGCTATTTTCAAGTTTTATTTTTTTCAGGCAGATTCATTAACTGTTCTAAATTTATAACTAAAATTTTACTTCCTTAAAGTAACTTGTTAATTATTTTCTCGGATGATATGTCCTGTGTACTTCTATCAGATATTCTCTGTCTACATGCGTGTATATCTGTGTTGTCGATATGTCGCTATGCCCCAGCATTTCCTGAATTATTCTTATGTCAGCTCCTCCTTCTAACAGATGAGTGGCGAATGAATGCCTCAGCGTATGCGGATGAATTGCTTTCTTAATCCCCGCCATCTTCGCGTACTTGGATATAATGTTCCATACAGCCATCCTTGACATCTTCCGGCCGCGATGATTCAAGAACACAGTGTCGTCCGAATAAGGCTTCTTTAAAAAGGGTCTGCTCTTTTCAAAATACCTGCCTAAATACTGAAGCGCGGAACTTCCTATAGGGACAATCCTTTCCTTCGAACCCTTACCGAATACTCTGAGTATCCCTTCGTCCGCGAGTATATCCTGCAAAGCAAGACTTATCGCTTCGCTTACACGAAGCCCTGAAGCGTACATCAGCTCCATCAACGCCCTGTCCCTCAGTCCGAGAACGTCGCCGTTTTCCGTCTTACCGAGCATACTGTCTATTTCATTCACACTGAGTACCTGAGGAAGATTGCGCGCTGTCTTTGGCGTTTCAATTATTTCCGAAGGATTGCTTTCAGTGATTTTTTCGGATACCAGAAATTTGAAAAATGATTTGAGAGTTGAGATATACCTGTTGATGGATTTAACCGAATAGTAATCGCCGTTCTTGCTTTTGTGGTTTCTGAGATAATATATATAGTTTTCTATGATTTCCTCGTTTACCTGACGTATATCGGTGATTCCCTTTTTTTCAGAAAGATAGCCGGTAAAAAAGCCTATGTCGAATGAGTAATTGCTGACAGTATTATCGGATAGAGCTTTCTCAAGCCTTAAGTGATTCAGAAACTGTTTTTTTAATGATTCAAGATCATTCATTATCGGTTTTTTCTTCAGGATATTTTATTCGCTGATGATATATGCCTATCAGAATTTTCAGAAAACTCTTTTTTATGCTTGTAAGATCTTTTAATGTCAGGTCGCAATCGTCAAGTTCGCCTTCTATAAACCTCTTCTTTATAATATCGTCTATCTTATCTTCAAGTTTCTTCGGTGTCGGGTCCTCAATCGCTTTCGTTGAAGCCTCTACAGTGTCGGCAAGCATTACGATTGCCGTTTCTTTGTTCTGAGGTTTCGGTCCGGGATACCTGTAGATGTAATCA
>JAJTBN010000110.1 GCA_021286895.1 Bacteroidota bacterium | reverse complement strand
GAAAAAATTACTACTACTACTAATTTATTTTGTCTACTTTTTTTAGGACATGACACGGAATTTTGAATTTTAGGAAAAATGTCCACCTCTAGGGGGGGGTGCCCCGACGTAAGTCGGGGCGGGAAGGGCTTGTGTATCTTTCCCAATTCAGGAATTTATCCAAAATTTTCGGCTAAAGCCGGTCTTATTTGCATTCATTAGCCCCCTGCCTGAAGGCAGGGGCAATTCATATGCATTATGATAATAAAATAATAGGTCTTGATTCCTCCTTCCAAAGCTCCAGCGCGCCACGGCGCATCTTCGACTTGGGAAGGCAAATTAACCTATTACGGCTTCCCAAGCCGGAGCTTGGGAAGCAGACGAAGTATATATATTCTAAAAATCTTTACTCAATAGAAAATGTAACGTTGACGACGGCGGTGATTGTCTTTTCAAGCGACGACGTATCATTCACTCCGTAGTCGGAGACTTCTGTATTATTCTTCGCGTTAACCTGCATCACGCCTGTCTTTGACGACCGCACCTCCCCTACCTTGTCGCCCGTGGCTTTCGCAATCTGCTCGGCGCGTACTTTCGCGTCCTGCGACGCGAGGCCTATCATTTCGATTTTAAGGTCGGAAAGTTTTGTATAAAGAAAACGCGGCGGTTCGGAATTAATCGCGATGCCCTGATTTATCAACTGCGTAACTTCGCGCGAGAGTTTATCGATTTTATCTACATCCTCGGATTCTACGGAAACGCTTTGAGTGAGTCTGTATCCTGTGATTTTTCCGCTTCGGGACGCTTCCGGGTCATAATATCCTGTGCTGCCGCCTTTCGAGGGTTCATAAAGCGTCACTGTATTGATTGCCGAAAATTTAATTTTTTCCGCGGAGAAACCGAATGAAACGAGATAGTTTTTTACCTTTGTGTTAGACTCCTGAAGTTTCGCGTACGCGTCTGTCATCGAAGGCGATTCGTTAGAGAACGCGCCGTTCCAGATGCCGAGGTCGGACTTGATTTGTTTGGAAGCGGAGCCCGTGACGTTGATTGTAACGTTGCTGCGCGCGACTTTGCGCCAGGTCGAGGAAACTATGAGCGACGCGCATATCAGTCCAAGGGCGAGAACGGCGGAAATAGAGATGTAGATACTTAGTCTTTGGTTATTTTCCATATGAAGTGTTTTTTGAAATATATTAATATTTTATAAAAGTCCATACTCAATATTGGTTATACTTTTCTTTTGCGGGAATGTTTCCGGAGGAAATCAGCCGCTAATTTACGCGAATTGCACTAATAATACAGGCACACAGAAAGAGCGGATTGGACAGATACACACGGATTTTTCTATAGCCCATAAGGTTTTATTAAAATTTTTTCTGCCATGGATTAACAATGATTTCACGTATCCATTCTTATTCCTTCCGTTAGTTCGGATATACCGCAGAGCAGATATTTCGGCTGAAGCCGACATCTATAATATTCATAACCCCCGCCTGAAGGCGGGGGCAATTCAATTGAATGATGTTGTACATGCCTGCGGCATGTGTGTCAGGTGGAAACACCTGACACCACTTCTAATAAAGCACACAGATAGAGCGGATTGAACAGATACACACGGATTTTTCTATAGCCCATAAGGTTTTATTAAAATTTTTTCTGCCATGGATTAACAATGATTTCACGTATCCATTCTTATTCCTTCCGTTAGTTCGGATATACCGCAGAGCAGATATTTCGGCTGAAGCCGACATCTATAATATTCATAACCCCCGCCTGAAGGCGGGGGCAATTCAATTGAATGATGTTGTACATGCCTGCGGCATGTGTGTCAGGTGGAAACACCTGACACCACTTCTAACAAAGCACACTGATAGAACGGATTGGATAGATACACACGGATTTTTCTCGCCTTCCCAAGTCAAAGATGCGCCGTGGCGTGCTCCAGCTTGGGAAGGCAAATAAACGTGTTATGGCTTCCCAAGCCGGAGCTTGGGAAGCAGAACAAAGAGTTTGTTCTCTCAAATGGATTTAATATAAGCCGTAAGAAATGTAAATTGTAATTATGGAGAAATTATTTTTATTCAATACTTTAAGCAGACAAAAAGAGGAATTTATACCGATTGAAGATGGCAAGGCAGGCATGTACTGCTGCGGTCCGACGGTCTATAACTTCGCTCATATCGGCAATTTAAGGGCGTATTTTTTCGAGGATATTCTGAAAAGGGTGCTGCTCTACAACGGCTTCAAAGTTAAGCATGTCATGAATATAACCGACGTCGGACATCTGGTTTCGGACGATGATGAGGGCGAAGACAAGATGGAAAAAGGCGCGAACCGCGAAGGAAAAACAGTATGGGAAATCGCGGAGTTTTATACCGAAGCGTTCAAGAGCGATATAGCGATGCTGAACATAATCCCGCCGACAATATACTGCAAGGCGACTGATTTCATAAAAGAACAGGTCGAGATGGTAAAATGCCTCGATAACAAGGGATACACATACAGCACGAACGACGGAGTTTATTTCGACACGCAGAAATTTCCCGAATACGGAAAACTCGCTCTGCTCGACATAGAAGGTCTTGAAGAAGGAAAAAGAATCGCGTTCTCCGACGAGAAGAAGCACAAGACGGATTTCGCATTATGGAAATTCTCGCCGAAGAACCAGAAGAGGCAGATGGAGTGGGAATCGCCGTGGGGAACGGGTTTCCCGGGATGGCATATTGAATGCTCGGCAATGAGCATTAAGTTTCTCGGCAGGCATTTCGACATTCATTGCGGCGGAGTGGACCACATTCCGATTCACCACACTAACGAAATCGCGCAGGCGGAAGCGTGCACGGGCGAGAAGTTCGTCAACTACTGGCTGCACGGAGAATTTTTAATAGAGGAAAAAGGCAAGATGTCGAAGTCGGCGGGAGAATTCCTGAGACTTAAAACGCTTGTCGACAAGGGCTACTCCCCTCTCGATTACAGGTACTTCCTGCTGATGACGCATTACAGGAAGAAAATAAAATTCTCTTTCGAAAATCTCGACGCGGCGAGAAACGGTTTCCAGAACCTGAAGAACAAATTAAAGGAAATCAAAGGCGCGCTGAAAGACGCGAAGGAAGGACTTTCCGATGAAGCGACAAAGTACAGAACGAAATTCATCGATAGTATAAACGACGACCTGAACATAGGCGAAGGACTCGCGATACTCTGGGACGTTTTGAAGAGCGAACTGGACGCGAACGACAAGATTAACCTCGCGAATGAATTCGACAGGATACTCGGACTTGACCTCGCGAAGATAGAAGCGGAACAGGCAGGCGACATTCCCTCGGAAGTAATCGAACTCGCTAACAAACGCAAGGAAGCCAAAGCAGCAAAGGATTTTAAACTCGCTGACGAATTAAGGCAGCAGATAAAGGACAAGGGTTACGAACTGCTCGACAAGAAGGGCGGAGAATTCGACATAAAACCATTATAGAATGGCAAAAGCGAAAAACGACGGGAAAAAATATTTAACGGCGTTCTCAACTTTCAGGAACAGGGTTCTGAAGGACGTGCCGTCCGTGATGCTTTTATTCCTTTCCGAAAAAGTCCTGCTCGACGAACTCGTGAAGGGACTCGCGCATAAATTCATAGGCAAAGGATACGACGCGAGGAACAACCTGAAACTGTTCTATTCGGACGAATGCGAAATTGACGAAGTAATAAACGAATGCTCGAACCTCTCATTTCTTTCCGATAAGAAAATCATAATCTATAAACTCGTCAAGAAGACGGGTATACGAGGAATACAGAAGAGTTCCAAGGAAGGACTCCTTGAATACATAAAAAATCCGAATCCCGACAACGTTCTTATCATTCTAAACTCCGAAAAGGAATTCACGTTTTCTAACTTCGAGGAATTCGAGGACACGAAAGCGGGAATTTACATCATAAACACGGAATCGGGAGATGGGATAAGAGAATGGGTTAAATCCGAATTTGAAGGATATAAAATCACGGATGAAACAGTAGAACATTTTCTTCAGTTTCTGAACCCGTCGTACGACGAGATACATTCGGAGATTGAAAAGTTAAAGACATTCTGCATTGAAACCAAAGAAGTGACTGAACACGACGTGAACCAATGCGTAGGCATGACGAAGGATTTCAGCGAGAACAACCTGCTCGAAGCCATACTCAAAAGGGATTTCAACAAAGCCATATCCATATACAACAGTCTTAACTCGAAGCAGGAAGCGTCGTACAAGGAAACCGAGATTTACCTCATAAACCTTCTCGGCTGGCTGTTCATTGCACTGCACAAACTTCAGAACAAGGAACTCGCAGCGCGCAACGACAGCGGAATATATTTCGAGTTGAAAATATGGAAAGACAGGGAGCGCATGCTGAGATTATACAGGGAGTACATGAAAGATTTGAATGAACTTAAAATTAAAAAAGCATTTGACTATATTTACACCGCTGACAGGACGCTGAAAAGCTCCTCTCAGGATAAATCACTGGTAATCAACAACTTAATACATAGTCTCGTTAACTTATAGTTTTTAGGAACAAAAAACCCTTTTTTTAAGTAAAACAATTAGTATTGCCGGAGTACAGAACTTATACCGACGAAGAGTTGATACTGAAGTTTCAGGCTGATGACGCCGGGGCTTTTAACGAGCTTGTGTACAGGTACAAGGACAAGGTTGTGAACTTTTTGTTCAGGTACACCGGTGACAGGGACGAGGCAGAAGACCTTGCTCAGGACACTTTTATAAAGGTTTATCGTTCGAAGCATCTGTACAAGGAAATCGCCAGATTCTCGACATGGTTCTATACAATAGCGGTGAACACGGCAAAGACCAACGCGAAGAAAAAAGGCCGGATGAGCACGATATCGATAAGCGACTTCGACCCCGAAAACGAAAAAGACTATGACCTCAAGGATTCGGGGCTGACGCCCGAAGAAACAGCGAACGCAGGAATAGAGAATGAATACATACAGAAAGCGATTAATTCGCTTGACGAAGAATTCAGAACAATCATAGTACTCCGCGACATACAGGACCTCGAGTACGAGGAAATCGCTAAAATTACGGGACTGCCAATGGGCACGGTGAAATCGAGAATAAACAGAGCCAGAGAAAAACTTAAAAAACTATTAACGGACATATATCCTTACAAAGAAGCAAATTGAACCGCGAAGATGAACATATTGACATAAGGAACAAACTCCTGAAACTGCCGAAGGTAAAAGCCGGCGCTGATTTCGAGAATGAACTTCTCAGGAGAATAAACCTTGTTGAGCCTGAAAACGCCAAATCGAAAGAGCGCGAGGGATTTTTCTCTATGCTTTTCGGAAGGAAGTCAATGGTATGGACGGTTCCCGCAATGAGCCTGACTGTCGTGGCGATAGTCGTATTCGGATGGTACTACATTTTCAACGGGAAAGACCTTATTACGAACAATCAGGAAAATTCCGTTGTCACGCGTCAGACGGGCGAAACGCCTGCTCCCCCGCCGTCATCTGTAACAAAAAAGGATGAAAATATCGCGGGACGCGAGATAACGAACGACATAGAAACCGGAAAAGATTCGAGAATTGAGAGGAAGACGGAAATGAAGACGGGAGTAAACGAGACTTACCTCGAATCATCGCGCAAAACCGAGAAGGGCATAAATGATGAAGGTAGAACAGGGGTACAGCCGAACAAGACCGAAGAGTTCATGCAGAAGTCGATTCCGGAAGACAGGAAAGGAACTGATAAATACAAGATAGATGAAATAAACACTGAAATGCCGAAAGAATCTCTGAAGAAGTCGATTCAAACAGACAAAAAAGTTGTATCTCCTATGCTGAAAGAAACGGACAGGTTAAACAAAGGAGATTTCGAAGAAAGCGAAAAGTCAGGGAAGGACATTCAGGCAAAGGACACGACGAAGGTAAGCAAGAGGAAGAAAGCGACAAACGAAAAGGAAATAACGAAGGACGTCCTTGAAACATTAAGCAAGAAAATCAAAGACAACAAATAACACATATGTACATTGCGAAGATCCTTACCACTCTCAGAAAGACCATTCTGGACCCGCAGGGCAAGGCAGTAGAGAATTCACTGAAATCACTCGGTTACGACAACATCACTGACACCAGAATCGGTAAATACATAGAACTCAAGATAGACGCGAAGAGCAGAGCCGAAGCCGAAAAAACGGCTGAAGAGGCCTGCAAAAAACTTCTTGCGAATCCCGTTATGGAAGACTACAGTTTTGAAATCATCGAGGGAGGCGAATAATGCCGAAAGCGAAAGTCGGAATTGTGGTTTTTCCCGGTTCGAACTGCGACCACGACGCGTACTACGCGTTCAAGGACATCATCGGTGCGGACACGAAATTCTTATGGCACAAGGACGGAGCCGTCGGCGACAGGAATATAGTCGTACTGCCGGGAGGGTTTTCGTACGGCGACTATCTGCGGTGCGGAGCGATTTCGAGGTTTTCGAGCATAATGAAGGACGTCGTAAGGTTCGCCGAAAAGGGCGGAATCGTGATAGGCATCTGCAACGGATTCCAGATTTTATGCGAGTCGGGACTGCTGCCTGGAGCGCTTTTAAAGAACGAGAACCTGAAGTTCGTCTGTAAAACAGTGTCCTTGAAAGTGGAAAATAATAAAAGTATCTTTACTTACAAGTACGCTATCAAGGAATGCATAGACCTTCCCGTCGCGCACGGAGAAGGAAATTATTTTTGCAGCGAAGATACGCTTACTGAACTGATTGGAAACAATCAGATATTATTCACCTACGAAGGCGAAAATCCGAACGGTTCGCTGCGGAACATCGCGGGAATACAGAACCTGAAAAGGAACGTGATGGGGATGATGCCTCATCCGGAACGGGCTTCCGACGGGAAACTCGGAAACACTGACGGGTTAAGGCTTTTGCAGGGAATTGCGGAAAGTGTAATTTAAATTTAAAATGGAGTTTTAAAATGTTTGGTCTCGGAACACCAGAAATAATTCTTATAGTAATAGTCATACTTGTTCTTTTCGGCGCGAAGAAAATTCCCGAATTCATGCAGGGTATCGGCAAGGGCGTAAGGGAATTCAAGAAAGCCACTTCTGACATAGAGAATGAAATTACAGATGCGGGCAAGAAAGACGAAAAGAAGGAAGAGAAAAAGAATTAATTCCGGATTGGTTTTAAGTAAGAGCCGGTTAAGCCCGTGGGTTTAACCGGTTTCGTTTTATCTGCCTAAAAAAAGACGGACAAAATCCTTAACTTTCAAAAACAAAACGATGGAATCGGAAAAATTCATAATCGGAAACGGGTTCGCGGATTCGAAGGAAACGATTGACGTTGTAAATCCTTATTCGGGAAAGACCGTGAAGAAGGTTTACAGAACGACAAAGGAACAGGTCAACGAATCGCTGAATTACCTCACGTCCGCGTTTATGAAGTTCAGGAAAGTCCCCTCTTACGTCCGCGCGGAATTGCTGGAAAAAGTTTCCTGCAGAATTTCCGAAAGGAAGGAAGAACTGGCGAAACTCATTACACTGGAGACGGGCAAACCTATTAAGTTCTCGCGCATAGAAATCGACAGAGCGGTATTCACTTTCAAAACCGGAAGCGAAGAAGCGCGCAGGATTGACGGCGAGGTTCTTCCGCTCGACCAGCTGAGAGGCACCGAGAACAGAACTGGTTACGTGAAGAGATTTCCTCTCGGAGTAATACTCGGAATTACGCCGTGGAATTTTCCCGTTAACCTCGTGGCGCATAAACTTGCACCCGCTCTCGCGGCTGGAAATACAGTACTGCTGAAACCCGCGTCTGCGTCGCTTTGCAGCGGCATCGAAACCGTGAAGATTATAATGGAAGCGGCGAAAGAAGCGGGGCTGGATTTCTGTCCCGTGAACGTCGTTACTTCTTCAGGTTCGGAGATAGAAGAATTTCTCGCGGACGACAGAATAAAGATGATAAGTTTCACGGGAAGTCCTCTCGTGGGCTGGGGCATCAAGAAGAAACTATCACGTCAGAAAATCGCGCTTGAACTCGGCGGCAACGCGGGCGTGATTGTTGATAAAAGCACGGATGTGAAAACAGCCGCCGCGAAGATTGTAACGGGCGCGTTTTATTCAGCAGGACAATCGTGCATTTCCGTGCAGAGGGTTTTCGTGCATAATGACATTTACAAAGAATTTGAATCTCTGCTCGTCGATTCGTCGAAGAAAGTTGTTTACGGAGACCCTGACGACGAAAACTGCCTTGCGGGACCGATGATAAACGAAACGGAAGCGAAGCGGGCTGAGAGATGGATACACGAAGCGCTTGAAGCGGGGGGCAAACTTCTCGCGGGTGGCGGCAGGAAAGGCGCTGTGCTTGAGCCGACAGTAATCGCGAACGCGCCGGCATCGTGCAACGTGAATTCGAAGGAAGTATTCGCGCCCGTGCTGACGCTTCAGTCATTCGACGATTTCGAAAAGGCGGTTGCGGAAGTCGACGATTCCGAATTCGGACTTCAAGCGGGAGTTTTCACGAACGATTTAAAACACGCGATGCACGCGTTCGAGAACATTGAAGCGGGCGGAATTGTTATAAACGACGTATCCGCGTTCCGCGTCGACTCGATGCCGTACGGCGGTTTGAAGCAGTCGGGAGCGGGCAAGGAAGGAATAAAGTACGCGATTGAAGAAATGACAGAAAGAAAAATTTTAATCATATAATATTAATGGCAAACAAAGCAAAGACAGCGGTATTCGGCGGGAGCGGAATGCTCGGAAGCGCGGTAGTAAGAAGACTTGAAGCGAAGGGGTACAAGAACATTTACGCGGTATCTAAAGATACGGAATTCGATTTGCTGAACAAGCAGATGGTTGATGATTTTCTTAAGAACATACAGCCGGAATATCTATTCATGGTGGCGGGGCTTGTCGGCGGGATACTCGCCAACAGCACGAGGCAGGCGGATTTCTTATATCAGAACGCTCTGATGATTTTATACACGCTTGAATCTGTAAAGGAACATTCACCGAAGACAAAAATATTATACACCGGTTCGACATGCATATATCCGAAAGAGAACCCGCAGCCTATACACGAATCGCGTTTCATGACGGGACCGCTTGAGGAAACGAATAAAGGATACGCGGTCGCGAAGGGCACGGGAATTGTGGCGTGCCAGTTGTACAGGGACCAGTACGGAATCAACGCGATTGAGGCGATGCCTACGAACATGTACGGACCGAAGGACAATTACAATCTTCAGAACAGCCATTTCTTCGCGGCGACAATAAAGAAAATGGTAACGGCTAAAAAAGAAGGCGTCGTTCCTGTGTTCTGGGGAACGGGTAAGCCGAGAAGAGAAGCGCTTTATGTTGAAGATTGCGCGGACGCTCTGATATATCTTATTGAAAATTACAACAAGCCTGAAATCGTGAACGTGGGAACGGGCACGGACAATACGATAGCGGAGTATGTAGAGACTGTGCGTAAACTCGTAGATTACAACGGCGAGATTAAGTGGGATGCGGCGAAGCCTGACGGTATGTACCAGAAACTAACCGACGTGGCGTATCTTAAAACGATAATGCCCGAATACAAACCGAGAAGTTTTGAGGAAGGGGCGGAACACATTCTGAAAACGGAATTCGGGTTCTGATTCAATTAGCAATTAGTAATTAATAATTAGTAATTATTTTTTTGTCATCCGGCGAACCCGCATAGCGGTTCGCTCTTTTAACGCCGGAATCCAGTTTACAAACGGGTAATGATTTTCTTAAGAAAATCATAACCCGTTTTCCTTTTTCCATACATATATCAAAATTATTGAGTTGATGCTTTAAGCCCCGGATGGGCGAAACCGAATAGCAAATAATTCAATAAATTATAAAGCTCCGTAGGAGCGCCACCTTTTCAATTAACAATTAGCGGTTAGCAGTTAACAATTAGAGCAGAAGTTAGTAGTGAGTAAATTTATAGAAACCATTTAAACCACGATAGACGGGACATAAAGAACTTCGGAAACTGAAAAATTATTCAATAGTTTAATTATTCCGTAAGATGTATCTTTATTTTTAAACCTTTGAAAAA
>JAJTBN010000109.1 GCA_021286895.1 Bacteroidota bacterium | reverse complement strand
TACGACAACGTGATTACGTTCAGGACATTTTCGAAGATATACGGAATCGCGGGTTTGAGGATTGGTTACGGAATGGCGCAAGAGGACATTGTAAGTACGCTTATGAAGGCGAAACTCCCGTTCGAGCCGAATTCGCTCGCGCAGGCGGCGGCACTCGGAGCGCTTGATGACGACGAGTTCCTCGTGAAATCGGTGAAACTTAATGGCGAAGGTTATGAGTATTTTAATAATGAACTCGCGGGGCTTGAACAGCAGGGGAAAATAAAACTTATTCCGACATACGCCAACTTCATAATGCTCGACCTTTTTGAAGAGAAGAAAGTAGAATTCGTGAATGATTCTCTTTTAAGCAAGGGTGTAATCATTAGGCCGTTAAGGCCGTTTGGTCTTCCGAACTGCATACGGATAACGATGGGACTTAAGAACGAGAACGAGGCTTTCATGAGGGAGTTCAAGAAATTATTCTGATGGTTGAGACGATTTTATATGCATTGATGATAATGGGGCTCCGGATTATCGACGTATCGCTCGGAACGATAAGGACGATAACGACTGTACACGGTAACAAGTACCGCGCCGGGCTTATCGGGTTTTTTGAAGTCACAATCTGGGTAATCGCGATAAGCACCGTAATGAGCCATCTTAACAACTTCATAAACATATTCGCATACTCCGGTGGATTCGCGCTCGGCACGATAATCGGGATATCGATAGAGCAGAAATTAGGTTCGGGGTTTGTGTCTTTGTACATAATTTCAATGAACTATCCCGACGATATAGCGATGGCATTGCGCGAGAACAAAATCGGCGTGACAATGATGCCGGGCGAGGGCGCCAGCGGGGGAGTGACGGTGCTTATGGTACTGATTTCACGAAAGAGGCAGAAGGAAGTAATGAATCTTGTGGAGAAGATTGACCCGAACGTGTTTATATCCGTGCAGACGGCGATACCGCACAGGGGCGGGTATATACAGATGAGAAAGTAATGTAAATTGTAAAATTGAAATTGCAAAATTACAATTTATAATTCAAATATTTATTTTTCAGATAATCAGCAAAAGAAATCTTCACCGCGTGATCTCAGGGGGATATTATGAGGAGTATTGCTCTTAATAATACTTTTAATAAATCAGCCGCTGATAGTAACAAATCAGCACAAATTCTCAGGTAATCTTAAGCTGTATTTTATTTTCAGAATGAGATTGCGCCCTGAACGCCCATAGTTAATGTATATGTATCAAAACCGAAGAGGGGAGTTCCGCTTAGGCGCATAGGGAAAGTTACGGACCCGAAGAACTTCAGGTTTTCGTTTCCAATTTTGCCGACGAGTGACGGTTCAAAGAAAGTGCACTCGCTTGTAGACGAAGGAATATAAGAGTCTTTTAGTGTAGTGAACTTTACGTTGCTGATTCTCATGGCAAAACCCCCTTCGAAATTATTGGTAACGTATCCTATATTTGACTGCAGGAACCATCTGTTGAACGCGCCGTATGAACTTCGGCTGAATTCTGAAAAGACGCCAACGAGACCTGCCGTGTCGGAAGATGTACCATAGCCGTATCCGCCGTACATTTCAAACACAATTGATTTATCGATATTGCTGTATCCACCGATACCTACTTCCCTGAAATACTGTTTCCTTTCGTTCTTTGTTAGGAATGAGCCGTTGAAAAACAAACCGAGATGTTTAACGGGCGAGTAAGCGATTTTGCCTTCCATGCCTGCGGTACCGAAAGATGCTTCGGCTTTAATCTGCTGTTTATTGTCTGATTTGAACAGCGGCATATTAGGTTGATTCGCGGTATAAAGAACTGTATAGCAGGACGAAAAATATACAGAGAGTGCCAACAAAGCCAGACAGACAATGAAACGAGCACAAAAATTTTTCATAAGGGGGAAACTGTTTTTACAATATTGAATATTTTCGGAGTTAAATCAATATAAATATGAAGAATCATAAAAAGTGTGATATGAGAACTCTTAAAGTGCCGGCTTCAGGATGCGAATCACAGCGGTTTAAATATTAATTGAAAGTTATTTAAATAACAGGTAATTTTCAGCAGGAGGATATAGTTATGGGTATAAGACAAAAAATAAATGTTTGTTTCCGTTTCCCCGAAAGATTAAACAGTTCCTTATGTTTTAATTCCCTTATTTTTATTTTATTTTCTTCTTTATTTATTTTTACCTGCTGCAAGCGCATATCTGCTCAATCCTACAACTGGTGCAATCCTGTAAAGTTGACAAGCGGTTATGTGGACAAGAACCCAAAATTCAGTTCATTCGACGGGAAGGACAGGCAAAACACATACAATTATCTTGTGTTCGAGCGGTGGTACGGAACGAATTCAAAGATATGTATTATACGAATGAATAATCTCGGGCTTGTGGATTCCGCCGTAAGCGTCTGCGATTCATCGTATAAGAATATCAATCCGAGTTTCAGCAACGATTCACGTAACAGTAACATCTCGCATCTTTTTATTTCGTGGCAGAGGTGGAACGCGACGTCCGGCAGGTACGGCATATACGGAAGGTATTACAACATCTACAGCGGTTGGTCGGGAGTTTACGAGATTGATACATCCGGCAACTGTGAGAACCCTTTCGTGGTTTGCGACGATTCAACGAGGTTCAACATTGTATATTCAAAGAACAGCGCGATAATTTACAGGAGAATAAACGGACCGACGGGAGCAGTTCTTCTTGACACGAATATCACATCGGGCGACACGACATCGTTCCGGAAGCCGATGATGACGAAAATCGGTGATTATTATACCGCGTACGCTATAACTTACGAAAAGAGAATGACGGGTAACTATTATTCCGTGAAGGGAAAGTCAAAATATCAAAACAATCCGTGGTCCGGTGAAGTCTCGTTATCCGGAACGACATATCCATGCGGGAATCTGGGTTTCGCGTATTCCGCGAATTATGGCCGCGTGTTTGTTTATTACTTCGAAGTCATCGTCTCATCATACTATACACAAATAATGTGCGCCGAATACAATCTGCAGAACAATACGTTTACGAATGAATATACTATAGACACGCTAGATCTGAATCTTTCTTTCTCCAGAATGTTCGATTACTTGATAGTTGATAAAAGCCAGATGGTATCGCAATCTGTTTCCACATATATTTGCGATAAAAATAACGGAAATGTTTATGCAAGGTTCATGAACGCATCGAACACAATTCAGGACATAAGACTCGGGAGCGATTACACAAAATACAGTATTGCACTTAGCAACAAGTTCCCTCATGTTAATGTAACTCCGCCTTACGAAGGAGTATGCACATACTGGGGCGTTTACAACAAGGATTCTGCCGCTTATTCCTGCCTGTGGGGTTCATACACTACAAAAGTTCTTTACATAGAGAATATCAAAAAAGTTAATTCAGAAATACCTGTAAATTATTCGTTGTCTCAGAACTATCCAAATCCGTTTAATCCAGTAACGAAATTCAGATTTGACGTTAAACGCGGGTCAGAAGCGATATCGATTAAAATATTCGATGCAGCGGGCAGGGTAGTGAAAGTCATTACTGACGATAAAATGCAGCCGGGAAGTTACGAAGCGGTATGGGACGCGTCAGGGAACGCGAGCGGAATATATTTTATAAGAATGACAGTCGGGAATACATCATTCTCAAAAAAAATTGTCTTAATAAAATAGTAAGACATTTTGGACCCAAAATCAGGAATAGATACAAATGAGAAAAATTTATCCGTCATGAGTGTTGAGGAGCTTGGGATTCTTTTTCCTATCCGTCTGGAAGAGGCGAGAGCAGGATGGGAGGAGATTTTTCACAATGAGCGGGTGAGGATAGTAAATGTTCTGCATTGCTCTAATGTGGCCGGGGTTGAGCATATAGGCAGCACGGCGATTCCAGACATTATGGCAAAGCCGACTGTAGATTTGTTACTTATACTGGAACGAGAATCATCACTTGATAATATTGTCTCGGGGATGGAAGACCTGGGGTATTATTATATTCCAAAGCCTGAAAATCCGGCGCCGCATATGATGTTTGTAAAAGGTTATACTAAGCATGGATTCGAAGGGCAAGCGTTTCATGTACATGCGAGATATCCGGGCGAGCAGGACGAGGTTGTGTTCAGAGATTATCTAATCAACAATCCGGATATCGCTGTTGAATACGAGATGCTGAAGATCGAACTGGCGGCAAAGTTCCGGCATGACAGAGATGCATACACTGAAGGGAAAGGGGAGTTCGTGGCGAGGGTGTTACGAGAGGCAAGGGTTACAGTCAGTGGTTAACGTTTTGCATTTTACATTTTGGACTGCTAGTATCGTTATTTAGAGACTTCCCGAGAATTCGAATTAAGCAAGAATTTTTACGAGTAATCCCCGTTCATGTTATTGAATCCTGTTTGTAAAGAGCGAATTGCTATGCAGGTTCACCGATGGAAATGCTTAGTCAAAATTGTTTTCCGAAGTCTTAAACAATTTTTGTAACATAAAAATATATTTGAAGTATAAATTTTGTTTTTATAAATTTGAGGTGGTAATATATGCGGAGTAAAATTTATATTTACTAAATTATACAATTGAAAGGGGCATTAAATGAAAAAAGCGCTTTTGTTTGTTTTGCTGCTTATACTGGCTGGAAGCCTAAGGGCGCAGACGCCTTTTAATTTCGGCGCGAACGTGGGTTACAACGCGCCTGCGGGAAAATTTTCGGATGTTTATAAGGGGGGAGTGCTCGGTGAAGCATATCTCTTATATTCTTCGGGATTTCCCGGATTGGATTTTTCTTTGACAGTGGGATACAGTCAATACAAATACAAGAATGATTTTTTTAAAGGACAGGTCATCGAGAATTTTCCGGGAAACACATCAGATTTTAACCCGGACTGGAAACTGACAGACGTTCCTATTATGGTAGGAGGCAGAATGGGTTTTCCTGTACCGGGAATTAATCCTTACATTACAGGTGAGATTGGAGTTCATATGCTAAAATATGATTCGAGATTCAAGGAAGGCAATATATCGGCATCCTCTTCGGGTGTATTACATATAGAGCTTAATAACTCGATTGAAAGCGTTAGCGAGACCGCGTTCGGTTTTGCGGTAGGAGGCGGAATGGAATTTCCGTTAGTTCCGAGAGTCGGATTTGATCTCGGAGTCAAACTTAATTACATGTCTGCGACATTCTCAAAGAAATATACAGTTGTAAGAAATAGTAATTCATCTTTTACGTCTGACGAGCTGAAGAATCCGATGTATCTGACTGCAAAGATGGGGCTGACTATTCACCTGTAACAATTAGTAATTAACATTTATCAGTTAACAATTAAAGCGGGCGATAGCCTGCTTTTTTCATTGGAAGTGTTAAGTTGATTATGCAAAAGTATTCTTGAAAAATTGAATGCCGGATTAGCGGTTATTAATATTGTTTCGAATTTCAGAGGAGTTGTGACGCAAGGGTAGTAAGGGTTGAATGATTCGTTATCAGGTATTGTTACGAGTAGAAATATTAATCGTTCTCATCGCTAACTGTAAAATGTCGATTGCCAATTGTGGATTACTCTTCTATGATTTCCTCTCTGATAATATCTTTTCTAATGTAAATTGGTCTTGCGGCTTTGCGGATTTCGGGCAGTTTCGTGCTGTAGATGGCTGCGCAAATGAGCACGCCAATGCCGCCGACGAGTATAGTATTTGTGACTCCTATGAGGTCAGAGAGGGAGCCTGCCATGAGGTTGCCGAACGGGACCATACCGAAGAAAGCCATTCCATAGAAACTCATGACGCGTCCGCGTTTGTCGTCATCGACGAGCGTTTGAAGAATTGTATTGCTGGAAGTTAACTGCATCATCATGCCGATACCGATGAAAACGAGTACGAACATTGAGATATAGACATTTTTAGAAAGAGAGAACAGGACGAGTCCTGCTCCGAATACAGTAGCGGCAATGGCGATTTTTTTGCCAAGACCGAGCACTGTTGTTCTTGATGCAAGATAGACGGCGCCGGAAAGCGCTCCCGTACCGAATGCAGCCATAAGGAAACCGAATATTCTGGAATCACCATGAAAAATATCTTTGGCGAATACAGGCATAAGTACCTGAAAAGGCATTCCCATCAGGCTGACCACAGAAAGCAGAAGGAGTATGTATCTGATAGGTACAAAATTCCAGACGTACTTAAATCCTTCTTTCAGTTCGGTTATATGTCCTTTTTGTTTCCTGACGATTGTCTCGGCCGGAAGTCGCATCATAGCGAGCGTAGCGAGTATCGCAATAAAACTGAGTGCATTAATAAGAAAGCAGTATTTTTCTCCCACAGCGGCAACGAGAATGCCCGCAATAGTAGGGCCGATAAGTCTTGCTATATTCACCATAGCGGAGTTGAGAGCAATGGCGTTATTAAGGTCCTCTGATTTATCAATCATTTTAATTACAAGCGACTGGCGGACGGGCATATCGAATGTATTGACTATCCCGAGGAATACACCGAGAACGAGGATATGCCATATTTGAATCACATTGAGAAAAAGAAGCACCGTTATAATGACAGCCTGAATCATTGCAAGAATTTGCGTCAGGAACAGAAGTTTATATTTGTTATACCTGTCAACGATAACGCCTGCAAAAGGAGCGAGAAATATCGTCGGTATTCTGCTTACGAAACCGATAAGACCAAGCATGAAGGCCGAATTAGTTAGGTCATACACGAGCCAACTCATGGCGATAATCTGAATCCAGGTACCTATGAGTGATATGCCTTGTCCGGAGAAGTACAGCCGGTAGTTCCGGTTTTTCAGCGAACGGAGTATCACGAGTTTTTCTATCAACTAAATTGGTATTTTATTTTTACAAAAATAAGTTGAAATTTTAATAATAGAAATGTGTTTCAGACTAAAAAGGAGCTGAAGAAAGCATAAATACCATTTAGTAGGAAGTCAACGTTTAGCAGAGCGCGGATTTCGAAATATTAAAATGTCAAATGAAACAGAGGGGAAATACATCGTTGTTGTTGCTTTCTTCGGGACTTCGACTCTCGTTATCCGCAGTTATATTTTTCTACACGGTGAATATTTTCGCCCAACACCGCGGAAAAGAAAGAAATGACACCACAGATTTAACTAAGACGTATGCATATCTTGATTCATTGAAGCCTTTAGTTTCTGAAATTAAACTTACCGGCAATGAGATTACCGACGATGAAATTATTTTAAGGGAAATGGAAACGAAGAGAGGCGATGTATTTTCGTCGAGGATTTTGTCAGAAGATGAGAACAGGATAAAGAATCTTGGTATTTTTTCAAATGCCGAAATTAAGCCGGAACTGTCCGATAACAACAAAGTCAGAGTGAATGTGAACGTAAAGGAGAAGTGGTACATATACCCGATGCCGTCGGCCGGTACTGTAGACGGCGATATACATAAGTTATGGGTAGGCGCGTCGGTGAGGTGGCAGAATTTCAGGGGAAGGAACGAGAATGTGATGATGAATTTCGGAGTAGGATACAATCCGTTCATACACGCTTCGTATTCAATTCCGTGGATTGGAAGGAACGAGCATTTTTTCGCTTCACTAAGCGGCGGATATTCGAAAGACAGAAACAGGAGCAGGCTGGCGCTCGGTCTTGACAACGGGAACACGTATTACGGCAGGCGGGATGATCTTCTCAACAACTTCGATTATTACAATTACAATATTAAAATTACGTTAGGTAAATACATATCAAGGAATTTTTCGCTATATGCGGAAGGCGGTTTTACGATGCTAAAGGTGTCGGATTACGAGGCGAAAAGGACAGTTTCTCAGGACGGAACGGACAGATATGCATTATTCGGAGCGGGAATTAATTATGACAGCAGGAACAACCATGAGTTTACTACGAGCGGATATCAGATGCATCTGAGCATGGAGCATTACGGAATGTTCAGCAGCACGGTAAATTTCGGCAGAGTGGATTTTACACAGCAAGGGTTTGTACCCGTGAGATTGTCCGGGAATTATTTCGTTATAATGACGAGCAGGTTAAACACAAGTTTAGCCGGCGGTACGGTGATACCTTATTACAACCACAAATTTTTAGGATACGGCAGCGACGTTATCAGGGGCTGGTACTGGTACGGTTTTGAGGGGGATAATCTTCTTACAGTGAACAATGAAATACGGTTTCCGATAATTATTCCCGGAAATATCAACGGAAGTGATTTGCCGGTTGTAAAAAAGATAAAGTACCTGAAATCTTATTCATACAAATACGGCTTATACGCAACGATGTTTTATGATGCAGGGACTGTATGGGACAAAGGTGTACCGCTCGGGAATCTTCATTTTTTGAACGGGGCCGGATTCGGGTTGAACGGTATATTGCCTTTTGGATTAAGCGCGAAGATGGAGTACGGATTCAGGCTTTCATCGCCAGTGATAGGTCAGGTGATTTTTGGGCTGGGGGGAAGGTTTTAGCAAATAGCAAATAACAATTAGTAATTAGAGACTTCTGAAAAACGACGTCTCTTTTCTGTAACCGAGAGTCTTCCTGCTGTTCAGAGGACTCGCGGTTACGAATATATATTATCAAAAGCCTATAATTAGTAATTTATTTTTGGTAAATAGTACTTAGAAGCTTTTAAAAAACTCTTTTTATAAAATATTCTTTGATTTATTGTGGCAGGTAATGCATTTCATTAAATCAACATTTTAGTAGTTTATCCGTTTCTCGAATCTTCAAGTTGTAATTTAAGTTATCTGCTCATAATAAGAGATTAATTTTGCAGGACTTATAAACCTTTTTATGATTATTTTTGTCTAATAATTAAAGTTAGCATATATAGAAAAAGGCTATCGGTTTTAATGGGTGAAAAGGAAATAGTCAGGGCTATACTGAATGGTGACAAGGAATTATTCAAAGAACTTGTAATTGAATATCAGAAATTCGTTTTGAACATCTGTTACAGGTTTCTTAATAATTCAGATGACGCGCATGACGCGGCGCAGGAAGTATTTATAGAAGTTTATCGGACGATTGGAAAATTCAGGGGAGATTCAAGTCTGAAGACATGGATATACAGGATAGCTGTAACGAGGTCATTGAATTATCTCAGGGATAACAAGAGGAACCGGGAGGCAGAAAGTTTTGATGAAGATGGCAGTGTGGAGCACAACAGCGAAACGCCTGAAACGAAGTTTAGCGACAAGGAAAGGCGTAAGATACTGACGACGGCAATAAACTCTCTGCCTGACAAACAGAAAGCGGTTTTCGTGCTTAGCAAGGTTGAAGGGGCGAGTATGGACGAAGTATGCAAAGTGATGGAAATATCTCTGAAGGCGGCGGAGTCGCTGCTGATGAGGGCGAAGAAGAATTTGCAAAAGGAGATGGTCGATTACTTCAGAAGTTTGTAGTTAGAATCAAGAATCTAGAATCTAGAATTTTGGAATTTTGGATTTAGAATAAATGAAGAACATTAATCGGATATATATAAGGGAGCGGCGTTTTGCCGCTTTTTTATTTTTCCGTCAATAAAAACGGATAGACAAATCTTATCGAATTAAAATATTTGAGCAAAGTGGCGCGATTTCGAAAAATATTTTTTATGATCCGAAGGATTTTCCGATTTGGGGTGTCTAATTATTAGAAACACAGAAAACAGACAGAAAAGAGGCAAATAAAATGAACTGTAAAGATGCAAAGGAAAGGTTTTTAGAGGCATCTGAGAAGCGGCTGGGAGCCGCGGAGGAGGCTGGATTTATGGAACATTTGTCAGGCTGCGAGGATTGCGCGAAACTTTATGAAGAAATTAAAGCGGTATATGCGCAGACAGAAGCCTATGATGAGATAGAGCCGAGGGCTTTTTTCGCGGAAAGCGTTATAAACAAACTCGAGTATGAATCGAAAGAAGGCGCTATGGCATACGACAGGCTTTTCACATCTTATTTCAGGAAGCTTGCATTAACGAGCGCGGCATTTGTACTCGGACTGATTTTGTTTTTCTACGTAACGGAAGGAACGATGGCTTTCAATTTTTTCGGAGACGAGGAAGAGGCGGCATCGAGAAGCGTTACGGAATTAT
>JAJTBN010000108.1 GCA_021286895.1 Bacteroidota bacterium | reverse complement strand
GGCTCTTTTTCTTCCACCTGCGCGATGGTCATTTTTGCCGAAAAGAGAAAAGAAAATGCCAGCAGAAAAACCGGAATTTTGTAAAACTTCATTTTGTATATCTCCTAATTGAGGTTAAATTATAAAATTATTTCCTGCTCGTATTATTCTGTAATATAGATATATTTTTTATAAGTTTATCTGTTTTTTTTACTGCATAATGGCGGCGGGTTCGCTTGAAAGAATAAAAAAACCCCGCGATAACGCGGGGTCAGATTTTATGTTCCCCTTCGTGGATTCGAACCACGACCGTAACTTTCAGAGAGTTATGTGCTAACCGTTACACTAAAGGGGAATATTGAATTCCGATATGCAAAATACCCATGTCGGCTGTCTTTTTCAAGACAATTACGCCGCTTTCCCCTGCCTTTTACGCATTTTTTATAAAAAAGCCCTCCCGAACCTGCCGGGAGGGTTGCATTACGTATTATACTACTTGTTACCTCCGGTTAAGCGTCCACTCGTCGTTCGTATCAAGGTTGACTACCTTGATATAATCTTGAGTGCGATAATAATCCACGAGGAATTTCTTTCCCGCTCCGTCCTTGACCGTGTACGCGAAACCGCCTCCTTCAACGTTTTCGAGGCTTGTATAGTCAAGAATATCAAAGCCAACCCACTTGCCGTTTTCGGAAAATTCTACCTTGATTACCTGTGAGTTATCCGTGTTGCAGGTTAGAAGCACGGAAAAATCCTTTCCGTCATATGTGAAGTATGACTGCGCCTGAACGGCCTGTGAAAGCACGAACATCGCGGCGAGAACGAATAAAGCAATAATTGTTCTTTTCATTTTTGTTTTTTTTGATTTAACAATATTTATTATTGAACAATGGATTTTTGAATAAGTTCCTTGATTTCTTCAAAATTCTTTTCCGGGCTGGCAGCAATAATTTTCTATTCCGTGAGTTTTAAAACCATATTCTTTAAAAACAATATTAAGAAATATATATGTTTTGGAATGTGTTTGCTTTGGTGTGTTCCCTCCGTTAAATTTTTGAATTTATTATTACGCTTTATCGCTTTATCTTATTTGCTAAATTCTTATCGTTTCTATCGGATAAATCAGGTGATTATAAGTATTCAATATTACTCTTTTCTTGCCGCTTCTGCCGTGATTTACTGGCTAATCCCCCGGCAGAAAGCAAGGAATTATTTCCTGTCCGCGGCGAGCCTGCTCTTTATTTTTTATTTTGATAAGTTTGCCGGTATAATGGCCGCGGCTCTTAGCGTTTATACTTATTCTTTCGCTTACCTGATAGAAAAACACAGGGATAAAACAGTCATTCACAAAATTTCCATTACGGGACTCGTTCTCGTTCTCGCGGCGTTCAAATACCTCGGTTTATTCTCGAACATTACTGCGCGGATTCACGAATTCATATACGCTTTCCCGTATATAAAAATTGAGTTTATTCTTATTCCGCTCGGAATTTCGTACATTGTATTCAAGCATATTAGTTACCTGACAGACATTCACTGGAAAATCAACGGCCGCGGAAGTTTCATAGATTTTTTTCTGTACAGTTCTTTATTTACTATTTTTGTAGCAGGGCCTATAGAAAGGTTTTCGCGTTTTAAAATTGAAGCGGAAAGAGATAACGAATTTTCGTTTTCGCTTCTTGAAGTTGCTTTCACAAGAATTGTTTACGGTGTATTTAAAAAATTCGTTGTAGCCGACTGGCTCGGATATTTTACTGCGCCCGTGTGGGCAAATCCCGGCGAATATTCATTTGGAATAAAAGCGCTAGCGCTGCTCGGTTATTCCGTGCAGATTTACATGGACTTTTCAGCGTACAGCGATATCGCTATCGGCGCGTCTAAGGTTTACGGATTCAAAATAATGGAGAACTTCGACTATCCCTATTTCAAGCCGAACATCAGCCGGTTCTGGAGGGGCTGGCATATCTCTCTTTCCGATTGGATAAGGGATTACCTGTTCTTCCCTATGAGCCGGGCGTTCGAAAACAGGGTATGGCAGATATTTTTCGTACCTTTAATCGCAATGGGAATATGCGGCCTGTGGCACGGTCCCGCGGCGCATTTTCTGCTCTGGGGGTTTTGTCACGGTTTCGCACTGTTCGTATTTCAGGTGTGGTCGGCCGCGAAAAGGAAAAATCCTTCTCTCGCGAAGATGTCTAAAACAAAGTGGTTCGGAGCCGTCAGCACCGTGTTTACATTTCTCTACGTAACTGCGTGCTGGCTTATGTTTAAATAAAATAATATGTACAGAATTTTCATAAAATATTTTCTTCTGTTCACGATGCTGATGCTCGCGCTGGCATCGCTTTCTTTTTTCAGGCTTATAGCGAACTTAAGCAGACCGTTCATTTACGGTGATTTCTGATGAACAAAAAACATTTACTGATATTGCCCGCTTTTATAATCGCGTTTATCGCGGTTGAAATCCTTATCGGTAACCTTCTCGGCTTTCCAAAATACGGCGTGCTTTACAAGATGAAAGGAATGAGGGCTTCGGCCGGACACCAGAACGTTTACAAGCCTTATTCCGAATACTGGAATCTGAAGGAAAAGTTTGAGATATACAGAAGAAACAATCTCGGGCTGCCCGGAGCGAACGTGAACGTTTCCGAATCCGCGAAATACGTTTGCGTACTCGGCTCTTCTTTTATAGAGAACATGTACATAAGCCCTGAACTGATGTCAACGACTGTGTTTCAGAACAAATTAAGGGATGACAGTAAAATGTTCAGCGTCCTTAATCTCGGTTACAACGGGTATGATCCTTATGACTGTCTGAGAAGAATGGTTTATTATGAGAGCGCTTACAAACCGGAGTGTGTTATGCTTGTGATTAACTCTTATAAATCCGATTCATACCTGTTAATCGAAAATCCTTTCGACATAAACCCGGCATCGATGTACATAGACAATTCTTTCAAATCCAACGCAAGTATATTCTTAAGAAACAATTCCGCGTTCATAAGGCTTGTCTCTCTGCTTTTTCAGGAAGGAAACGAGCAGACGGTGCTGCCGTCTGCCGGCGTTCCGCCGGAAGGAGAGCCTTACCTTACAGACCTTGAAATGTGTCTTAACGGATTTTTTAAAAGATACGGGAACAGATTCGTGTGCGTTTCAATAATGAACAACGGCGAAGTGAACCGAAAATTAGACCAATATTGTAAAGATAATAATATTAATTTTGAGTATTCGGATATTATGACGCCGGAAAATCAGATTGAGGGAGACTGGCATTTGAACACAAAGGGTAACGCGGCTCTGGGGAATTTTCTCTATGAGTCTTATCGCAAACATTTTATTACTGGCAGATGAATATATTCATAACCGGAGTATCGCGCGGACTTGGAAAAGAACTGGCGGTTCATTACACGGAACTCGGTCACAAGGTCTTCGGGTTCTCAAGAAGCCTGCCGGAACATCCTGACGGAATAGCGGAAATACTTTTCGCTTCCGGAAATTTCGGGCATTACGCCGGCTCGGTCAATAACGACGCGGATATATACGCGGCTGTCGGCGAAGCGGTGAAATTCATGGGAAGCATTGACGCGCTTATTAACAACGCCGCTTACAAAAATTTCAAAATGCCTGACGAAATAACCGCGGAAGAATACAAAGAATCTGTGCAAACAAACCTGACGGCGCCCATTTTAATCTGCAATAAAATCATTCCGCTGCTCATTAAAAACGGAGGCGGAAAGATAATAAATCTTTCGTCAAACGCGGGCATGGTAAGTTACGCGGGCGGCACCGCTTACTGTCCGCCGAAAGCCGGGCTTATTAACTATTCACGGTGTCTCGCGAAATTTTTGAAAGACAAAAACATCTCAGTAAACGCAATAAGTCCGCCGACATTCTCAACCGGCGATTACAGAAGAACAAACCCGGAAATAAATCACGGCAGGCTTCTTCAGTCTGAAAAAATAATCAGATTAACAGACTATCTTCTTTTCGGCAAAAAATTCATTACAGGAAAAAATTTCCCTGTGTTCAGGTTTAAAACCTGGCTAAAGTATTATTACTACAAACAGTTTGAATTATTTGAATATCTTTTTCAGTCAAGATTAAAATGAAAAATCCTGTCATATCGCTGGGTCTTTCCACTCCGGGAATCTTCATATTGAGGCATTTTCCGAAGTTCGGTGTTCCCGCGTACGGACTGGATTCCAACCCCGGCGAAATCGGTTTTCTTTCCCGCTTTGGAATTAAAAATGTCTGCCCGGACCCGGAGATTAACAGCAGAGAGTTTTTCGAATATCTCGTCAACTTTAGAAAGCAGTTCGGGGTTAAACCTGTGCTGATTCCGTCGAGCGATAAATTCGTTCTGCCTATCAACGATTATGCCGAAGAACTTAAAGAGCACTATCTTTTCACAATGCCCGAAGGCGGACTGCTTAGAAAACTCACAAGCAAAAGATACTCGTACGAACTCGCGGTTGAACATGGATTTCCGGCACCTAAGACCTGTTTCGCAAGGAGCGTAGATGACCTCAGGAATTTCGTGAAGGGCATTGAGTTTCCATGCATACTCAAACCTGAATTTCCGGAATCGTGGCGTTCGGGTTTCCTGGAAGAATACTGCGGCGGCGAAAAGGTGATAATAGTAAATTCTGCGGAAGAGATTTTTAAAAAATACGGTACGATAAGCAAGTACGACGACAGGGTCATCGTTCAGGAAATAATACCCGGCGGCGACAGCAACCTGCATTATTTCGTTTCGTACATGGACATGAACGGGGAGTGCCTCGGTTCGTTTACCGGAATAAAGGAAAGAATTTCGCCCGTGCATTTCGGCAGCGCTTCATACGTGAATCTGATATACGACGAAAAACTTAAAAAAATGTCCGTCAAATGGCTCAAGGATATGAAGTTTTGGGGGTTGTCGGGAATAGAAGTAAAAAAAGACGCCAGAGACGGAGAATATAAACTTATTGAGGTTAATCCGCGTTTCGGTTTGTGGGATGAAACAGGCCATAAGTTCGGAGTCGACGTCGCGATGATGTGCTACAAGGAACTGCTTGGCGGTAAGCAGGAACCCGTAGAACAGAAAAATATAAACATCCGCTGGGTGTCGCTTCACAGGGACATACGCAGTTCAGCGGAGTATGTTCAAAAAGGGATTATTCCTCTTTCCGATATAGTCAGGTCTTATTTCAGATGGCCGATTTACGTCGGAGATATGAGGTGGAACGACACGAAACTTGTCATGTATTTAATAAAAAAACTTTTAAAGGGAATCAGAAAAAGGCTATTAAAAGAATCAGTTAAGGATTAATGTTCGATTATTTTCACATAATAGATTTCACAGGCAAACAGGGAATCGGAAAAAAAATTTCATTCCTATCAAATCCTTTTTATAAAAATATAGACGCCGTTGAATACGTAAAAGAATACGAAAATTCGTTTGCGGTTTTTCTCGAAAGAGAAAAGACAGAAAATAATTACGCTGAATTCAACGGTGTATGTCTTTTCCTTTACGGCACGGTATATACGAACAAAAGACACATGGAAAGAACAGGGGAGAAGCCGCGGATAATTTACGCTTCGACCCTTTACAAAATGTACGCCGAGAACGGCGACGGGTTCACTGATTTTATAAAAGGCTCGTTTGTAATCACAATATTCGACAGAACCCAAAATACATTTAAGGTTATTACCGACAGACTGAACGTTCTTCCCCTATATTACTATTACGGCAGCGGAGCGCTGATAATTTCATCTTCTGTCAGAATAATGCTTGAAACAGAACTCGTGCCGAAAACTCCGGATTACGCCGCGCTGGCGGAACAACTCATTTTTGATTTTACGCTCGGAACAAAAACTTACTTCAAAGAAATAAAAAGAACGGATAACGGCACGATATATAATTTCTCCGCTTCTGAAAAGTCCGAAACCCGCTACTGGAGCGTCGAGAGGCTTTACAATAAAAAACTGCTTCCAAGAAAAAAGTCGCTTGAACTTCTCAGCGCACAACTTCGCGAGAATGCCAATCTTTACTGTTCCGATACCGGAAAAGTTCTTGTAGCGCTCACTGGCGGTTTTGACGGCAGGGCGAATTTAGCGCTGCTTGACAGGAGTAAAGAGGATTTTCTTTGTTATTCTTACGGAATGCCGGATAGCACGCAGGTGAGCATACCGCGGAAAATATGCGGCAAACTTGACCTCAGTTACGAACCCGTTCTTCTTGACGAGAGATACGAAAAGGAACACGACGAATGCGCGCTTGAGGTCGTTGAATTTTCAAACGGCACTGCTCCGGTTATGCGCTCTAATTACACTTACGCATACAGGAAACTGAAAAGTTTTTCATCCGTCAATTTGATGGGTCTTTTCGGCAGCGAGGTCATGCGGCCGCTGCACAATGTCGGAATAATGGTTAACTATTATTCTGAAAAACTTTTCCTGAGCGATAACCCTTCAGAAACTCTCGACGAAATATTTGAAGATATTAAGAAGAAAAATTATATCGCCGCGGAAATAATAGACGGAAGCACTCAGGAAATTAAAAAAGAGATTCTGTCCGAATATTTTAAAAAATACAATGCGTACGGAAAAGTTCTCGGCTTTTTCTTCTTCATACTTCAGGAAGGCGTCAGAAAATATTTCATGCAGGAAATTCAGGTTGACCGCGTTTACGTGACCGCGAGGTTTCCCTTCTTCGACGACGATTTCGTCGAACTCATGTACAAGACTCCGTTCGCGGGAATGTACAACGGTTTTCTCGGCAAGAGTAAGTTCAAGAGAAGGAAGGGGCAGCTGCTTTACGCGCACATTTACAGGAAGTTCAGGCCGGAACTCGGGAAAATCAGACTGGACAGGGGCTATAGGCCTGACGATCTTTTAAAGCCGTTTCCTTTCAATTTTCTTTCCTTATATAAAGGAGTTAAAGAAGCAGCGGCTTACAAGCGCGCGAAAGGAAACGATACGTTCAACCCGGAAAAGTGGACATCGGGTTTAATTTCGGATATTCTGCAAAACACACACGACAAGACCGGAATTTTCGGAAGCGGGCTTAAGGATAAGTTCGCAGACAAAAGTTACCTGAAGGATTTATTGAAATACTGTCACGTAATTTCGATTTACAAATACATGAACCCGGGAGACTGATGAAGAAGACAAACGCTGTAAGAATACTCGAAAGCAAGAATCTTAAATTCGGGACGAAGGAATACGAAGTGAGCGAGGATGAAATCGACGCGGTAAGTGTCGCGAACAAAATCGGCGCGCCGCCGGAAACGGTCTTCAAGACTCTCGTAGCAAAGGGCGACAAAACGGGTTACGTGGTTTTCGTAATTCCGGGAAACGCGGAACTGAACCTGAAGAAAGCCGCGTCCGCCAGCGGAAACAAAAGTGTCGAGATGATAAAAGCGAAAGACCTTCTTGCGGTGACGGGTTACATACGGGGAGGTTGCTCGCCGATAGGAATGACAAAGAAATACCCGACTTACATTGAAGAGACTTCGCAGTTATTTGACAACATTTATTTCAGCGCGGGTGTAAGGGGCACGCAGATATTGCTGCCGCCGGCAGACCTTGCTGATGCGACGGATGCGGTGTTTGCTGACCTTGTCTGATCTTTTCTCAGCCGCGAATTGTCGCGAATTTCACAAAACCTATTTTTGTTTTAAGCCACGAATTATCACGAATTTCACTAAATAGAGACTTCTGAAAAACTACGTAATATAAGTTTGTCATCCCGGCGAAGGCCGGGATCCATAACAGAAATGCGCTTTTTGTTGCTGAGGTTTTCACAAGATAGGGTTTTTCAGAAGTCTCTAAATATTAATCTTTTCTGCCACGGATTAACACGGATTACTCAGATTAAAAAATGCTTAATATAAATCAGTGAAAATCTGTGGCGGCAATTTTGTCGCACCGAAGTGTTCTTGAACGATTACTTCGGCTGAATAATCTTCGGAAAAATGAAAACCCTTTGATTGTTTGTCAAAGGGTTTTCGATAACCCTATATGAGTCTGTTTTTACTTCACAAGCAGCAGTTTTTTTGTCTGTGTGAAATTGCCGGCTCTCATTGTATAGAAATACACACCGCTTGAAAGTCCCGAAGCGTTCCAGTTAATCCTGTAATTCCCCGGCGAGTATTCTCCGTTGACAAGAACCGCCGCTTCACGGCCAAGCGAATTATAAACCGAGAGAACAACGTATGTCCTGACGGGAACGGCGAATTCAATCGTTGTAACAGGATTAAACGGATTCGGATAATTCTGGCTGAGTTTGAAATCCGACGGCGTTACGTTTCCGATTACTCCGATTCCCGATACGGGATTAACGACGTAGCGAAGCGCTCCAACCATCGCGCGTGACGCGAACCAGCTGCCTGTCGGTGTAAACGGAGCCGAGCGACCGTCGCCCGTAATGAGTGTCAGGTTTGAATCCGAGTAAATGTTGTACGGCGGCGTGCCCGTTCCGTAATATCTCGGGCCTGCTCCGGTGAATTTCGCCGCGACTCCGACAGTATCGCCTGCGCCGACGAGTATCGGCGGTATCCGGCAAAGAAGCGATACGCCGTTTGCTGTCGAGCCCTGCGTGAATGTTGTCGTGCCGAGCGATGTCCAGCCGTCTGTTGAACTTCCCGGGCCCGAGCCTACGGGACCGCCAAGAGAAGTTCCGGTACGCGTAAATAATTCCACCGTGAAAGTCCCATTAGCAGTCGCGGTACTGCCGGTGCTCATTTCTGTGACCGTAACATCGCGTGTGCCGCCGATGAGGTCGAAGAACATCGCCCACCCCGAAGAACCGCCGTTATTGGACGGGCCGGCATTGGCGTTAAGAGTAAGTGTGTCGAGTAAATTCGGTGAAGAAAACGTTTGAGCGTTTGTGCTTCCTGACGAAGAGGCAAATCCGGATATTAATGCAGTGGTCAATGCAATAAATACAAACAAACAGACGTATTGTTTATTATTACTTAACATGGTACCTCCTGTTTTGGTTTATATTAAAATTTATCGATAACTAATGTTATATTCAAGAAACATCCCTGTAAAGAAACCGTCAAAACACCCGGAAATACTGTTGTTCCGGCTTTTGTTTATTTATACAGTTTCTCTATCTTCACCATGTTGAATAAGAAGGCGTTGTATTCTCCGTGTTTCTGCAGAATTTCGGCGCATTTTTTCATTTCCTCTTTAGCAAAACCCGAGTCTTTATCAGGCGTCCTGTATTTTTCAAGAACCTCTTTATCCGGGTCAGTAGCGATGTACTTTATCTTCACGGGGTTTCCGTCATTGAAATAAAAGAACTCTTCTCCGTTCGTGTATTCGCCTTTCGAGCAGTAATGATAAAACACGAGGTTTCCATTTTCGCCGGAATAATATTCAACGTTGACTTTCTGGCTGGCGGCAATGTTGTATTCAACCGTTATTTTCAGAGACGGCTTGTAAACATCTATGAATTCGGACGCGCCGTTCTCTTCTTTAATGGAGTCGCCCGGCGGCGTGTAATAAAAACACACCGTCGTGTTTTGCTTTCCTATTGTCCTGACGTTGGGCTCGTAGTTGACGGTATGAACCATCACGTACCCGGCATATTGCCTTCCTGCGACAATGCTGAGCCAAGATGTTCGCAGTAATTTTTAATCTTGTCGACGTATGTATTCTGTGAAAAAGCATTGGACAGCAAGAACAAAACAAGCGCGAGAACGAGTGCGGTTTTATTCATATAATTTTCTGCGAGTTATGAGGATGCAAACCGGTATACCGGTTCACTCGATATTGAATAATATTTCGATTTAATCAATTACCTTAAAATTGTTTGACGGAGGTTTTGACGAGAAATTCCGGCATGGCAGGGGCACGAATATCCTTAAATAAAAAACCCCGTCAATATAATTCAACGGGGTTCAAGTGCCCGAGATCGGAATCGAACCGATACTGCCCTTACAGGCAACAGGATTTTAAGTCCTGCGCGTCTACCAATTCCGCCACTCGGGCTAAACTCTTATAATAAGTAAGTACAATTTTAATACTCTGCAATCCCGATAAATCGGGACGCCTCTATCAATTTCACCAGGCGCTAAACTCTTTTTTTATTAAGAACGGCTTTTATACTCTGCAATCCCGATAAATCGGGACGCGTCTA
>JAJTBN010000107.1 GCA_021286895.1 Bacteroidota bacterium | reverse complement strand
TGAAGGATTCGCTGGGAAACAGGCCCATACTGCTTCTTGACGATTTGCTTTCGGAACTTGACCCTGTAAGGGTGTCGAAAATAGTTTCGCATCTGAAGGATTACGGACAGATTTTTCTTACTACGACGGATAAAAATTATCTTAAAGAACTGAAAAATTTTTACGACAGCAGCGAGATTTCGCTTTTCAAAATTGAAAACGGAAAAGTTGAATAAGAGAATAGACACAAGGAAGCGCTCGAACAGGATGACCTGCATGGAGGACGAGATAGATTCGTTCAGGGAGATTCTGGGAATCGAAGACAAGATGAATGAGATAAAGATTGCCGAAGTATGGAACGAATGCGTGGGAGCGACTATTTCAAAGTTCGCGGTTCCTTCGGGAATAAAGAAGAACAAACTCATGGTGAGGGTTGAAAACTCCGTATGGAGGCAGGAACTCGCCGCGAGAAAAGAGGAGATACTGAAGAACCTCAACAGGCATCTTCAGACTGTCAAGAACAGAAAAACGATTAAAGACATAGTATTTGTTTAATTTGTAAAATCAAACATGGCAAAGAACAACAAAACCAACGGTGAACAGTCATACACTGAAAAAGACATACAGGTTCTGAAAGGACTTGAACACGTTCGCAAAAGACCGGCGATGTACATCGGCGACGTTTCGACGCGCGGGCTTCATCACCTCGTGTACGAGGTCGTTGACAACTCAATAGACGAGGCGCTCGCGGGATTCTGCGACAAGATAATACTCTCGATAAACAAGGACGGCTCGATTACCGTGGAAGACAACGGAAGAGGCATTCCGACGGGTCCGCACCCGACGGAAAAGGTTTCGACTCTCCAGGTTGTAATGACACAGCTGAACGCCGGAGGAAAGTTCAACCGCGACACATACAAGGTATCGGGCGGACTTCACGGCGTAGGCGTTTCTGTTGTTAACGCGCTCAGCGAGTTCCTTGAAGTTGAAGTTTACAGAGACGGAAAAATATTCTACCAGAAATACAAGAAGGGCGTGCCGGATAAGCCCGTAAAGGAAACGGGCAAGGTAAAGCAGAAAACCGGAACACGGACAACGTTCCTGCCCGACGGAGAAATATTCAAGAACAGGGTATTTAAATTTGAAACGCTCGAAGACAGGCTTCGCGAACTCGCGTATCTCAACAAGGACCTGCAGATTATCATAAAAGACGAGAGAACGGATAAAACGGAAGAGTTCAAGTTTAAAGGGGGGCTTATAGATTTCGTGAAATATCTTGACGAAGGCGAAAAAGTCCTTTCCGCGAAACCGATATACATTTCGGGCGAAAAGGAAAACATACAGGTAGAGATAGCGTTTCAGTACAACGATTCATACAGCGACGATATACTCACGTTCGTAAACAACATCAATACGATTGAAGGCGGAACACATCTTGAAGGCTTCAAGGCGGCGCTTACGAGAACGCTGAACAACTACGGATTAAAAAACGGCATCATCAAGAGCGAAAAATTAAACCTCACGGGAGACGACTTCAGGGAAGGTCTTACGTGCGTAGTCAGCACGAAGGTTCCCGAGCCGCAGTTCGAGGGACAGACAAAAACGAAACTCGGAAACAGCGAAGTAAAGGGTATCATCCAGTCAATCACGAGCGAGCAGTTGAACGAGTTTCTTGAAGAAAATCCTTCTATCGCGAAACGCATAATCGAAAAATGCGTGCGCGCCGCAGAAGCGCGCGAGGCGGCAAGGCACGCGCGCGAACTCGCCAGAAGGAAGAACGCGCTTGAAATTTCGGGGCTTCCGGGAAAACTCTCGGACTGTTCGATTACAGACCCGTCGATGTGCGAACTCTATCTCGTCGAGGGTGACTCCGCGGGCGGTTCTGCGAAGCAGGGACGGGACAGAAGGTTTCAGGCAATTCTTCCGCTGAAAGGAAAAATCCTGAACGTCGAGAAAGCGAGAAGGAACAAGATTTATGAAAACGACGAAATAAGAACTATGGTTACCGCCATAGGCACGGGTTTGGGCGACACGGACGATTTCGACATTACAAAAGCGAGATACGACAAGATAATCGTAATGTGCGACGCCGACGTCGACGGCTCTCACATCAGAACGCTTCTTCTTACGTTCTTCTACAGGCACATGAAACCGATTATAGATACAGGCAGGCTTTACATCGCGCAGCCTCCTCTTTTCAAGATTAAGAAAGGCAAGACGGAGATGTACGCTTTTGATGACGACGATCTGAACGAAAAACTTAAATCACTGAAGGTTGACAGGAAGGCTGTTGTTCACGAAAGCAGCGAATCGACCGGCGGCGGAGAAGGCGGTTCAAGAGTAGCGATATCGAGATTCAAAGGTCTCGGCGAAATGAACCCGGAACAGTTATGGGCGACTACGATGAATCCGGAAACGAGGACGATACTTCAGGTAACGAACGAGAACGCTCTCGCGGCGGACAAACTGTTCAAGATACTCATGGGCGAGGAAGTCGAGCCGAGAAGAAAATTCATCGAAGACAACGCGAAGTACGCTAACATCGACGCATAAAATAATTTAATTTGAAAAAGACATTGAACATTAAATACATTACCGCGGTTACCGCCGCGGTATTTTTTATATTATCGGCATTCTCCGCGGAAGCGCAGGACAAGAAGCACACTTCATTCGGCGAGCAGAACGCAAAAAAATTCTACACCTCGTTAGCGTTCGGAATGGGCGTCGATTACGGCAGTACCAATTCCTTCGACGCATATATAGGTTACGAACTTCCTAATTACAATTTTCTTAACGAATCGGACAAACTCACCCAATTCCGTTCGGGCTTTACGTTTTTCGGAGCGGTTGAAAGGCAGGTGCACAGGAATATTTCGGTCAAGGTCGATTATTCATATTTCATAAAGAGCAACGACGTCGCGCTTTACCCCGATTACGGATTCAACGTCGCGGGGCACAGGATACTGCTCGGCGCGAATTACGTTTTCCCGATGGAATACGCCTTTCTGAAGATAGGCGCGGCAGCGGGACCGGAATTCACTTCGATGACGAAGAGATACGGAAGCCTTGAAACGAAATACACTTCTTCGGGGTTTGGATTGAAAGCGGAAGGAACCTTCGACATACAGATAGGAAAGAATGTCGCGGGTTACATCAACGGATATTTAATGAACATATTCGATTCGGGACTGAAAGACCCTGACGGCAACGACGTTTACAACAGGGCAGGCGGAAAGACCGACATGGGCGGGTTTTCGGCGGGTGTCAGAATCGGAGTGGAAATCTTTATATTCTAATATGCAGAAAATAATCGAGGCAATAGTTTACGGCATCATTCAGGGTCTGACGGAATTCATACCCGTCAGCAGCACGGCGCACATACGCGTCATTCCCGCGTTGCTGCACTGGGGCGACCCGGGCGCGGCGTTCACGGCGGTCATACAGATAGGAACGCTTATATCCACGCTTATATATTTCAGGCAGGATATAGCGGATTTATTCGCGGGATTTTTCGGCGCGCTGAAGAAGCGCGACTTCTCCGATCCGTACGCGAGGATATCGCTTCTTATTATAATCGGCACGATACCGATTTCTATATTCGGGCTGCTTCTTAAGAAGCATATCGAAAGCGACTTCAGAGGGCTTTACGTAATAGCAGGCTCACTCATAGGACTCGCGATAATTCTTTTCATCGCGGAAAAAGTCGCGTCGAGGAAAAAAGAATTTGAACAGATAACATTCATGGACGGCATCATAATCGGGTTCGCGCAGGCGGTGGCTTTGATACCGGGCAGTTCGAGGAGCGGCGTTACTATTACCGCGGGACTTTTCTGCGGGTTGAAGAGAGACACGGCGGCGAGGTATTCGTTCCTGCTGAGTCTTCCGGCGGTGTTCCTCAGCGGCTTTTATGAATTGTACAGTGAAAGACATGCGCTGCTCGAAGAAAATACTTTAAGCCTGATAATCGCGACGGTGGTTTCGGGTATTGTCGGTTACATGACGATAGCGTTCCTGATAAATTATCTGAAGACAAGAACTAATATGCTGTTTATCATATACAGGATAATACTCGCGATAGCGATAATAATTTTACTGAGGATTGGAGAGCTTACTAATTTGTAATTTGTAATTAATAATTAGTAATTAATAATTTTTAATCCCTGCTTAGGCGGGGATTTTTTTTGTGAGGATCTCGGCCTTTGCCGTATGACAAAATAATAAGCAAAGTAATTATTGAGTATTTAGTATTCCCTTGTTGTTACAAAGGAAACGAGTTCCGTAAGTGATTCCTTCGATTCGCTGTCGGCGAAGTGGGCGAGGGAATCGAGAGCGAGGTTCGCGTAATGTGATATCTTGTCGATAGTATAATTGATACCGCCGAATTCTTCGACGAAGTAATAGACGGTATCGAATTTTTTCGATGAGTCGCTTTTGATGAGTTTCATTATTTCCTTCGACTTCTTAGCGGGCGCGTTCCTGAGCGCGACGAGAAGCGGAAGAGTAAATTTCTTTTCCTTTAAATCGTTGCCCGTAGCCTTGCCGAGAAGTTTTTTTCTTCCAGTATAATCGAGCAGGTCGTCGCGCAACTGAAAAGCAATGCCGATGTTTTCGCCGAACGACGACATCTTTTCAATTTTCACTTTATCGTTTGTCGAACTCAGCGCGCCGAGTTTGCAGCACGTTTTAATGAGCGACGCGGTCTTGTCCGAAATAACCCTGAAGTATGTTTCCTCTGTCGCGTCGAAGTTTCTTGCTTTCTGAATCTGAAGGAGTTCGCCTTCCGACATGCGTCTTACGGCTTCGGAAGTGGTTTTCAGGAATTCAAATTCATCGTTGTCGAGAGAAACGAGAAGTCCTTTCGAGAGAAAGAAATCCCCTATCAGAACCGCGGCTTTATTTTTCCACACGGCGTTTATGGAAGGCAGTCCGCGTCTTGTTTTCGCCTCATCGACAACGTCGTCGTGAATAAGAGTCGCAGTATGCAGAAGTTCGACGAGCGTCGCCGCAACGAAACTTCTTGAAGAGATTTTTCCGCAGAGTTTTGCCGAAAGCAGAACGAGTATCGGGCGTATCTTTTTTCCTTTTTGCTTCAGAACGTACTTAGTAATCAGGTCGACGAGGGCGACGTTGGACTTCAGCGTGCCCGCGAAGATTTTCTGGAACTCCTCGATTTCGTTCTTAATCGGTTTTGATATTTTATTGAGATTCACGACGTTTTCTTTTGCGAATATTTACAAATTAAAATGCTAATTTCATACAGACCGAGAAGCGGTATTCCGAGCAGCACCTGGCTTGTAATATCAGGACCCGGAGTCACAATGCCCGCTACCAACAGAATAACAACGATTGCATGCCTGCGGTACTTTCTCATGAAAGACGGCTTAAGTATTCCTATTTTCGAGAGAAAGAACGAGAGCATCGGAAGTTCGAAAACCAGTCCAGACGCGAGAACCAGCGAGAGCACAAAACTCATGTACTCATCCGCCGAAATCTTGTTCTCGATAATAGTCGAGCCGAAATTTGCGAAGAACCCGAGTGCAGCGGGAAGAAGAAGAAAATAGGAGAAGACAACCCCCGTAATGAAACATAATGACGTGAAAAGCACGACACTCGTCACATATTTTCTTTCGTTTTCCTTCAGAGCGGGTTCAACGAACTTCCATATCTGATAAATTATATTGGGGACGCTGACTACGGCGCCCCCGATTAGAATCACTTCCATGTAAAGAACAAACTGACCGTAAGGTCTCAGGTTAATAATAGACAGCGGAGGCTGCGAATTCGCAGCGGGGGCGAAGATAATGTTGTTCATTATCCAGTCGATGAATATGCCGACTATAACGCCGCCTATAACTATGCCTATCAGAGACTTAATTATTCTCCATCTCAGTTCCTCGAGATGGTCGAGGAATCCCATTTCATTATCTGATGCCATACAGCGGGAAGCGCGACGTAATTTCGTCAACCGCGCTTCTTACTTCAGTTTTAGTTTTTTCATCCTGCGGGTTTGAAATAACCTTGTTTATAAGTTCCGCTATCAGTTCCATATCGGATTCCTTCATGCCCCTTGTAGTAAGGGCAGGGGTTCCGAGACGGATACCGCTTGTGATAAGCGGGCTCTTATCGTCGAACGGCACCGCGTTCTTGTTGCAGGTAATTCCTACATTGTCGAGGGCTTCCTGCGCCGCCTTGCCTGTAATGTTCTTATTTCTTAAATCAACAAGCATAAGGTGGTTGTCGGTTCCGCCCGAAATAATTTTGAAGTTCAGCGAAACGAGTTTCGCCGCGAGCGCTTTCGCGTTCTTAATAATCTGCTTCGCGTAATCCTCGAATTCAGGAAGAAGCGCTTCGCCGAAGCCGACGGCCTTGGCGGCGATTACGTGCATGAGCGGTCCGCCCTGTATTCCGGGGATGACCATCGAGTCAATTAATTCCGACATCATTTTCCTTCTGCCGGATTTCGGAGCGACCTTGCCGAACGGGTTTTCATAATCCTTGCCGATAAGAATTAGTCCGCCTCTCGGACCGCGCAGGGTTTTGTGCGTCGTTGTAGCGACAACGTGGCAGTAAGGGAGCGGGTCGTTGAGAAGTTTCTTCGCGATGAGTCCCGCGGGATGCGCGATATCGGCGAACAGAAACGCGCCCACCTTATCGGCTATTTCCCTGAATTTCTTGTAATCGATATTTCTTGAGTACGCGCTTGCGCCTACGGTAATCATTTTCGGTTTTTCGGCGACAACCCTGTCGGCTATCATGTCATAGTCGAGCATTTCCGTTTCGGGATTGATTCCGTACGCGACGAAATTGTACAACTGTCCCGAGAAGTTCACGGGCGAGCCGTGCGTAAGGTGTCCGCCGTGCGAAAGGTCCATGCCCATCACCTTGTCGCCGGGATTAAGGAACGAGAAGTAAACCGCCATATTGGCAGTGCTTCCCGAGTGGGGCTGAACGTTCGCATATTCCGCGCCGAAGAGTTTTTTAGCGCGGTCGCGCGCGAGGTCCTCGGCTACGTCGACGAATTCACATCCGCCGTAGTAGCGTTTGCCGGGGTATCCCTCGGCGTATTTATTAGTAAGTGTCGAACCGAGAGCCTCTATAACGCTCATCGATACGAAATTTTCGGAAGCAATCATTTCAAGTTTCTTAGCCTGTCTTCTGGTCTCGTTTGAAATTGCGTTAAAGACTTCCGCGTCTGTATTTTTCAGGTAATCCATAAAATTATATTAAATTATTGTCCATTTTTTTAATGCGGCGTTCATGTCTCTCGCCGCCTTCAAAATCCGTGCTGATGAATATTTCGAAATATCTTTCGGCATGTTCGAGGTCCGTGAAATCGGAGCCGAAACAAATCACGTTAGCGTCGTTGTGTCTTCTCGACATTTCTGCCATGTTGTTGTTATTGGCGTTGACTGCGCGAATGCCTTTGTGTTTGTTGGCGGCCATCGAGACGCCTATGCCGCTTCCGCAAATAAGGACGCCGAAGCGGAATCCGCCGTTAATAGCGTCGCAGACCTTCTTCGCGTAGTCGGGATAATCGACGCTGTCCGTCGAGTATGTACCGAAATCTTCGTACGCTATTTTTTTGCTTTCGAAATATTTTTTTAATCCTTCTTTCAGAGGAAAACCCCTGTGGTCGGAACCGATTGCTATCTTCATAAACTTTTTATTATTATCTGTCATCGTCCTTCGGCCTTATAAACCAGAACTCGCCGAAGTTAAGTCCGAGTGAAACCTTAATGTAATTGTCCTTTACGAGGCCTGATTCTTTCTTGCCTCTCGTTCCCATTTCAAGTCCGATGTCGATTCCGTTTTCGTTGTTTATCGGAATGCCGACGCCGAAACTGACTGAATAGTGGTTAATGTCTTCGCCGCCTATTTTGAAATATTCTTTGTCGTACGAGAATCCCGCTCTGTACGTCATGCTTTCAAGCCAGTTCCTGTCTTTCTTCACGGCGGGCAGAACTTCAAATCCCGCGCCGTACCTGAAATTGTCCGTGTACTCGACGGGAATAAGAGTCTCGGGCTTGAACGAACTCCATTTCTGGAATGAGATATCCGACGATACAATAAGTTGTTTTCCTATCTGCTTCGTTATTCCAAAACCGTAGGCTTCGGGAACGCTCCAGTCGCCTTTAAACACGTTCGCCGTATCGCTGTTAGAAAGGCTTGTCTGGTAAATCTCGTCTATCGTGGAATTAAGATTGAACTTATTCTGATAAAAGCCGCCGATTGTCAGATTCTCGAATACGCTGTTGTTTTTGATGAGTTTGCCGAGGTCGAGCACGATGCCGCCCTTTACATAACTTCCTTTCAGGTCGTTCTCGCTTCTGATATAAGTGTTAGTGTTGTTCTGATTGTTAAAATTGAAGAATGTAAGGTTCTTGATATTGCCGAACGCGTAATTGTATTCAAAACCAAGGTTAATAAAATCAACGGGTCTGCCCGCGAGACCGAAGTTAAGTCTTGATAGGCCGCCCATACCCGCGAATGTGGCTACGTAAGGCTGTTCCGGGTCGTTCACGTTACCTGAGAATTTATACTGCGTAAGCGAATAAGGATTAAAGCCCATTATCAGAGTCAGGCCGTACCTGTCCCACATCGGCACTCCGAAATTAAAACCGGTAACGTTAGCGTTTGAAACGCTCGTCTTTGAAAGTTCGTTCTCCGATTTCAGAAACTGCACTTTCATGCCGAGAGAAAAATAAGCGTTTTTAAGGTATGTATTCGCGGCGGGATTGAGAGCGTTTATGTAATTTCCGAAAAGCGATATGCCCTGAACTCCCATCTGGTCGGTCCTGACGCTTGATGAATACCTGAGTTCGCCTATACCGAAAGCGGAATACGGAGAACCCATCGAAAATTCTTCCTGGGCAAAACCGCAGGAAGCAAGAATGACAACGGCTATGATTGATAAAATTAATTTTTTCATCTTTACCCCCTCGGCGTGTATTTAATTACAAGTTTAGGACGTTTGGTTGTATCCTGCACCGAAGGTCCGTAAAATACGAATTTATCCATGTTCACAATATCGCCGAGATTTCTGAGCATAAGTCCGAGATTTGTCGTAGTGCCGTAGTTCCATGCCTGAAAAATGCTGTTAACCCTTATCGAATAAGTAACCGAGTCATCCTGTATAAAGTAAATCGGGTCGCCCGTATATGTTTTTGCCGCCGAATCCGAAACAAGCAGGAAATATATATTCGGATTAGTCGCGGTAGTAATCGAATTCGCCCTGTCGAGTTTAAGTCTTATGTACGCCTCGTTGATAGTGACTCTTCCGGGAAGTTTCGAAATGTTAAAGTTCAGAATGTCGTTATAAATTATTCCGTTCTGAAGGACAATCCTGTCGTTGAGAAGCACCGAAGACGCGGGCGCGTCGCAGAAAGTAACGCAGTCGAGATAGCCGGTATCTTCGTATGTGAGCGTATCCGTCGAATTGTTTTTATTCACGACAATCGTAAGTCTTGGCACAAGGCCGGAAACCGATTTTGAAAACGCCTTAATCGTATTACTGTTTGAATTCGCGATTAACGCCATTCCGAAATTTTTGTAAGCGTAAGTAGTGTCCGCGGAATATTCAAGCCAGTTCTTGACCGTCGCGGGGTCCAGTGTAATGTTAATCGCGTTAGTATCAGTCGGAGCGCCCGTGTACGAGCCGATAAGCGTAGTACCGACATTTGACATCGAGAATGTATCGAGCGTCATGGTCGAATAATCGTAATACATATTCAGCGGATACATATTGAAAGAAACAGTGCCGAGAGAATCCGTAAACGCGTATTTGTTATAATGTATTCTGAGTGTGGCTGAATATACGGTTCCGCCCTGATAATTCTGCGAAAGGTTCTTGAATCTCAGAAGAGTTTTGGATTCATAACCGCCCGATTTGCCGACGAAGAAATTCCCAATTGTATAAGTATTGATGAATTTCTTGTAATTATTGGAGGTTATCTGCAGAGTATCCCTGTTCGAATCCAGAACCTTCGTGTTGAGCGTATCGGACAGAATGAATTCGAGTCCGAGGTCGTTCGGATTATTTTCGCAGGATTGCAGCGCGAACATGCCGGAAACCGCGAGAATAAGAACGATTGCTCTGATATAAAATTTCAGATTTTTTCTCAATATTGTATGAATTTCGTTTATTTTATCGAAAATATTAATAATTAAGATAACATAAACTATCT
>JAJTBN010000106.1 GCA_021286895.1 Bacteroidota bacterium | reverse complement strand
GGAGCAGGCGACATATTACGGACGTCACGAAGCTGGGGCTTCGTGACGAGAAAAATTTAGATCAGAATCAAGAATCAAGAATCAAGAATCAAGAATCAAGAATCAAGAGGAGCACGAGACTAGAATCTAGAATTTAGAATCTAGAATCTAGAATTTAGAATCTAGAATCTAGAATATAAAGGAGTTTAAATTCGAAAAAAGGAATAGTAAACTGAAGAGCCTGCGGAGCAGGCGACATATTACGGACGTCACGAAGCTGGGGCTTCGTGACGAGAAAAAAATATTGAGGAAATATTTTTGCTTTATTACACTTTTGAAGATCTGTATTTTACCGCCGGTCATCGTACATGTTATCTGTTGTAATATCTCATCGAACTCCATGGAATTTTATTCTGTATATGTTTTTTAACGTCACTACGGAGTTTCAAATAGTCGATGTCTTTTTTATAGTTGTATTCGTAGTATGAATAGTAAAACGTTTTCCCCTCTATTTCCTGCTGTTTTTCGAGAATGTAATCGAATTTTGGATTTATCGGGTCCTGATGAAACATGAGTACATGAAACCTATACAACTGGTCTTTGTCGGAACCGTCTTCATTAGTAGAGTAGACGTAATAAACCACTTTTGTGAAACTCATAGAATTTCTGTCTTCAGGAAGTTCCTGAAACCATTCGTATCCCCAAACATTTTTGCCGTCAAGTTTGAAAAAATCGAAATTGAAATACTGCTCAATCCCGGTCGGCAGGGTATTGTTCTTGTAGCCTTTATACAGAATCGCTTTATATTTTTCCGCTTCATCTAATTTGTTCAAACCGAAATAAGATACTATAATGTTTTTAATCATCCATTGCTCACGTTCGGCATATTCCTTATCGTAAATATATTTGTTAGCCCGTATAAAATTATAAGCCTCCAGGCCGTATTTGAGCGAGTTTGTAAAGTCTTCTTTCATTCTGCAATCATTTTCCAGAAGAGAAACCGCATAAGTATAGTACCATGCCGTATATTCGTAGAGAGTATCTTTGTAGTTTAGACCCGGGAGTATATCCTTGTATATTTTATATGCCTCAAAAGTCTTACCCGAATTAAGCAGGCTATCCGCATGATAGTATCTGTCAACTGCATTGCTTTGAGCGGAAGCGGTAAAAGAAAGAGCAATAAAAAACGAAACGAGCAAATAACGTTTCGTGGTATTAAATATTTGATTTTTGGGAAGATTTTTTCTTTCTGATTAAAAAAGGAAACCATAATACCAATAAAATTGACAGCCCGACCAAGGTGAAAGCCGGAAACCAGAAATACATATTACTACTGACGAAAGAGCGGGTGTTTAAACCGGAAGTCAGACCCCAGACGATAAACGCGTCGGCCATAGGGTATTTTCCGAATAGAAACATTTTTGTATTCCCGGATTTCGTGCTGAACCCGAATGTGTTTAATACGCGGAATTGATTTTCAGACAGGGTATTAAGCCGGAGCGCAGAGTACGCGCCGGTCATTACTACCGTGCCGGAGAAACCTATTCCGAAAACAACGGGGCCGGAATCGACATCTCCTATTCCGTCCTCACCTTTCGGGTATTCCCGAAGATAGGGAAGTCCGAGAAACGAGGAAACATAATCTTTACTGAAAAGTCCGTATTGCTGCGCGGCAAAAGACGAGTCGATTTCAGGAAGCAACCTGAGTATAAGGCTCATTGAACTGCCTCTTGTTTTCTGCGCCGCGAATCCGTTCTTTATATCCGCTTTATGCGGAATCATCCCGTTGGAAGAATCGAGTCTGTCACGGACTTTCTTAATCCAAACGCAGACATCATCTTCATACCTCGAATCGAAAATTCTTCCATAGTTTTTAAGTGAGGCAACCGCGACGAACATATCGGCTGGCCATGTATGCCCCTTATACGACTGCACATAGGGGCTTTCCTTGCCGGTAATAATCTGATGAAGCACGAAGCAGTTTGAATAGAAAGCATCGGAATATTTTTCGTGTCCGGCGAATGAGGTATCGATGCTCAGAATTTTAGACAGCAGGTAATTCTTCCATCCGAAGTAGAAAATGCCATATTCAGGATACAGTGTTTTATCGAAATTTAGTTTTGCTTTACCGTTTTCGATTTCATTGTAAGCGAAAAGCGCTTCCTTCAGCGCTCTTTCTTTCATGGCGGGGTCCGTTCCCTGAGACGAAAGGGCGAGTTCGCACCATGATAGACCGTAGAGAGCGTTAATGAACACGAAACCTTCGGGATAAGACTGCTGCATTCTGTCGCCGAGACGGTTTTGTTTAAGTTCTGTTTCAAGGAAGTTGAGATGGATAACGGCATCCGACACCGCGTCCTGTTTTGATGAATATCCGGTAACGAGGCTGAAGTTGAGCCAGAGAATGATAATAGTGATGATAGAAATCAGTATTAGGAAAACGTATTTCATCATGTTAAAAATAACGGAATAAAGTCAACATTTCAATACTGAGTTGATTCCGATTGGAAAACGGAAAATCGAAAATAGAATTTTTACTTTTTCTGAATGAGAAAAAAATGATAATTGGATGATAATTGGTGAGAAAACCTATCAAATATGATTACTTTTTTTTGTAATCGGGGCTTACCGGAATTGAAAAAACAAACAGTTGATGGAAAAATTTTTATTATCCTATCAAAAATTATCATTATTTCTCAAAGCAGCAGGAATTATGACACTGACATATCATTTACGTTTCAGAAATGACATAAAAAGTGTCACAATTACGGAGACCGGTACCGGAAAATCAAGAAATTAGAGTTCCCTTTAAAAAAACGTATCAAAAAGTGTCAGAAAGTTTTAATTTGGAACGAGCGGGTGTAACCGCTGAACGAAAATGTCAAAGAACAAAGTACATACAAATATAACGCAGACGTGATATATCCGCGTCGAAAAATGACCGTTAGGCTTGTAAGAGTAAGGGAAAACAGGTGTTTATAAATTGGATTTTCAGATTTGAAAAATAACTTGCATAGTTATATAAGAGTTATGGTTTACGAGAGCGATTTTTAGACGTTTTATGGTATTTGATGTTGATTTTTGGCAGAGTGATTATAGGATGCTCAATTAAATATTTAAAGTATTTCGAGGTACGGGATTAAGGGTAAATATCGATTAATGTTCCAATATCGACGGCATCAAACAATTCGTCTATTTCGCTATTGGTAACAGCGATGCAGCCGAGAGTCCAGTCGGAGAGGCGATGAAACTTGCCTATGATTCCCATATAATTCCTAATTCCGTGTATCTTAATATCGCCGCCGGGTGATTTACCGAGTTTCTCCGCGCAATCGATATCGGTTTGATTGGGATATGACACTCCGAGATTTTTATGATAACTGCTGTTTGGATTTTTATCATTAATATAATAAATACCTTCAGGTGTTTTCTTATCGCCTTCAAATTCTTTGTGTCCGACGGAATTTTTGCTGAGAGAAATTTTAAAAATCTTAACGCATTTACCATTTGAAAAAGCGAGCATTTCTCTTTTCGATTTAAAAACGGAAAGGCTGTCGATTTTGATTCCGGAAGGAAGATTATCTTCAGGGTAGAGGTTATAAATTGCGCCAATTAACAGAACAAGTAATATGACCAGCGACAGTGCTTTAACGATTTTCATGAAGTATCAGATTTTTTCCTACTTGAAATTAGTATTAAAATCCCGAATCTACAATGAAGATATCAGCCGGCAGCGTCGGCATGTCAGGTAGATATCCCGAGCCATGGGGGATCTACCAATATGTCGCCCGCTACGCGGGCTTATTTTTGTGGTTATACGTTTTTCTACCAATATATCACCTACTACGCGGACTTATTTTTGTGGTTATACGTTTTTCTACCAATATTTCGCCTGCTACGCAGGCTTATTGTTGTTGTTATACATTTTTCTACCAATAATTCGCCTGCTTCGCAGGCTTATTTTTGTGGTTATACATTTTTCTACCAATATGTCGCCTGCTACGCAGGCTTATTGTTGTTGTTATACATTTTTCTACCAATATTTCGCCTGCTTCGCAGGCTTATTGTTATGGCTATTCGTTTTTCTACCAATATTTCGCCCGCTCCGCGGGCTCTTCAGCATGACTATTCCTTTTTTTCGAATTCAAGCTCCTCTAAATTCTAGATTCTAGATTCGAGATTCTAGATTCGAGATTTTAGATTCTAAGTATTTCCGCTCTCTTGCTTCTTGAATCTTGCTTCTTGTTTCTTGATTTTAAACCTGCTCTCTTCTAACTACTAACTTCTAACTACTAACTTCTGCTCTTTTCATTTTCCACTTGACATTAATATCCATTACATCTATTTTTGATTAGTGATTCATTAATCATTATAAAAGATATGAGAATTAAAGAAGGAAATAAGGAAGAGGACATAATAAAGGCGGCGACGAGAGTTTTCGCGGATGCCGGTTTCCATAACGCGAGGATGTCAAGGATTGCGGATGTCGCGGAGGTTTCGAACGGGAGCCTGTATGTTTATTACAAGAACAAGGAGGAAATCCTGATGAAGATTCTTGAGGGTTTCTGGAAAGAACTTTACGACAGGACTTTGGAACTGACGAACAGGGATGACATTACAAACGCGGAAAAATTCGATTTCATGATGGATATGCTTTTCGATACATTCGCCGAAAACCCTGATTCAGCGATTATTATAGCGAATGAGCAAAAACATTTTCAGCATAGAAGACAGGAGAATTTAACTTCGTATTTCGATAAGTTCATCGACCTTGGCGAGCGTATTGTCGCGGAAGGCGTAGAAAAGGACATGTTCAACAAGAACATCGATGCCAGTCTCCTCAGGATTTTCCTGCTGGGCGGTATCAGCGAACTTATTCTCGAGTGGGCAATGAACAAAAGCAAAATCAGCCTTAACGATATCCGTTCGACAGTTAAATTTACAGTGAAACACGGTATTCTAAAAAACGGAAAATAAATTTTTTTGATTATAAATGATAATTGATTCAATAAACAATAAACTAAATTTTAAAATGAAAAACCTAATTTCAGGAATTATTGCTCTTGTCATGATAATCGGTCTTCAGTCATGCGGCATAAAACCGGTGACAGGCGATAACCGCGACGGCAATATTCCCGTAGTCACCCGGAAAATAAGCAGGGTATCCGCTAACAAGGAAATTTCAGTCAGCGGCAACATTGAGGGAAGAAAGACGATAAAACTTGGTTTTCTGGTTTCGGGCAAAATAAATTACATAGCCGGCGACGAGGGTTCCACAGTTTCCGCCGGGCAGTTGCTTGCAAGCCTTGACCCTGAAAACTACAGTATAGCGAAAGAGATTGCCGAAGCAAATCTTGACCAGGTGCAGGACGAGTACAACAGATTAAACATGATGCATGAAAGAGGCAGCGTTTCGGACGGTGATTTTTCAAAAATCACGAACGGACTGAGGTCGGCTAAGGCGCAGGTAAAACTTCACACAAAGAATCTTGCCGATACAAGACTTTACTGTCCTGTTAACGGAGTGCTTCTTAAGAAAGGTGTTGAAACCGGCGAGATTATCGGTACGGGAATTCCTTTATTCGTTGTATCCGACATAAGCACAGTGAAGGTGAACGCTTCAGTTCCTGAATCCGAGTTGAACAAAATCGGCATAGGCGACGAGGCGCGCGTTTATGTCTCCGCTCTCGACGAGACTTTTACGGGGAAGGTGATTGAAGTAGGTTCTCTCGCCGAATCGACCACGAGGACATTTTCAGTGAAGGTGGAACTGAAGAATCCGCGACTGACGATAAGGCCGGGAATGACCGCGGAAGTGAAATTCATATCGGGCGACAAAAAAGAAGTCCTTGCGATACAGGGCGACGCGATTATGCATGATGTCGACAACTCGTCATACGTTTTCGTAGTGGACGAAGCGAAGAAGCAGGTATTCAAAAGAATCGTTACAATCGGCAGGCTTATAGGAAACGACATTGAGATTACATCAGGGCTAAACGAGAATGAAATAGTTGTAACAGGCGGGCAAAACAAATTAAAAGACGGTTCTTCCGTAACAATTTCAAAAAACGACTAAAATGAATTTCGTAAAATCATCATTAAAGTATCCACAGGTTTCACTGACAGTTTTAATACTTGTCTTCATAGCGGGTGTGTACTCGCTGATAAGCATGCCGAGAAGGGAAGACCCGAAAATCACAATCCGGCAGGGGCTTGTTATCGCAATGTATCCCGGCGCGAATTCATCTCAGGTAGAAGAGCAGGTCACAAAGAAACTGGAGCAGTATCTTTTTCAGTACGAAGAAATAAAGAAGAGCAAGACGTACTCGACGACGCGCGACGGACAGGTGATAATTCACGTAGAACTCGAGGAGTGGGTGAAGGAATCCGACGTATTCTGGAGCAAGTTACGGCATCAGATGATTACCGCGAAGGTTCTCGAACTGCCTCAGGGCGTAATCGGACCGCTGGTGAATTCCGATTTTGGAGATACGGAAGCGCTCGTTATAGGAATCGAATCGGACGGGGCGACATACACGCAGTTGAAGGAATACACTCAAAGACTCGAAGACGGCATAAGAACAATTCCGGCCGTTTCCAAGATAAAACGTATCGGCGAGCAGAAGGAGCAGATTGTAGTAAATTCGAAATCCGAGAAACTCTCGCAATACGGGATTAAACTTCCGCAGGTTGTGCAGATACTCCAGTCGCAGAATTCAATCAACGCGACAGGCGACGTCAAGACGAACGATTTAAAAGTGCCGCTTTACACGAAAGGATATTACAACACGGAGAAGGAAATCGGCAATCAGATTATCGGCACATCGAAGACGGGCGATGTTGTCAGGCTTGAGGACGTCGCTGATATAAAGAGGGAATACGAAGACCCTTCGTCGAAGACGCTCGTTAACGGAAAAAACGCGATGATGCTGGCGATAGAGATGCAGGAAGGCAATAACATAGTTGATTTCGGTAAAGACGTCGAAAGCAAAATCGGGGAGGTATCCAGAGGACTGCCTTCGGATGTACATTTAACGACGATTGTCAATCAGCCGAAAATAGTGGATTCCAACGTATCGCATTTCATACGCGAGTTTTTCCTCGCGATTATCGCGGTAATAATCGTAGTCGTTCTTCTGCTTCCGTTCAGGATAGCGGCAGTGGCGGCTACGGCGATACCGATGACGGTAGCGGTGACATTCGCGTTGCTTCACGCGTTCGGAATCGAACTTCATCAGGTCTCACTCGCTTCGCTGATAGTGGTGCTCGGCATGGTAGTCGACGACGCTATAGTAATCGCCGACAATTACGTCGAACTTCTCGATCAGGGGATTGACCGCAGGACGGCGGCATGGAGAAGCGCTACAGACCTTGTAGTTCCAGTACTTACGGCGACGATAACGATTATAGCCGCGTTTCTGCCGATGGTAATACTAACAGGTCCCGTAGGGGAATTCATCGTCGCGCTGCCGATTACGGTTACGATAGCGCTCGCTTCATCTTTCATCGTCGCGATGGTGCTAACTCCAATGCTTTGCTACACCTTTATAAAGAAAGGACTTGTAGACCATTCGAATCAGGAAAAAGAAAGCAGGAAGAAATTTTCCGTATTGAACCTGATGCAGGCGGGTTACGACAGGTCAATCACATGGTGCATGAAATATCCGAAGATTTCGGTATTCGGAAGCATTCTGACGATTGCAGGCGCGGTGCTTTTATTCTTCGCGCTGAACCAGAAGTTTTTCCCGGCTGCCGAAAGAAATCAGTTCGTGATTGAGTTATGGATGCCAACGGGAACGAAACTTGAGAGGACAGAAGAAGCGATATTACGTACAGAAGATTTGATTCAGAAAGACGGCAGGGTAATAAACCACGCTACGTTCATCGGCACGAGCGCGCCAAGATTTTATTACAATTATTCGCCTGAGGTGCCAGTAACTAATTACGCTCAGGTGCTGATAAATACGAAGAGCAACGAATACGCTGAAAAATTCGCAAAGGAACTTTCAGGCAAGGTAACGGCTTTGATACCCGAAGGCGACGTTGATGTGAAACTGATGCAGCAGGGGACACACACGATTGCGCCCGTTGAAGTAAGAATATCAGGCGACGATATTAATGAATTGAAGAGCATAGGGAAGCAGGTACAGGACATACTTCACAATATAAACGGAACGGCGCTTGTAAGAACAGACTTCATGCAGGATTATTACGGAGTCGACGTACAGGTGAAGGAAGACGCGAAGAGGCTGGGATTCACGACGGGAAGCATATCGAAACTGACTTACACAGGATTCAACGGGGCGCCGGTTTCTGTGATGTACGAAGGAAACAATCCCGTGAACATTGTGCTGAGGCTTGACAAGCAGAGCAGAGGCTCGTTCACGGACCTTCAGAACATGTACGTATCATCGCCCGTTACGGGAAGCGACGTACCTTTGAGGCAGATTGCAGAACTGAAATCGGACTGGTACACGGGAAGAATAATGCACAGGAACGGAGTAAGAACGCTCACGGTACAGAGCGAAACGATTAACGGCGTTCTGCCGTCGCAGGTATTAGACGCGGCGAAAGACGAAATCGCGAAACTTAATTTGCCGCTCGGGTACAGGATAGAGTACGGCGGCGAGCATGAGGGTCAGGTGGAAACTTTCGCGCAGATGGAAGTCGCGCTCGGCATAAGTCTTGTGCTGATTTTCGTAATCATTTTATTCCAGTTCAGGAATCTCAAGGAAACGATTCTCGTAATGATGTCGATACCTTTGAGCATATTCGGGGCGTTCCTCGGGCTGCTGCTGACACACAACAATTTCGGATTCACAGCATTTGTAGGACTGATTAGTTTATCGGGCATAGTAGTAAGAAACACGATAATACTTCTCGATTACACGAATGAACTAATCGCGAAGGGATACGAAATCCCCGCGGCGGCGCTCGAAGCAGGGAAGAGAAGGCTTCGTCCGATATTTTTGACGGCGAGCGCGGCGGCAATAGGCGTTATACCGATGATAATTTCGGGTTCGCAGTTATGGAGTCCGCTCGCGAGCGTAATCGCGGTCGGCGTGCTTTTCTCGATGGTGATGTCGCTTCTCGTCGTTCCGGTTCTGTTCGTGATGATTATAAATCCGAAAGACAAGGCGCATCTTATGGAAACGCCGATGGGCAAAGAAACGGGATTCATAAAGAATCACGTTACTTTACCGGTTATTATTTTAACGATTGTGTTGTCAGCGGGAGCGCTTCACGCGCAGGTAACGGAAAAGATAAGTCTGGAAAAGGTAACGGAATTGGCAGTGAGGAACAACAACCTGCTGAACATAAAGGATTTGCAAGTCGAGGAAAAGCGTCAGAAGGTAAACGAGGAAAAGGTAAAGTACTTTCCGACGGTCACATTGAACAGCGCGTATCAATATAATACTGACATGCCTTCGCTGACAATCGACAAGGGTTCATTCGGCATTTTGCCGCTCGGACCGCTTATGATACCGATGCCCGCGGCAGACAAGACATTTGTTCTCGGGAATCACAACTTATTCAACTCGTCGGTATCGCTTTACCAGCCGATAACCCAGTTAGGGAAGATAAATTCGGGCGTTCAGGTCTCGAAATCAGAACTTGAGATAGCGATTACGGAAAAGGAAAAGGCGCGGCTTCAGATAAAGCAGGCGGCAGAAAAACTTTATTACGGAATACTCATCGCGCAGAAGCAGAGGGAGGAATCGGAAATAAAACTGAAATTAGCGCAGACGAAATTATACGATGTGGAGAGCGCCTTGCTGGCGGGCAAGACGATTGAAGTCAGCAGGGCAGGGCTTATGGCGAATGTTGCCGAAGAAGAGCAGAACCTGCTGAAACTGAACATACAGATAGACGATTACACAGCCGACCTGAAGCACATCGCGGGGCTTGATAAATCGAAGAAACTCGAACTCGAACCGGTAATGTACGGATACGACAGCACGAAACTTCCGGACGTCAACATGTATCTGAACGAGGCTTCCGAAAAGAACAACGACCTGAAGATAGCCGAACTAACGAAACTGAAATCGGAGAACGCGATAAGGGCTTCGAGGTTCAGTTTCCTTCCCGACCTTGGATTCATAATGGGGTACAGTTATCAGCACGGTAGCGACCTGTATCCTTCGAACAACGCATTCGTAGGTTTCGCGTTCAAATGGAATCTGCAGGATATATTCTCG
>JAJTBN010000105.1 GCA_021286895.1 Bacteroidota bacterium | reverse complement strand
TCGATCGGATTTTTTGGAGGCGTCGATCGGATTTTTTGGAGGCGTCGATCGGATTCGAACCGATGCATGGCAGTTTTGCAGACTGCTCCCTTAGCCACTTGGGTACGACGCCGTATCAATTTACAATGAACATGTAGCAGTTAACAATTACTCAAATTCCTGCTACAAATAGAAAGAGCGGGAAACGGGACTCGAACCCGCGACATCAACCTTGGCAAGGTTGCGCTCTACCAACTGAGCTATTCCCGCAATCCTACAAAGATAATTCTATTTGAGATTTTATTCAAGTCTTAATTTTTTATAAGCTTATTGCATAGAAGATATTCTACAAGAAGTGTTCTCACTCTCGGTTATTTTGTAGAACCCCCGTATGCTCTTACTGTAACCCCGTGAATATTCGTATCCGAGAGTCTCCCCGTTTTAACGTGGGACTCTCGGGTTTCAAATCTTATACCGCACCGAGAGTCCCCCAAAGAACGGGGAGATTCTCGGTAAAATTTAAAATAGTTCTTTAATCCAGTTAAGGCAAAGAGATTTTAAATTCACAAATAAATCTTACTCCCTCTTCCTGAACATATAAATCCTTGTAACTTCTTTCGTATATACGTTTGGCGGCATTTCAAACAATAATTCTCCCCTGCCCGCTTCTATAAACGGCCCCGACGACGTCTTTACTACTAATATATCGCCCGTTTTCTGCATGCTCCGTACGTACGAATTCGTCTCCGCGCTGTCCGACATGAAATAATGACCGAACCTCCGATAATCCAAACCGCTGAATATCTCTATCATAGGGTCGTTGCAGATTATCGGCGCGCTGCTGTCAAGATTCCTAATGCACTCCGCTGCCCTGAACCTGCCGTCGAAATACTTGTTGTTGTTCAGCCTGTACTGATAAAGCCAGATAACCGCGTAAACAGTAATTGACACAACCAATACCGCCGGAACAATTTTTTCAGCAAGCCGCTTTGCTTTTATATTCGCGAACCAGCCAATCAAAGCGTCAATTCCGTATCCTGTCATCGCCGCATATAAGGGTATCAGCGAAGTGAAATGCCTGTTCAATCCGAGGTTCGATTTGAATACCCAGCTCGCTGTTATGAATACAAGCACGCCAAGTCCCGATATAAACATTACCCTGTTCCCGCTTATAAATTTCCTGAATCCGAACGGTATGCTCAATACAAGCACTCCCGTAAATAAAAACGGCACCCAGAATACGTAGAAAAGTAAATCGCCGATTACTTTCAATACTCCTCCGCCCGCGGGGCTCCCCTCGCCCAGCGCGTCTCCGGCGAATTTTACTGTGCCGTGAAGAAATTGAAACCATTCCCCGTCTGACCTGCGCCTAAGCAATACCCATGCGATTAGAAATACAGCAGGCAATATCACGTTCATCAGAACTGATAACGATATTTTTAACCCTTCTTTTTTTCTTAAAAGACTATATACATGAAACAATGTCATGAATCCCAGCGCTGCCCACGCTTCGTACCTCATCATGCATGCCGCTGTGATGAAAAGCGATGACAGTAAAAATTTTTCTTTGTCGAAGAAAATCACGAACAATAGAAGCGACAGCGTAAACAGCGGCTCCGGCTGTCCCGTCGTGCCCATCAGTATCCCGAGAGGAAATCCCGCCATTAACAATCCTGAAATAAGAGATATTCTGACAGAACCGGTTTTTCCGAAAAGATAAAAATATAGTACAAACGGTAACGATGCCCAGACGAGCATATTCATAAACCTTACCGCCTGCAATCCTGCCCCCGCGAGGACAAACAGCGCATCGATGTAATGAAACAGCGGAAGCCATACCCAGTGCAGACCAAGGTCATAAGGATTCCTCACTATGTCCCTCGCGATGATGAAATGCGCGTAAGCGTCAGTGTCTCCGTCAGGCATCGACAGAACAAACCACACCTGCCAGGCCATGACCGCAAGCACAGCCGCAAAAAGAACTATCAGCCCCTTATTTTTTCCCGAAAGGTTCAATGAAAATAATAAGGGCTGTCTGATTATTCAGACAGCCCTGCAAGTAGTGAAAAAGTTTATAAATAATTATTGCAAATTAAGAAATCTTCTTCGCTAAGTCAACAACTCTGCAGCTGTATCCCCATTCGTTGTCGTACCAGCCGATTACTTTTACGAGGCTGCCGAATGCCATGGTCGAGAGACTGTCGAATATACATGAATGGTCGTTGCCGACTATGTCCGACGATACTACCGGGTCTTCCGTGTATTCGAGTATTCCCTTGAGATTCGTATCCGCCGCTTTCTTCATCGCCGCGTTGATTTCTTCTTTCGTTACGTCTCTGCTGAGTATAACCGTGAAGTCGGTAATCGAGCCGTCAGGTGTCGGGACTCTTAACGAAAATCCGTCGAGTTTGCCCTTCAGGTGCGGAAGTACTTTTCCAACCGCCTTCGCCGCTCCCGTCGTCGTCGGGATAATGTTCACCGCGCCGGCTCTCGCTCTTCTTAAATCCTTATGCGGCTGGTCGAGCATCACCTGATCGTTCGTGTATGAGTGAATCGTGTTCATGAATCCTTTTACGATACCGAAATTTTCGTCGAGAACTTTTACCATCGGCGCGAGACAGTTCGTCGTGCATGAAGCATTCGAAATAATCTTATGCTCAGGTTTCAGAACTTCATCGTTTACGCCGAGCACAATAATCGCGTCGAGGTCGTCTTTCGGAGGCGCCGTAAGAATTACCTTCTTCGCTCCCGCTGTCAAATGCATCGAAAGTTTTTCCTTGTTCGTGAATACGCCTGTCGATTCAATCACAAGGTCAACGCCTTTCTTTCCCCAGTCAAGTTTCGTAGGGTCCTTTTCTGCCGTTATGAGTATTTCCTTGCCGTTCAGGGTAAACCCTTTTTCCGTTGCCTTAAGTTCTCCCGGGAATTTACCGTGGACGGAGTCGTATTTCAGAAGATGAGTAAGTGTCTTCGCGTCAGTCAGGTCGTTTATTGCCACGACTTCAAAGCCGCCCTTTTCCATCATGCGCCTGAATACCAGACGGCCGATACGTCCAAATCCGTTTATTCCTACTTTTAGTGCCATTTTAGCTCCTTTTAGTGAATTTTATTATAATTTTACTATTATTTTAATCAAAATACTCAAATACTATGCAAAATTCAAATAATAAAAACCGCCTGTCTTAAATTGATTTTCCCAATCGATTTCCGTATATTTGAAAACCTTAATTTTTAAGATTTTTTAATAATTTATCGATATTTTCATAAATGGCTACAACTTCAGATTTAAAAGCAGGGATTGTTATCAAATTTAACGGTGATTTGCACCAGGTTTTACAGGTTGAACACAGAACACCCGGCAATTTAAGGGCATTTTATCAGGTCAAAATGCGCAATATGAAGAACGGAAAAATGATTGAAAACCGCTTCCGTTCAGGCGAGGAAATCACTATCGAAAGACTCGAACAGAAGGTTTTCCAGTTCCTCTATAAAGACAATACGGAATATTATTTCATGGAAAATGAAACATACGAGCAAATCCACCTGCTCGAGGATATAGTCGGCGACCAGGGCGAGTTCCTGAAACCCGGCCAGGAAGTACAGATACAGTTCCACAACAATAACCCGTTAGCCCTTATACTTCCTCCGCATATCGTCGTGAAGGTAGTTTCGGCTCCCCCGGCGGTTAAGGGCAACACATCGACGAACGCTACAAAGCAGGTTACGGTTGAAACCGGCGCGGTCATCAACGTCCCGCTCTTCATAGATGAAGGCGAGTTTATTAAAATTGACATACGGACAAGAGAATACATAGAAAGAGTAAAACAATAAAATAATTTAAACAAACAAAAATAATGAACATGGACCTTAAGTATCTGCAGAAACTGATTAAAATGCTTGATTCCAGCAATCTTGCGGAAATCGAACTTGAAGAAGAAGGTACAAAAATAAAATTATCTAAACCGACTCAGACAGTGGTAGCAGCGCCCGCTCCTCAGTATATTCACGAGACGCCTCTGCATCTTCACGCCCCGGTTGCGAAACCCGAACCGGATAAGACCGAAGAAAAAGCCGAAGTGCCTGAAAATCTCTACGAAGTACGCTCGCCTATGGTGGGTACATTCTATAAAGCCCCGTCGCCCGACGCGGAACCTTACGCCAAAGTCGGCGATACAGTGAAAGCCGGAGCAACAATCTGCATTATCGAAGCAATGAAACTGATGAACGAAATCGAATCTGACGTTTCAGGTAAAGTGGTAAAAATCCTCGCTGATAACGGCCAGGCCGTAGAATACGACCAGCCCTTAATGCTGATTGAGAAAGCTTAACTAATTTAATCAAAATGTTTAATAAGATTTTAATTGCCAACAGAGGCGAAGTCGCCCTGCGTATAATCAGGACTTGCAAAGAAATGGGAATAAAGACCGTCGCGGTTTATTCCACCGCCGATAAGAATTCCCTGCACGTCCGTTTCGCCGACGAGGCCGTCTGCATCGGTCCGCCGTCGGCCGCGGAAAGCTATCTCAGCATTCCGAAAATAATCGCCGCGGCTGAAATTACTGATGCCGACGCGATTCATCCGGGCTACGGCTTTCTCGCCGAGAACGCCGAGTTCGCTGAAATTTGCAAAGACTCGAATATTGTGTTTATCGGACCCACACCAGAAATGATTTCGAAGATGGGAGATAAGATAACCGCTAAAGAACTCATGAAACAAATGGGCGTTCCTCTCGTTGAAGGAAGCGAAGGCAAACTTCATACTTACGACGAGATTCATAAGGTTGCAGTTAAAACAGGATTCCCGATTATGCTGAAACCCTCCGCGGGCGGAGGCGGAAAAGGAATGAGAATCGTCCGCGAGGAAAGCCACCTCGAAAAAGCCGTCGAAATCGCGATGAGCGAATCGCTCGCGGCTTTCGGCGATGACAGCCTGTACCTGGAGAAACTCATTGAAAACCCGAGACACGTGGAATTCCAGATTATGGGAGATAAGTTCGGCAATATCGTACATATCGGCGAAAGAGACTGCACGGTTCAAAGAAGGCACCAGAAATTAATCGAGGAAAGTCCTTCGCCCGTTCTCGACGATGACCTCCGCGAAAGAATGGCTGACGCCGCGATTAAAGCCGCCAAGTCGGTGAATTACGAAAGTCTCGGTACTGTCGAATTCCTCGTAGATAAGGACAAGAATTTCTATTTCATGGAAATGAATACAAGAATACAGGTCGAACATCCGATTACGGAAGCCGTATCAGGCGTCGATCTCGTGAAAGAACAAATTAAAATCGCCGCCGGCGAAAAGATTGTAAAGAAGAAACAGAAACTCGTCGGTCATGCTATCGAATGCAGAATAAACGCGGAAGACGTTAAGAACAACTTCCAGCCGAACCCCGGACTTATTACGGCGTTTAATACTCCCGGCGGACACGGCGTCCGAGTCGACACTCATTGCTACTCGGGATACTATATTCCGACGCACTATGATTCGATGATTGGAAAACTCATTGTTCTCGCGAATACGCGCGACGAAGCGATTACAAGAATGCTCCGCGTGCTGGATGAATTCATCGTCGAAGGAGTAAAAACGACTATTCCCCTTCATAAGGAAATATTCAGGGAAAAGAAATTCATTGAGAATGACTTTGACACAAACTACATAGAAAAAAGAGAAGAAATCGAAGTATAAAATACTTTTACAATGTTTAAGAATTTTGTTATCGCGGCTCTCCTGATTTTGCCTCTTGTGGCATTCGCTCAGGGGAAAAAGAACTCACTGAAGAATATAAAACCGGATTCTTCAAAGATGAATACTGTGCAGATAGATACTGGCAGGATTATTAACCAGATTGATACCTCCGGAAAGCAGTTGATAAAAACCGATTCGCTTATTAACGCCAACGGTAAAGAAACGGTGAGGTTCACTAACCTGAACCTGTTCATTTACATAACTATTTCGGCCGCGGGATTTATTTTCTTTTTCTTCCTGTTTGTCAAAACTCTGTTCAGGACTTTCCATAAAACGAAGTCCACGAGACAGTCTCTGCTTCTGTCATGGAATTTATTCTTTATAGTATCGGTTATATGGGTATTTATAATATGGGGCATCGTGGCGGGGCTTTGGTCTTCCGCCGCCTTTATGACGATACTGATATTTCTGTTCATCATGAGCCTCATCATGAGCATTATTGCTTTAAAAAGTAAATAACATTCGATGAAAAACACACACTATGCTTTAATACTCGGCGCGTCGAGCGGATTCGGCAAAGCGATTTCTCTCGCCCTCGCTAAAGACGGCGTCAACATAATAGGAGTACATCTCGACAGGGCGACTACAATGCCCGACGTCGAAAAGGAGATAGAAGAAATTAAAAGTTACGGCGCGGAAGCGCACTTCTTTAATATAAACGCCGCGGACCCGCAGAAACGCGAAGAAGTCCTCAACAGCGTAAAAGAAATTTTTTCGAAAAAAGAAAACCCGACTATAAAAATCCTCGTACACTCGCTCGCTTTCGGAACGCTCAGAAAATTCGTTGATGATAATCCCGCGGACCAGATGAACCAGAAACAGATGGAAATGACTGTGGACGTTATGGCGCACAGCCTTGTTTACTGGACTCAGAGCATACTCGCGCGCGACCTCATGAAACCGGGCGGCAAAATTTACGCGATGACGTCGTCGGGCGGCTCGAGAGTAATCGAATTCTACGGCGCGGTATCGGCGGCAAAAGCATGCCTCGAATCGCACGTAAGACAACTGGCTCTCGAACTCGGACACAAAGAAATCGCCGTAAACGCACTGCTCGCGGGCGTTACCGATACTCCGGCTCTCAGAAAAATCCCGAAAAACGAATCGCTTATAAACATGGCTCTCATGAGAAACCCCCAGGGCAAACTCACCGAGCCGCGGGACATCGCGAACTTTATACTCGATAACTATAAACGCGACTCGCACTGGATGACCGGCTGCGTAATCCATATAGACGGCGGCGAAACAATCAGCGGATTCTAAAGAGCAGAAGTTAGAATCTAGAATTTAGAATCTAGTTTTTAAAAAAAGAAACTGATTCTGATATTGAAACATGAATCAGTTTGAAGTTTGAAGATTTTTTTCTTGTCATCCCCGCATGATCTTAGCGGGGATCTTTTAATTAGAGTTCAAGCACTGAAAGTATTAGAACATTGTAATATCTTGAAACCCTGTCATTCCTGCATGTGCGCTCTTTGCATCCCGATTCAATCGGGACTCTTGGCAGGGGGACACTCTGGGTCATCCAGGAAAGAATGGCAAACAGAAAAAGTTCTCATATACATTCGTGTAATTGTCGGGGATAAAAACAAAAGCGGCGCTCGCGAAGCAAAATGCGACGGCTCTCCGGACTAGCCCACGGCTTCCGCCGTGGGAAGAAGAAAGAGCAAACAAAAACCGTTTTAACGGTTTCAAAAAAAAGACAGAAGTGATAAAATTCATACGTAAAGGTTTCTTAACCCTCAAATGCAAAGAATGCCACAAGGAACACTCCTTCGAAGGCAGAGACCTCGTATTCGACCCGTACGGCTCCGATGAATCAGGCAAAAAATATCTCAGCGCCACCGAATTCTTCTGCTCATGCGACACAAAAATAAAAGCGGAAATCACAATCATCGAATCCCCTTCCGGCACAATAAAAGAAATTCTTAAAGAATCAAAGAACGCGGAGATAAAGGGTATGCCCGCCATATCCATACTGAATATATGACACAGAAGGTTTTCGACAACAAAGAATTTCGTTACTTCATAACGGCGCGCTTCTTCTTCACAATCGCGATACTCATGCAATCCGTAATAATCGGATGGCAGGTTTACGAAATCACGAAAGACGCGTTCTCTCTCGGCATGGTCGGACTCTTCGAAGCTATACCGTCGATAATCACGGCGCTCGTATCAGGACTAATCGTCGACCATCAGGAACGCAAAAAAGTACTCGCTTTCGCGTACATACTCATGCTCTTCTGCTCCACATCGTTATTCACCGTATCGTCCGATTACATTCCCGCGTTGTCAGCGGTAAAAATATCCGCCATGTACGGAATAATATTCCTCACGGGAATTTCGCGCGGATTCTACATGCCCGCGGCGCAGGCATTGCTCGGGCAAATAGTCGACAAAGAAATGTACCCCAGAGCCGTCAGTTGGAACGTATCCACCTGGCAGGTCGGTGCAATCAGCGGACCGGCAATCGGCGGATTCATATACGGATTCCTCGGAACAAGCATAACGTACCTTGTAATAATCACTTTCATAATAATAGCGGTAACCTCATTAATGATGATAAGCCGCAAACCGAAACCCGCGCAGACGAACCAGCCGATATTCGAACGTCTCACGGGCGGAATAAAATTCGTATTCAACAGGAAAATCATACTCGGCTCGATGACGCTCGACCTATTCGCCGTACTCTTCGGCGGCGCGACTGCACTGCTTCCCGTGTTCGCCTCCGACATACTCGACGTCGGTCCCAAAGGACTCGGAGTACTCCGTGCGGCTCCGTCAGTCGGCGCGGTGCTCATGGCATTTTATCTCACGAAACATCCGCCTGTAAAAGGAACGGGAAAACTATTATTCACGAACGTAGCGGCATTCGGAGTATGCATGATAATATTCGCAATCTCGCAGAACTTCTATCTATCCGTGCTTGCGCTCGCCTTAAGCGGCATGTTCGACAGTGTAAGCGTAGTAATCCGTCAGACCATCCTCCAGATATTCACGCCCGACGAAATGAAAGGCAGAGTAGCGGCAGTCAACAGCATATTCATAGGCTCCTCGAACGAAATCGGCGCATTCGAATCCGGGCTTGCCGCGAAACTCCTCGGCACAGTCCCCTCCGTCATCTTCGGCGGCATCATGACATTAATAATCGTCCTCTCCGCCTCCTTCGCCTTCCCCTCCCTCCGCAAAATGGAACTGAAAGAGAAATAACTCTAATCTCTGCAAACAACATTTACAATTTACAATTTAAAATTTAATATTGCTTTTAAAAATTGCTGCCTGATAACCGGCAGCACTTCGTATCAAAAACATAATATTAGTAATGGCATGTCCCCCTTTGGAGGGGGTGCGGCTTTAGCCGCGGGGGAGGGCTGATAAGATGCCGATAAAATTTGAACTATAATCGCTTAAATATTAAGGTAATTCAATAAATTTGTAGTTAAAATCTTCGAATTGCGTATTTAAAATAGGCATAACCCAATATTCATCTAATATTTCCTCAATTACATCTGAAGACGGGTGTTTATATTTATTTCCATATCCAAAATTTATAACAAAATTATAACACTCCATTAGCCGATTTAATTTTGTTTGGTCCCAATTATTTTTTGATCCGTGATGTGGGACTTGGAACACTACCACCTTGTCTATGTTGGCAACAATATATTTCGGGAAATTAATATTGTTCAAATTACAATCTCCAGTCAGGTAAGTTCCAGTCAAATTTGTACCGAAATATTCATGTGACAAAATTGGGCAACGGCAATAATGTCGGATTAATACGTCGAAGCCCTTTCTTGAAATTGATTTGTGGAATAATGTTAAGCTATAATCATTAATGTCTATGTCAAAGTCATCGTGTATTGTCTTAAGTTTTTTTGTATTTCCCTTCAATTCCTTAAGATAATTTCTCAACTCATCAATCGATATCATTTTATGTGGATCAAATTTATTTCCATCTTCCAAATTAAATACTTGATTGATTTCATTCAGGAATTCTGTAACTGTTGTTTCGGAAACATCATTCTTCTGATGAAAAAAGAATTCCCACAGCCCTCCACAAAATATTTTTATACGATTCGGACAAAATGCTAATTTATTTCTTAAATCTTCGCCAATTTCTTTCGGTATATTGTTTCTTTCATACGGACTTTTACTTTTTCTAAATTCAAATGGGCTCTCTGGATTTATATCTGATGGTTGATTGGTATCTTCGCCGTCTTCATTATCATCAGATATGACTAATATATTATTAATTTTCACGTTTCTGCTAAAATAACTATATGGATCAATAATTATTTGAAATAAATCTGGATCGATATCATCCCCTCCTTCTTCTGATATTTCGATGACAAGTTTTAGCAGTGTTATATATCTAAAATATAAAGGGACAAAAGGCAAAATTGCACTTCCCCCACTTTGATGGACAGATCGAATAACGTATTTTTGTAGAGAAAGG
>JAJTBN010000104.1 GCA_021286895.1 Bacteroidota bacterium | reverse complement strand
AAGAGATATCCCGCATTGAGTTTAAAATAAAGGAAACCCGCCGCCTGAAAGCCGAGCCCGGCTTGAGGCACGAATGAGAATGATGTGGATTTCAGCGTTACAGTGCTTCCGGTTGAAGCGCTATCGCTGACAAAGTTATTTATGTTCCATTCCCTAATTGAATTACCATAATTCAACAGTTTTAAATTCGATGAGCCGATTCCCAGCATTCCGCCTATTGACCAATCAAAACGCTTTCCGAGTTTCCTTGTGTATTCAATCGATACAAGCCCGGCGTTGTAAGAGTACTGCGCGACTTTCGAGTTATTAACCAGTTCCGTCGTCTTTGAGGCTGTGAATCCGTAACCGTACCCGCCGATTCTTAGACCTTTTATGACGGGAATGTCTATGAAACCGCCGCCGCCGGTCGCGAATACACCATCCTTCGAAAATTCATCCATACCAGCTTTCTTCAACTCAGCGTTCAAATCTGTGAATGACGGCACATTCCAGCCTAAAACAGGTCCTGCCGCGATTGAAAACTTGTTGAAAATCTGCGCCTGCGAATTGGCGAAGAAAAACAATATTATGAATGCTAATGCTAATTTTCTCATAAATTTAAAATATTGACTAAACTAAACATTTTGACGTTATATAAAAAGATATAAATACAGAATAATAAACATCATGACTCGTTGCGGAATCACTGCCGGGTATTACTCATCCGATTATCATATTTTTCCTGAAATCTTCCGTTCTATAATTTTCTGTCAGATAGAGATATAATTTTAAAACATCGCGTTAACCCCGATAGACGGTATTACGCCTATCCCGTCGCTCTCGTCGACCGCCATCCTGTATTTATTCCATGTGTACTTCGATACAGACTTTCTGTTCGTTAAATTTTGTATGTCAATATAAGTGACTAAAGTCCATTTCCTGAAACTCCATTTCTTGTCAACCCTTACATCAACCGAGTAATAATTCGGATAATTTGACGTATTATATTCCGGTACGTACTGGTATCCGTTCGACGGGTCTATAGGAGTGTAAGGTCTGCCTCCAGCGAACCTTATCTTGGACGATACCTGCCATCCGTCGCCGAATAAATAACCGCCGTAAGCGGTGAACAAAATACGGTTGTCGAAATCGCTGTTTCTTTCCACGCCGTCAAGGGATTTGTATTTAGCGGTAAACAACGAAAGGTTCAGGTTGAAATAATAATTGTCAGACAATGCCTTCTGAACAAAGAACTCTACTCCTTTTGAATATCCCGTACCCGCTGACAGAAGCGGCTCAAGTCCGAAATTGTTCTCAGTCTCGTAATCTCCGCCATTGTTCGAAAGTATAAAATACGGCCTTACCGCGCTCACGGGATATTTGTCGTATTTTTTATAATAGAATTCAACGGACGCTTTCATGTCGGATTTTATATTGTACTCAAGACCCGCGATGTAGTGGTCAGCTCTTATGTCCTCGAGACTCCTGTTGGACCCGTTTGATACAAGCCATACGTATGAAGGCGACTGGTAAAATATTCCGTAACTCATGTTAAGATAAAGGTCGTGAAATAAATTCAGCGACGAAGATATTCTCGGAGATATGTAATTCTTTTTATCGGTATATTCAAAATAGTCGTAACGCAGTCCGGCATTGACTTTCAGCCTTGTTGCTATGTATTGCGTCCATTGAACGAAAGCCGCGCCTTTGTACGTATAAGTGTCGTTGTTTAGATTTACCGCCGGCAGTACATAAGGCGTGTTCGTCTGAGGATTTAAATAATTGAGGGTATCGGTATCTTTTAATATATCATTTCTGAAATTTACGATTTTCCCTTCAGCCCCGGCGGAAAATTCGGAAGTCTTGCTTACCTGAAGGAAGTATTCCGCTTTGAGCGATGTCGTTCCTTCTTTAGAATTGTTCCTGAAGAATACAGTCTGAGCCGTATCTCTGCCGGTGTAATTGTAATTCGTGTAATTTCTTGTGAGGTTGATTAAAGAGTATGATTTTGAAGATAAAAGCGATTTAAGTTCAATTCCAGTAACGTATCCTTTCTGGTCATTGTCCAGTATCAATGCGTTATCCTGCTTTTTTTTGATATCGTCGTTGTTGAATTTTACATTATCCAGATTTCCAATGATATTTATCGTCAGGAAATTATTCCTGTTAAGGTCATAAACTCCTTTTGCCTGAAAGGAATAATACTCAGGCACAAAACCGAAACCCGCCGCGTTAAAAATGAAATCAAGATAACTCCTGCGCGCCGAAATCAGCCATGAGCCTTTCTTCTGTGAGCCTATCGGTCCTTCCAAGACCGCTCCGAAACCCGTCGCGCTCAGGTTTATGTCCGTCATGAACTTAATCCTGCTTCCCTCCCTCTGTTTTATTTCAAGAACAGAAGAAAGTTTATCGCCGTATCGCGCCGAGAAACCGCCGGTTATGAAATTCACATCTCTGATAAAACTTAAATCTATTATGCTTATCGGACCGCCTGTCGCGCCCTGCGAACCGAAATGGTTGATGTTCGGTATTTCCGCGTTATCAACGACAAATAAATTTTCCGAAGGTGAACCGCCTCTGACTATCAGGTCGTTCCTTCCGTCGTTTACGAATGAAACTCCGGGCAGCGACTGCACCACTCTGCCGACATCCTCGAACCCGCCGGGAGCGCTCCTGATTTCTTCGTATGTAAGACTTTTAAATGATGAAGAAATATCCGAAGGTTTAGAGAACCTTTCATCTTCGACCACAATCTCGTCCGTCTCCACAATTACAAGTTCCGCCTTAACATCAGCAATCACTCCCGAGTTTACAACAATATTATCCTTCACAAGAAACTGATAACCAACGGAAGTAAACCTCAGCGAATACGTTCCCTGCGGAACCGATTCAAAATAAAAATAACCATTGTCATCCGTGCCTGTCTTAATTTTCTGACTTATAATTTCAACTACCGCGCCAGGTACCGGCTGCTGGGTGGCTTTTTCAACTACTTTTCCCGAAATCCCACCTGTTTTCGTTTGCGAGAAGGATATTCCAACGCTAAATACTGTTATAATAAATATTAATAAATACTTTATCATTATATGTATATATTTTTAATTCAATAATATAATGCAAAAAAAAGCCGATAAGTTCCTGAAAATGCAATATTAATATGATAGGAAAGAAACATTTTACCAGACCGGAAATATCAGGTTAAAACTAAATAGCGCCATATTATTTAAAATCTAAAATACAAAACTGTCTAAAACTCATACGCCGCCCCGAAATTAATTATAGTATGTGATATATCACTCTTCATCACCAGCGAACTGCTGAGCAACGCCAAATTGAATTTGATTCCCTTGTACAAATAACTTCCGCCGACAGTAAGAAAATACTGATTATCGGACTGTGGATATAAATGCTTTCTATTACTCTGAGTATTCATTGTGAAGAATCCCGATCTTACAGTTACATTCTGTGACGGTTCATATTCGGCTCCTATATTTACATTGCTCCGGTTTTCATAGCCTATTAAATCGGACATGTTTTCAAACGTGTAGTCAAAAGATATTTTAAATCCTTCTCGCGGAAAACGCAGTTCCGTTCCGGCAGTAATCCTCAGCGGAAATCTCGATGTGCTCGTATGATTCGGGAAAAGAGTATCGTACTCCCAGTAGTTCTCAAATTCTCCGGCAGGGCTTAACATCAAACCTATCGATACATACTGATAAGGAGAAAGTATAATACCGAAATCGGGAGTGAAAAGAATCTTGTCAGTCTTACCGTAAGTATTTGTTCCGTCCGGAAAATTAACCGTTGAGTATATTCCGTTTAAACTTCCATGCATTAATCTGAAGTTCAGGCCTATTCCCGCTTTGAGGATATCGTATTCAACCGAAACAGGTATCGAGAACACTTGTTCGTTGAATACCTGTTCGATACGCAGTGTTCCGGAATTCACAGTATAACTCATGTTCCTTCTGTTCGAATAAAGAATGCCCGCGTTTAACCCATCAAATAGTTTGAAAGCCGCGCCAGCGGAAAAAGACGGATGAACCTGACTTAAATTATCAGTAATTGTATAATCTGACGACGTCTTTATTCCGTACGATATTACCGTCTGATACTTTTTGGTGAGTGTCAACGACGCCGGATTAATGAGCGCCGATGTAACATCTCCCTTAGAAGCCACACCGGTATTGCCTTTCCCTGCATTCACAACGGATAAAAAATTCAGGGAATAATAATCTTGTGAAGGCGAGATTAAGTAATCGTGCGGGTCAATATTTAAATAAAAATTCTGCGGGAACGAATCTGTTGCCGAAAACACAAAAATAATTGATAACGCGAATAAGACACCTCTGAAATAATTCATATTTTAATTATTGTTGATTCAGAAATATACTGAAATCTATTTTACTAAAAGCATTTTCTTTGTTTCCGTGTAGTCCCCTGCCGTCAGTCTGTAAAAATACACTCCGCTGTTAAGTCCGCTGCCGTCTAATGTAACTTCGTAAGTCCCGGATTGAAGCCTTTCGTTCACAAGCGTTGTTACTTCCTTTCCGAGTATGTCATAGACCTTTACTATTGTCCAGACATTCTTCTTAACAGCAAACTGAATCTTTGTAACCGGATTGAAAGGATTTGGATAGTTCTGACCAAGGAAATACGAGGACGGGTTATTGCCGGTATTCCCTGCGTCAAGAATTACATCAGACAAAGGTCTTCGCCAGATTGCAAGGCGTCCTGTTCCTGCGAATATATACTTATTCGCGATAAACAAAGACATGACCAACGGTGTCTGGCCAAAACCCGTATTTATGGCACTCCAGCTTGCACCTGCGTCCGACGACAGATAAACACCCCCATTCTCCGTACCTGCGAAAGCGTTAGCGCCGTATGACGCGAACGCATATACGTAACGGCTGAGCGGCGACTGTATCCAGTTATTTCCTCCGTCGGTGGATACCAAAATGCCCTGTTCCTGAGTCGATGCAAATACTGCATCATTGGTCGAAGTCAAAGCAAATACGGTTTGACTGGAAAGTGATGTCTGATGCCAATTGTACCCCCCATTCGTAGAGACGTAAAGTCCGCGTCCTTCCGCAGTTCCGGCAAATATGTTCTGCCCCTGACTCGTAAAACACAATACATGTACGTTATCCAGAGAACTTAATGTCCAGGTCTGGCCGAAATTATCGGAAAGAAACACCCCGTTATTAATTACCCCGGCAAAGATGGTGTGTCCTATGACTGCAAGCGAATACGTACCCAGATTCAGCGACGTAAGCGCCCAGTTTGCCCCTTCATCGGAGGTCACATAAACACCTCCCGTATTCGTTGATGGATAGAAAACTCCGGCAAAAAGAAAATCCTGAAATGACGCCAGAGAACCGACATAGAGCATATTTAGCGAAGTGCTCGACCAGTTTAGCCCCATATTCGTCGAAATATATACGCCGCTTACTCCGGAAGGATAGTTGTAAACTCCCGCGTATAAATTATTCTTGTGAACATTAAAAGAAAGGATCGTCGGTGTGCCGCTAATCCCTCCTGACAGGTTGACCCATTGGCTTGAACAATTGTTTATCAGCAGCAAGCAATTAATTGTCAAAGCTAATGCCGACGAAAAAATAAAATTTCTCATAGCATTATTTTGTTAATTTGCTAAAACCACCGTCTCCGGTGTTTGCGATAAAACATATTTGACGGCTCTGACAGGTTATTTCAACTAATGTACTCCATTTTATTCCCCTGCCGCATTATTTCAGTATAATATAAGCCTGTCTTATTGTATTATATTCTCTGTTAAAATTTATAATAAAATTTTATCAGTTTCAATATTATTTTTATACATTAAGCCGTTCGTGGAAGTGCTTGTATCAGGTATTTAAGTAAAAAAACGGTTCAAAAACCGCGGGTTACCGGACTTCTTCGAACTCACGTTCGTCGAAAATGAGTTTGCGGCAGAGTTCCCTGCCCTTTTCGTCAATCTTGTAGAGAGGCATTATCTTGCCCGCATGGACTATCACCATGTCGAGACCGGCCTCTATAGCGTAATGGAGGAATACCGAATTCAAAACGTGGCGTATATGAGGATTCAGACCGAATGAGCAGTTGCTCAGCCCGAGTATTGTTTTGCACTTAGGCATTATCTTTTTGATTTCTCTTATTGCGTTGATTGTATTTAACCCGCTCTTTCTTAAATCTTCCTGTCCAGAACCCAGCGGGAATGTAAGCGCGTCGAAAATTAAATCTTCTTCCCGGAAATTGTGTACTTCAACCGCGTGGTCGCGGATTCTTTTGGCGATTGATACTTTTTTCTCAAGTGTATAAGCCTGACCTTCTTCGTCAATCGACAGAGCCACAACAGCCGCGCCAAACCGCTTCGCGAGATCGAGTATCCTGTCCGCTTTCTTAGTGCCTTCTTCAAAATTAATTGAATTTATAATCGCGCGGCCGGCGTAGTTCTTCAAAGCTGCTTCCAGCACGTTAACTTCCGTAGAATCGAACATCAACGGAAGCTGAACAGCGGTGTTGAATCTCTTTACAACCTCGACCATATCCTTCTCTTCGTCACGTCCGACGAAAGCCACGCAGACGTCGAGCACGTGCGCGCCTTCCTTTACCTGTTCTTTCGCCATGTTAACCATTGAGTCGTAATCGTTTTTCTCAAGTAACTGCCTGAACTGCTTCGAGCCGTTGGCGTTGCATCTCTCGCCTATTAAAACGGGCGGAGGGTCTATAGTCATCGAGGAAACTCCGTAAAGTGAAGATACGGAATTTGTATAAGACCATTTCCTTTCAACCGGTGTTATGCTTTCCGATATGACGCTCAGTCTCTTTATATGGTCCGCGTTCGTTCCGCAGCATCCGCCGACTACATTCACCCCGAACTCCTTAACGAATTGTTTCATCCATCTTTCCATATCGTCAGGTGTCAGATGGTAATGCGCCTTGCCGCCGATGTTCTCCGGTATTCCCGCGTTGGGCATGCAGAAAACGGGCTTCGGAGAATTGCCGCACAGGTATCTTATGTTCTCTTCCATTTCCTTCGGACCTGTCGCGCAGTTCATTCCAATAATATCGACGATGTCATAAGGTTCAAGCGCCGTCAATGCCGCCGATATTTCGCTTCCCATGAGCATAGTCCCCATCGTTTCGACAGTAACCGAAACAATTACGGGAAGTTTGTTTCTCTTTTCGGCGAAAAGTTTTCTCGCCGCCGAAAGAGCGCACTTTATCTGAAGCAAATCCTGGCAGGTTTCTATGCAGAAAATATCCGCCCCGCCGTCGTAAAGACCGGACATCTGTCTGTAATAAGCAGTCTCCATATCGTCAAACGAAATATGTCCCAGCGAGGGAAGTTTAGTCGTCGGACCTATGGAACCCGCTACATACCTCGGTTTGGCATCTGTCGAAAACTGCGCCGCAGCCGTCTTCGCGATTTCCGCTGCCCTCTTCGACAGTTCGTAATCAAGATGACCGATATTATACTCGTTTAAAACAATTGAAGCAGAGCCGAATGAATTTGTTTCAATTACATCCGCCCCTGCTTCAAGAAAATATGCGTGGAGTTTAGAGACAATACCTGGATTGGAAATGCATAAATGTTCGTTGCAGCCCTCGAGTTCCTTCCCGCCGAAATCATCGGGTGTAAGCCCGTACGTCTGCAGCGTTGAACCAGTGGCTCCGTCGAATACAATTACCTTTTCCCGTATTTGCTCTAAAAATTTCTTCATGTTTTATTCAGATACTATTTTACCCGCGCGTAATTCATCAGCTATTCTTTTCAGTTTGTACATGTTCTTAAGCGCCTGCACAATGCCTTCTGAATCAAGCGATACTGTATGTGGAACATCCGAAGTGTAAATAAAGTTGTCAGTAAGACTTTCGATGTTGCCGTCAAACGCAAGACCGACTATCTCGGCGTCCTTATTGATAACGGGGCTTCCCGAGTTGCCGCCGATGATGTCGTTCGTCGAAATGAAATCGAACGACGTGCTCTTGTCGAATTCCGCGGGAGGATTTATCCATCTTTCAGGAAGATCCCAGGGACTCTTCTTGTCGAAAGAATAATACCTGTCGTAATATCCGTAGAACGTGGTCTTCGGAGGAGCTATCGTTCCGTTATATTCGTAACTCTTAATCACGCCGTCGGAAATTCTAAGCGTGAATGTAGCGTCGGGCGGAATCGAAACTCCGTAAACTTCGTAGCATGCGCGTCCGATGAGTTCCTTATTGACCGTTTCGATGTTTCTTAATGTTTCGGCTTTCTTCTTTATTTCTTCGAATCTCGCGTTCGTTGCCAGCGAATACTTTATGAACGGATCGTTCGACTTAAGAATCGCGTCCGGTCCCTGCGAAAGCAGGTTCAGCGCGCCTTCTTCGGTAGCAAGTACGGAGGAACCCATTAACGATTCGGGTGTGCTGTTGGCGAATATCTTCACGTACTGATTATCTTTTCCGAGTTTCATCGTCATCTGCTCTAACTTGAATTTAATGAGAGCCATGTTTAGTTCCGGTTCGTAATTCTTATATAACGCCTTTACCTTCGCAGGGTCAAGCGTTTCTTTTTTCAGAGCAGACGTAACAAGTTTGTCGGCAGCATTAAATTCAACAGATGCCGATCTCGGATTCGATGAATAAGAATAAAGTTCGGGATAAATCTTAGAAAGTTCGACGTTAGCGTTTGCTACTTCGTCCCACGCTTTACCGTATTTCGATTTAAGAGTCGGGTTTGCGTCAACCGCAGCCCTTAAAGTTTTTTCGAAATGTTTCTTCTTCGCCATTAAAACCGCGTCGTTGAGACCTTTCACCATTCCCATGTAAACTTTCTGAGAGTTCGACATTGAGAACAGCGTGTTATTCAGTTCTTTTCCCTTCTCGGGATTGTTCTTGATTATTTCTGTGTACGTATTTACGAGCATATCGAGCATGTTCTTTACGTCGGGATACGAGTAATCCCTTCTGTATTCAAGCTGCGCGTATGTGTTCAGTCTTTCGGTTCTTCCCGGATTTCCGACAACGAAAATCGGCTCTCCCGGCTTTGCGCCGCCCGGACTCCATTTGTAATAATGTTCCGTCTTTAACGGCTTGCCGGTCTCGTCATAAACTCTGAAGAAGGTCATATCAAGATTGTACCTCGGATATGTGAAGTTATCCGGGTCGCCGCCGAAGAATCCTGCCTGGTCTTCGGGCGCGAATACAAGACGCACGTCCGTGTATCTCTTGTAAACGTACGCGGAATAAAGCGCGCCGTTGAAGAGAGTAACAATCTGACACCTGTTGCCTGTCTCGGCTTCTATCTTATCCTTTATTTCCTTCATCTTGGCATTCATCTTCTCTACTTTCTCGTCATTCGTCTTTCCTGTTTCCATCGCGTCATGAATTTCCTTAGTCACATCCCTAACCTGAACTAACTGGTCAACGTAAAGATTCGGAACCGGTCTTTCATCTTCAAGTTTCATGGCAAGGAATCCGTCTTTATGTAGGTCTTCGCCTTCTTTCTCAACCTGCGAAACCGATTCACGGCCGCAGTGATGGTTCGTCATTACCAAGCCGTCACCAGATACAAAAGAGGACGAGCAGTAATTCGCGAACCTTATCGCCGACATTCTCACATGGTCGAGCCATTCCTGAGTCGGCTTGAATCCGTAAGTCTCGTTCAGGTAATCCACGGGCGGATAGTCGAACGTCCACATCTTGCCCATGTCGTACTTCGAGGACTTTACGGTATCAAGATTAACGCCGTAACTCTGCGGGAACACAGCGTTCACCGCGACTACGGTCACAAGTAATAAAGCATAAATATATTTCTTAAACATACTGTTGTTATATAGTTTTAAAAAACGTTATTCTGTTATTTTTCCGTTTTGAAGTTCGCTGCCGAGCCTCTTCAACTGATAAAGGTCGTTTATGCATTCGAGAAGACCTCTCGAATCTACTGATACCGTCGTCGGGACCTCGTCTGTGTAAATAAATTCTCCCGGCATGCTTTCAATGTTGCCGTCGAAGACAAGACCGACTATTTCCGCGTTCTTGTTAATCATAGGACTGCCTGAATTGCCGCCGATGATGTCGTTCGTCGAGATGAAATTGAACGGCGTACCGAAATCGAATTCTTTCGGAGCGTTCAGCCAGCGGCTGCTGAGCGACCACGGATACTGCTTGTCAAAAGAGAAGTATCTGTCGAGTAGCCCATAGAACGTGGTCTTCGCCGGAGCCGTCGTTCCGTTGTAATCGTATTGCTTGATTATACCGTCCGATATTCTAAGCGTGAATGTCGCGTCGGGCGGAATC
>JAJTBN010000103.1 GCA_021286895.1 Bacteroidota bacterium | reverse complement strand
GATAACGTATTAAAGTTGGCGTTTGTTCTTCCGGAGGAAATATTTATTAGCATACCAATCGCCGGTAGTTCTTTTAATGATTTCATGGTTGAAGGATTTCGAAAAGTAGTAGGGCCGCGTGCTGTCTTCTATTGGAACGGGAAAAAATGGAGCCTTGAAAAAGCAAAAGATGATTTCTTCGTATACGGAGATAATACTTATTTGCAAAGAATCAATGACAATTATTATTGTGGCATTGTTCAGAGAGTACCAGTACCATTCTTAATTCGTGGATTTAGAAAATAAAATCAGATAATACCGCGAGTCCCTCAAAGAGCGGGGAGACTTCCGGATACGAACGAGAGGATTCATTCTTCGGGGGTCTCAGATTATTAACTGCTTTTCTTCATTACTTAAGTAGCAAAATATTCCTATTTTAATTTCCTGATTAAGAATAAGACTGACATATGGATACGCGCTTCAGTACTCGGAAGCATCTGGGCGTCGACTGAGATTATCGCGGGAAATTTTCTTCATAACCTTCGCATTCCGTTCACAGGTGAACTGATGGGATTCTTCGCGGTGTTTTTTCTTGTCGCCGCGAGCGTTAAATGGAAAGTCAGAGGTCTTGTATGGCGCGCCGGAGTTATATGCGCGCTCATGAAGTTCTTCAGCCCGGGCGTTGCGGTTTTCGGACCGATGATTGGCATCATGTCGGAAGCCCTCGCGCTCGAACTTGCCATCAGCATTTTCGGGTTTAATCTTTCGGGCTTTCTAATCGGCGGTATACTCGCCGAGAGCACACCGCTCATTCAGAAAATTATAAATTACATAATTGTTTACGGTTGGAATATCGTCATCGTACTGGATAAATCCGCCGAGGTTATAATTAAAACATTCGGAGCGAACGGCATTAAACCCGCGCATCTTCTTATGATTCTATTTTCGGTAAACATCGTTCTCGGAATCATAGCGTCAGTATCAGGTTACATTTCAGGACGAAAGAATACGGGAAGAAATTTTCTTCCTGAGTTCAAACAAACCGACGATACGCTCTATCCCGAATTTGTGAAGGCAAATCCAAAAACTATAATCGTATCTGTTCTATTAAATACCGCGGTAACTGTAATTCTCCTTTTTTTCATAAAAGGAAATATATTTACGGCCGGCATCCTGATAGTATTGTTTGTAATCTATTCGCTTTTTAGGTACAGGAACACGGCGAGAATTTTTAAGAACTATAAATTCTGGCTGCAACTTGTTTTCTTTACATCCCTGTCGGGGCTTGTGTTTGCTTACTTCTCGGGATTCGGCTTATCGAAAGGCATAGAGACGGGCATGGAAATGCTCGAAAGAGTTATACTTCTCACGGTAGGTTTCGCGATAATAAGCATAGAACTTAGAAAACCTGAATCAGTAAACTTTATCAGGTCGAAACTTAACCGCAATCTTTCGCTCGGACTTAATTCCGCGTTCAGCGCCGTTCCTGAAATTATCAGTTCATCGAAAGGCATTTTTTCGCTTATGCGCCCCGCTGTGTTTATAGAGGAACTCACATCGATGATGGATTACTGGTATGAAAAGTTCAGGGTTGAAATCCGGAACGGGAAAATTGTTATCGTTACGGGCAGGCAGGGGGCGGGAAAGAGCGCTTTGCTGAAAAAACTTTCTGAGGAATATGCCAATACCGGGAAGAAAGTATCGGGCATAATATCTTTCGCTGTTTTTGAAAACGGAGAGAGGACCGGGTATGACGCAGTAGAGATCCCTTCGATGGAAAAATATCATCTTTGCGGTATAGAGGAAACTTCAGGGACGAAACTCGGTAGATACTATTTCGACGACTCAGTGTTCGAAAAAATAAACGCGAAGATGGAGGACTCGCTCGGCAGTTCAGATGTGATTATCGCGGATGAAATCGGCATACTCGAAACAAACAAAAAAGGCTGGTATCCGCTCATGGAAAAGATTAAATCGCGCGCGGACCTGCCGCTCGTCGTTCTTTCGGTAAGAAAAAACATTACAGAAGAAATAAAATCATATTTCGGGAGCGAAGGAATTACCGTGTATGACCTTGATACGATTAATCCCGGCGAAGCGCTGGAGAAAATACTTTCGAACAGCGTAAATGGATAAACATTTCTAAAGCGATTTGCTATTTTAAAATTAATTAACCTATAAAAATGGAAACGGGCTCAATATTGCTTTTTCTAATAACCGGTCTCGCGGTAGGATTTGTATCCGCTTTCTTTATCGCGAAGTTCATGTATAAATCAGGGCAGAAGTATTCGGAAACCGATATCAGGAATCTCGAAGACGAAATCGTAAAGGCAAAAACCGAACTCGCCGCCGCTTACAAACAGACCGAACTGACCGAAAAAAATCTCGCTGAGATAAAATCGCAAATGCAAGTCGAGAGTGAAAAATCTTTCAGGCTCAATTCGGAATTATCCGCGTCAAGAACGGCAGGGGAGAATCTTGAAAAAAGACTCGCCGAGCAGAAGGAAGAACTCGAAGCGCTTGAAAAGAGATTCAAGACCGAATTTGAAAATCTCGCGAATAAAATTCTTGATGACAAGAGCCGCCGTTTCACGGAAGAAAACAAATCCAACATTGACCAGATACTCAGACCGCTGAGCGATAAGATTAAAAATTTCGAGGATAAAGTCGACAAGGTTTACAACGAGGATTTGCGCGACAGGGCTTCTCTGCTTCAGCAGATAAAAAGCCTTCAGGACATGAATCTCAAAATATCCGAAGAGGCGAACAATCTTACTAAGGCTCTTAAAGGCGAAAGCAAAACTCAGGGGAACTGGGGGGAATTCATTCTCGAAAGCATACTTGAGAAATCTGGGCTTGCCAAAGACCGGGAATACCTCGTGCAGGAAAGCCTTACAGGCGAAGACGGAAGAAGGTACCAGCCCGACGTGATTATAAAACTGCCGGACGACAGGCATATAATAATCGATTCAAAAGTATCGCTAAAGAATTATGAAATTTTCTGCTCGGCTGAAAATGAAGAGGAAAGAAACGCCGCGCTGAAAAATCACATTGCTTCGATAAGAAATCATATCAAGGGACTCAACGCGAAATCGTATCAGGATTTGTACGGCCTTAACAGCCTTGATTTCATCGTTATGTTCATGCCGATTGAACCCGCGCTGTCGGTAACAGCGCAGTCCGACGTCAACATCTGGAACGAAGCGTTCGAGAAAAATATAGTTATTGTAAGCCCTTCAACACTGCTTGCTACATTGAGAACCATTTCAAATATCTGGAAACAGGAATACAGAACAAAGAACGTAATTGAAATCGCGCGAGTGGGCGGTTCGATATACGACAAGTTTGTGGGTATTATCAATGACCTGACGGGAGTCGGCAAGAAGCTTGATGACGCCAGAAACAATTACGATGACGCCATGAACAAGCTCAAAAACGGCAAGGGTAGCATAATGATGCAGTTTGAGAAACTCAAAGACCTCGGAGCGAAGGCGAACAAGTCGCTTCCGGCCGAGTTTCTTGATAAAGACGATAACGGTTTAATAGATAAAGAATAATCAGATTCTTCTTATCCTCATGCTTCCTCCGCGGTTTCTGCAATGCGTGTATATGGCGTATCTTACCGCGTCGAGCGCGTGGTCGTTGAATTTCACCGGCTCGTCATAGATGTTACCGTTCCTGTCGGTCTTGTAAGAATACGAAAGCACTTCCTTGTTTATATTAGTGTTGTCGGGTCTGCTGTAAATCTTTTTTGACTTAAGAAAGTCTATCCCGTCCTTGACGCTTTTGTTTGCCGGAAACACATTAAAACCCGCTTCCTCGAGTTCTTTCATCCTGTCGGGTTCGGCAGGGTCGCAGTAAATAGCGTCGGATTTGTCCTTCACGAGTTTTTCCATCTTTGCAATCAAATCCGAATTTGTAAGACGCGATTCGTAAATAATTTCTTCTAGATAGAAAAAGTCGTCTTTTATTTTTACTTTTACGAGCGCCGACGGGTTATTGTATCCGAAATCAAGCCCGTAAATTACCTCGTCGTAATGAGTTGTATGAGTCTGGAGAATCTCAAAAGGCTTGTAGATTATATTCCTTAGAACACCCCAGTTCCCGAGCGCGTAAATATCGTAATACTCTTTATCCTCGTCTTTAAGATTTTCAAGTACTTCGATGTAAGTACCGTCAAGATGCCGGTTATCCTTGTATGTTGTTTTGATTGTTACGGAGTCTTTCATCGGCGATGTATTGAGCCAGTGATTCGCGTCAACGGGGTTGAACGTCAGCATAATCTGTTTGTAATTCTGCGTCTTGTTTCGAAGCCTTAGGTCGATTTGCGTGAAGTCCCTTTTGTCGAGTTCCGTGGCTTCTTCTATCCAAATCGAGGTAATGCCGTGTATCGACTTAAGTTTTTCCCTGTCATCGACCCCGACGCTGATAATCGAGTTGCCGTTGTTCTTGTGCGTTATCGTCAGGTCGGTTTCCCTGAACCTGAAATCTTTGGAATAATCGTATTCGTAGATAAGGCTCTTAATGAGCGCGTACTGCGAATTGCGTATCGTCCTCGCGACTTTCCTGATAAGCAAAAGCCTGTGGTTGTCCTCGTGCATCATTCTCCAGAGAAATTTCTGAGCGGCAAAGTGACTCTTGCCCGAACCTGCGCCTCCGTATATTATCAGGTACCGTGTTCTTTCCTGAAGATAATTTTTGTAGCATTCGTTTATGTTGTCCTCTATAAGGATTTTTTCTTCTTCCATTTGAAAAATTATTTTCAAAAAAATATCACGACAAATATACACAGGAATTCATATTACTGATTCGAAAAATGACCATTAGGCTCGTAAATTAAGGAAAAACAAATTGATATTTTCGGGAAATTGAAATTGAAAACCCAAATTATCCGCGGGATATAAAAAAAGGCGTTCTCCTTTCGGAGAACGCCTGCTTTTTTTTCTTATGTCTTCCTTATCGTTTTATTTTATCAGAGTGACTCCGGTGGTTTTTACAAAAGAGCCGGATTCCATCCTTACGAAGTACTGCCCTGATGATAGCAGCGACGCGTCCCATTTCACTTCGTACGCTCCCGCTTCCACGTAATTATTATACACGCTCGCGACGAACCTGCCGGCGGTATCGTATATTTTCAACGAGACAAACGCTTTTACCGGAACAGAAAATTTTATTGTCGTCGAAGGATTAAAAGGATTCGGATAGCAGTTGCCGAGTTCGTATCCTGAAGGAGTTTCAGTAACTTCATTCCTTACACCGATTACAAGAGAGCCTGAAAGCAGCCTCGCGCCCGGACCACCGTACGCGCCGATGTCGCATCTTAATGTTCCTCTTGAAGGATATTTCGCGAAACCCAAATGCGCGCTGTCCTGCGGGTCCCTGAAAACAGAGGATGTATCTCCGGCGTCCATGCAGGGTGAGCCGGTGGATAGTATATAATTCGTATCCGCGAATAGTGGATATAATGAGATGTTACCCGTTCCCGAATAACCGTTTTGTATGTCGCTGTATGTGATGTTCAGAATTCCTCCTCCAGTTGCCTGAAGCTGCGTCGGAGTGTTGCCCCAGATGATATTGTTCTTCATGTACAGAGTCGAGCTCCACGCGAGCACTCCGCCGGTACCGACTGAACCGGAATTGTTCATAATCGTATTGTTCTCGATAATTTTTACAAGCCCGCTTTTATCCGAATTCGCCCAGATACCGCCTCCTGAAAAATACTGCGCACCTTCGGTATTGAAGCAGATGATGTTGTTTTTCATTGAACATCCGGAGTAGTTAAGAACAATGCCCGGGCCGTATTTCGCCTTGTTGTTCATAACGATATTGTTGTATATGCGGGGATTGCCGTCGCCGATTCTCATTCCCCCGCCGCCCGTGCTCGTTACGCCTGTATTATTCAGAACCGTGTTACCGGTGATTTTGTTGAATCTGATTACAGGGGAGCAGAATGCGACCAGTATGCCGCCCCCTTCGCGGTAAACACCGGCGCCGTGTTCGTCAAGCCATTTGGTTCCAGCGCCACCGGTTATTGTGAATCCCTGAATTACCGCGGTCGAATCCTCGCCGTTGCAAAAAATCACTACACTGGCTGAGTCCGGCTGTGACGGAGTACTGCCGTTGATGATTGTTGTGTTTATGTAACTAAGGTCGTTGTTCATATAAAACCTGCTTGTAAGCACAACCTTTTTCCCCCTGAAATTAAGGTTTTCGAAATACGTGCCGGGCTCTACGAGTATTGTATCCCCGTTGTTTGCAGACCTGAGCGCAAGCGTTATAGTTGAATAATTGCCCGGTACGTTTATTATCAGAGCGGAAGCTGACTGATAAATCAATATCAGTAAAATGATTATTGCTGCTTTGCTGTTCTTCATTTTTTTGCTCTTTTAAATTAATTGAAATTGAAAATATTTTTGAAATCATTCGATTCAATCATGATTTTTATTTTTTCCGAGAAATCAGGCATTTCATTGTAGGGCATCTTTCTGAATAGAGTCTCGCTTTCATCGCTGAAAAACTCATTAAGCGATTCGGCTTTTTCCTTAACCTTCGTCTCGATAGAATGTACATAATTTCTGTTGAAAGTCAGTTTATCGGGGTTCACCGCTCCGCTTTCAATCATCGCTTTTGTTTTCTTCGAGCAAAGGCAGGGATTGGATTTATGTATAAGCCCGCATCGGTTCTCCATGAAATTCCTGATGTCTTTTCTTGCCCGCGAAAGCATCTGTCTGAAATTGTCCTTCGATGTATCCATGATTTCAGCGCATACGTAATCAGGGAATATGAAAATGCTTCCGAGAATAAATGCCATCCTCTGCTTTCTGTCCAGGCAAATCAACATTGCCTGAAGGCACATCAGCCTTACTTCTTCAATAAGCAGATTCATTTCGGGCGAGGAAGAATCTATCAGCATATCAGGCGTGTTGTCTATGGATTTTCCGTATTCGGAGAATTCGGTATGAAGTCTTCTTTCCGAATTCATTTTTTTTACGTTAAGGATAGTGTTTACGGTGATTATGTAAGCCCATGTTCTGAAACTGCTCTCGAACCTGAATGAGGATAGACCGGTGATTATTTTAATGAGAACTTCCTGCGTGATGTCGTATGCGTCGTCAGGATAATAGACCATTTTCAGAGCGATGTTATAAATATCGTTCTGGTGTTTCTTTATAAGATTCTCAAGCGAAACCCTGCTGCCTCCGATGGCTTCTCTTATTAGCAGGAAATCATCTTCGTTATTATCCTTCATTTATTCTCCCTTGTCTATATTAGACAATTGCCCGGAAAAAGTGTGACAGAATTAAAATTTCTGTATCCGAGTAAAAAGAAATAAATTCAGAAATATTAATATAATTTGCGTTTAATATTAATACGGGAAAACATGTTAATAAGTTCGTTTGTTTCAAGGTTCAAAATAACTTTTTGCATATTTGATTTTCATTATAATGTTGCTTGGAACTCAGGATTTTGTTAATTTAAAGAATTGTTAAATTTAACGTTTAATTATGTGCGGTATTGTAGGGTATATCGGCAAAAAGAACTCACTGCCAATTATTATAGAAGGTCTGAGAAGGCTTGAATACAGGGGCTATGACTCCGCGGGGGTCTCAATAGTCACATCCGATAAAACTGTTATCAGTTATAAGAAAGCCGGCAAGGTGGAAGAAATGGATAAAAGCATCGATAAGGATGTTTTCGCCGGTAACATCGGTATCGGACATACAAGGTGGGCAACACACGGTGTTCCGAATGATATAAACGCGCACCCGCATTCAGATATGTTCGGCAATATCGTTATCGTTCACAACGGAATTATCGAAAACTATAAGCAGATTAAGAACAAACTTAGCGAAGAGGGATATAAATTCAGTACGGATACGGATACCGAAGTCCTCGCCAATCTGATGAACTATTATTACAAACAGACGGGCGAATTTGAAAAGGCGGTAAGGCTCGCTCTCATAGAAGTCGAAGGCACTTACGGAATAGCCTGCCTTTGCGCCGAGGAACCGGATAAGATTATAATTGCAAGAAACGGGAGTCCGCTGCTTATCGGCATCGGCATTGACGAAACGATAGTCTCTTCGGACGCTTCCGCGGTCATAAACCATACAAGAAACGTTGTTTATCTTGAAGAAGGGGACATGGCAATAATCAGAGATAACGGTTTTAAGATGAAAACCATTTACGATGAAAGAATTTTCAGGGAAGCCAAGGAAATCGATTTCCTCATGGAGTCGATAGAGAAGGGCGGATATGACCATTTCATGCTAAAGGAAATATGCGAACAGCCGGATACGATTCAGAATACTTACAGGGGCAGGATAAATTTTGAGACCGGCATCGCAAAGCTCGGAGGCCTTGACAGCGTTTTCGATAAGATGCTTAAGGCAAAACGGTTTCTGATTACTGCCTGCGGTACTGCATGGCATGCCGGACTTGTAGGAGAGTATCTTCTCGAACAGTTCTGCAGAATTCCCGTGGAAGTTGAATACGCGTCGGAGTTCAGGTACAGGCGTCCGATAATTGACAAAGACGATGTCGTGATACTAATCAGCCAGAGCGGTGAAACCGCCGATACTCTCGCCGCTTTAAGGGAAGCGAAAAAGTTCGGAGCGACCACAATAGGGATTGTGAACGTTATCGGGAGCACGATTGCGCGCGAGGTTGACGCCGGTACGTATGTTCACGCGGGGCCGGAAATAGGCGTTGCCTCGACGAAAGCATTCACCAGTCAGGTTATGTCTCTTTCTCTGATAACTCTCATGCTCGCCGCGGAACGCAAGACGATATCGCGCGATTCGCTCATCGAAATCGCCGCGGAACTTAAAACTCTTCCTGAAAAAATTCAGAACATGATAAATATGAGGGAAGAGTACAAAAAAGTCGCTGAATCGTTTAAGGATTCTACTAATTTCCTCTATCTCGGTAGGGGTGTCAATTTCCCTGTTGCTCTTGAGGGCGCGCTGAAACTGAAAGAAATTTCTTACATTCATGCCGAAGGGTATCCCGCGGCGGAAATGAAACACGGACCTATCGCGCTCATAGACGAAAACATGCCCGTCGTGTTTGTAGCGCCTAAGGACAGAACGTACGATAAGATTATTTCCAATATCGAGGAAGTAAGAGCCAGAAGCGGCAAGATTATTGTAATCGCCACGGAAGACGATACGAACATAAATTCATACGCTGACTATGTTCTGAGAGTACCGAAGTCCCTCGCTCTTTTCGCTCCCATACTTAATGTTATACCTCTTCAGTTTCTGTCTTATTATATAGCGGTAGCAAGGGGATGTAACGTCGACCAGCCGAGAAACCTGGCAAAGAGCGTTACAGTTGAATAGAAAATTATCCGATGAAATAAATAAAAAAAGGGAGTTCGAATGAACTCCCTTTTTTGTTTTGTTCAAACTTTAATTATTTAACAACCATCATTTTCTTCGTATCCGAATACCTGTCTGTGATAAGCCTGTAGAAGTAGACACCGCTCGAGAGATTAGATGCGTCAAACGATGCTTCGTAAACGCCCGCGCCGTAATGTCCGTTCGCTATTGTCGAAACTTCCATGCCTGCCGAATTGAAAACTTTCAGAAGAACATTTGAAGCGGACGGAAGTTCGAATCTTATGTTAGTAACAGGGTTGAACGGATTCGGATAATTCTGGCCGAGTTTATAAGCCGAAGGAATTTCCGAACTTAAATTCTTTATGCCCGAAACAATTTCCGAAAGAGGACGTTTCCAAATACCGAGACCGTACACACCCACGAAAACTGTTGTTCCGTTCAGGATTGAAATTGTGTAAACGTCGGATAAAGTCTGTAATCCTGTGTTGGCGGAATAAAAATTCGCACCGCCGTTAACGGATACATAAATACCGTTGTTGTACGTGCCTACAAGAATTTTGTTCGCGTTGTCGTATGTATAAATACATCGGACTTTTTTGCCTGCGAGAGAATCGTTTGCTGTGGACGTCCAGGTGTTTCCGTTATCCGTTGAATAGTAAAGACCGCTGAAACCCGCGAATATTTTGTTTCCCGAGACATTGAGCGCGCGGATATCGTAACCCGTAGGCAGACCGTTATTGATAGCGGTCCATGTGGATCCTGACAACGGAATCCTGAATATTCCTCCGTCGGCAGTCGCGGCATACAGATAAGTCGCGTCGTAGTCAAGGTCCCAGACGTTAAGATTTGATAGGCCGCCGTTTAGGGCTGTCCAGTTCGCTCCTTCATTTGTCGTCATGTAAACGCCGCCGCCAAAACTTCCGGCGTAAATCGCCGAACCTGTTTTGACGATAGCCTGGAAATAGCTCGTCGGAGTGAATGAGTTTCCGATG
>JAJTBN010000102.1 GCA_021286895.1 Bacteroidota bacterium | reverse complement strand
TATTTAGGTATCTGGCTCTTTTTCCATACTTTATAGCATAAACTTTCAAGCAAGTTAGTACTTTCTTGGGGGCTTAATTTCTTGGATAGTATTTCTTCTTTCATACATTATATAATTTAGATTTTTAAAAAAGGGTTTACGATTAATTTTATTTTCATTTTTCTCATTCTTTGCATTATTGTTTGTGTCCATTTGTTGTCCAGTTGCTGTCCGGTTGTTGTCCGTCGTCCTGTCCGAACTTTGGTAATTATTCCAATTTAGTATTGTAATAACACGATATTTGTTAGTTTTTTGTTGTCCTATTTGGTGTTCGTTTTCAAACCTTTTTAATATTCTCTCTATTGTAGTCTCCGGGATGCCTGTATCCTCAGAAAGTTTCTTTCTTCCAGTTAATAATTGACCTGCATTAATTTTCGTATCTATGCCATCAACCGGGAATTCTTTCGGTTTGTGATTCGCTTTTAGTAGTAAATGAATCCACAAATGAACATAAGAGCTCTTTTTATAAAAACCCTTATCCGTTAATTGTCGGTAAACACTAATCCATCCTTTATTATACATGATGCTTATTTATTATTCATGTATTTATTGGCAAGTCTGTCTATCTGACTTTTACATCTTACGGGTTTGCTTAATATCCACTCATCTAATTCGGATTTCTCGAAATATATTATTTTACCTCCGGGCTTATAATGAGGTATTACTCCTGTGGAGGTTAATTTATAAAGATGTGATTTTGATAAATTGAGATATTTAGATGCTTCCTCGAAGCACATCGGTTTAGCAGCATTGTCTTTAAGAGCTTTTTCAATGTTGTCTAACTTTTCTGTTATTTCGTTTGTATTCATTTGTAATGTCTTTAATTTGTTTTAGTAAACATTACAAAATTAGAAAGAATCAGGAAGGTTGTAAATTTAGGTTGATTTATGTTAGTTTATCTTTGAAGCTGCTATTGAGGAACATTATTATTACTTGTTCAGTAATTGAATAATTTTATCGAGATTCTGATTATTTTTGCCGAATGCTTCCTTGTTAAAAAGCTTTTGTGATGAATCTTTTATGGTGTTACCATCGGAGTTTCTAAAATGATTGTTGAATTTTACAAATTTATTTCTTTTTGGGATTAGTTCGTTTTCCACAAGGATATTAATCCAATAACTATATTCGTAATCCTGTTTTTTCCAAACTAAAAATTCAACATTCGGTTTATAAGTATTTTTTATAAAAGGACTTCCTTTATCATCGATGAAATGAAACAAAACTTCGTAACTCTTATATTTCGGTAGATAACCCTCTTTGCAAAGTAATCCAAACATCTTGAGTAATTTTGTTTTCCCACCATTCCAAACAATTTTATCTTTTCCCAAATTAACATTTGGTTGAACATTGATATCAGGTTTCGAAGAATTGGATAATATAGAAGCTTTAAGATATTTCACTTTTCTTTTAACAAGATCTATTTCTGATATTTTGATATTACTTACAATTTCGATGAATTTTGTTGTATTCTTGTATTTCTCATAGAACTTTAACAACACATATTCTAAATATGCTATTTTCTCTTCGAGTTTAAGGAACACATTATCGGCATAATATTCGATCTTATCATAATTAAAATCAAAAATTGGATATTTTTCTTCTTCCTTGAGAATACCTTTTTTAATGTTTTTTCTTAGATTATCAAAATACAAATCATTTTTCAAATAATGCATTTTGTAATTTATAAAAGGGAGAAAATCGTTTCCTAAATAATATAAAAAATTCTTATATTTTGATTCTTTTAAACGATTTGTATTGAAATCCGATAAGTGGTATATATCACCAGGATAATTTTCATGTAATTTATGATTTCTCAGATATTTCTTTATTTCACTGTCGGAATAATTTCTCAATACATTTTCTAATTCTGAACTTAGTGCTGAAACCCAATTTAATTTGGATTTGAAATCTTGTCTTTTATTGTATTCTACAATAAAATCTTCTTTACTAAATATTATTCTCATTACTCATTTAATAAAATTAGATAAAAATATTCACCACTTATTCTCATATTAACTCACATCAATAACCGGCAGCATATTCACTGCTTCTCTCTTCTTTTCATCAATGATCTTAGCGTATATCTGGGTATTTTTTACATCAGTGTGGCCAAGTAGTTTAGAAACAGTATAAATATCAATTCCCTGAGTTAAGCCAACAGTAGCAAATGTATGTCTACCTGTATGAAATGTGATTTTTTTCTTTATGCCAGCTCTTTTGCTCCACCTCTTTAAAGCCCTTGAAACGGCTTGCTGTGAAGGCACCTGAAAGACATTATCGTCAGGTAATCCATATACATTCTTACCATTACAAAAAATCAATTCTACAGCGGTTTTAGAAAGCGGCAAATATTCATAAGCGGAAGTCTTTTCCTGTCTGAAATCCAATTTATCTCCGCTTACATTTTCCCATTTTAAATTTGTAACATCAGAAAGCCTTAATCCACTAAAACAAGAAAATAAGAATGCTCTTTTTATTTCCGGTCTATCAGATTCCGTTTTCCCTAATATTGTTAGTTCGTCAATAGTAAGGTATTCTTTTTTAACATCAGGCTTTTTCAATTTTTTATAATAAAAAAATGGATTTGTTTGTATTAATCTATCACGAATTGCACAATTTAATAAAGCTTTTAAATTATTAAGATAAGTTAAAGTAGTATAATCATTTACTTTAGATTTTAAGTATTTCTCAAATTCCGATATCCAATTTTCATCTATAGCGTATAATCTAATATTTGATTTCTTAAATCTTTTTAAATGTGCACCCATGGAAATGAAAGATCCTTTAGTGGGATTTTTCCGTTTTTTGCGAATTATTTCGAAATATTCTATTAATTGTGTTTTCTTTTTGGAGGATGGAATAAAACCATGCTCATTGGAATGTAACTCTATTTCCTTTTTTGCTTTTATTGCATTTGCCAAACCGAGAATGTTTTTATTATGTTCTTTATCTTTTCCAAGATACATATTAAGAAATTCATATGACCTAACTCCATTAACATATATATCCAGATATAAACTTTGAGTGTTATCTTTTAATTTTTTCTTTCTTAGTTTTATCATAGTTTAAACTTATTTTTCTCAATATTAAATTTAATGGACTAATACAAATTCTATTCTATAATGTGTATTAAAAAGTGGTTTCCGAGTAACAATGGAGTAACAAAAATACGCAAAGTAACAAATAATATCAATTAACAAAAACAGACAAGATTTATAACCATCATAATATTATAGCAGTTATTAGCGAGTATTTTCTAATGATTGTTCTCGGATAATGGAGGTTCGATTCCTCCCATCCTCACAAAGACCGGATAAGAAATTATCCGGTTTTTTTATATCATCCATTGAATATTGAAGATTTATAATTGAAGATTGAATGTGCATCCTCACAAAGACCGGATAAGAAATTATCCGGTCTCAAAACTCAGTACTTAACAAAAACTAATTACCTCCCATTTACCCTTACTATGTGACAAAATATAGCAAATATTACCCTTGCTATTCGACAAAAATATTGTAAATTACCCTTACTATTCGACAAATATTCACTATATTTACCCTAACTTTAAGCAAAAACATGTTTTACAGGCAAATATTAAAGGAAATGGAGAACTGGGCTGCCGGTTCCAAAAGAAAACCTTTGATTCTCAGGGGTGCGCGCCAGGTTGGGAAAACTACTGCCGTAAATCAATTCTCAACCCGGTTCGATGAGTATATATATATTAATCTTGAACTGAAAGATGATAAAGAAATTTTTTCGGGGGTCAGGAATATTCAGGAATTGGTTGAGGCGGTTTTTTTTCTGAAAAATAAATCCTACTCGAAAGAGAAGAAGACTCTTATCTTTATAGACGAAATTCAGTTTGTACCCGAAGCGATAAATTTCCTGAGATATTTTTATGAATCATTCCCTGATCTGTATGTTATCGCCGCCGGGTCAATGCTTGAATCTGTTTTCAAAAGCGATGCTTCATTTCCCGTGGGAAGGGTGGAATATCTGGTGTTAAGGCCTGCTACTTTTCCAGAATTTCTTGATGCGGTGAATGAGAAGGAGGCGTTGAAACAACTGTCGAACATTCCCTTAAATGAATTTGCTTTCGGTAAACTGATTTCTCTTTTTCATACATACGCGCTTATAGGGGGAATGCCGGAAATTGTTTATGATTATGCAGAAAATAAAAACCTGACAGGTTTAAAAACAATATATGAATCGCTTCTTGCTTCCTATATAGATGATGTGGAAAAATACGCGGGGAATGTTGCTCAAATGCATCACCTGCGGCATGTCATCAATTCGTCTTTTTCGGAAGCCGGAAAAAGGATTAAGTACAGCGGTTTCGGCAATTCAATGTACAAGTATAGAGAAATGAGAGAGGCGCTTAGAACTCTCGAAAAAGCTCTGCTGCTTTCCGTAGTGCATCCTGTGACAAAAGCTGTCCTTCCTATAATGCCGGATATAAAGAAATCTCCGCGGCTTCATCTGCTCGATACGGGGCTGATGAATTATTTTGTCGGCATCCAATCCGAAATTCTGAAAACAGAAAACCTGAATAACGTTTGTGAAGGTACGTTGATAGAGCATCTTGTAGGGCAGGAACTTCTTGCCGGACAGTACAATGCTCTTAGCGGTTTAAATTTCTGGGTAATCTGGTACGGAGGGTAGGCTTAAATCCCTGCACCTTTTCATGGATGAGGCGCCGCATAATCTTTCTGTAAGATTTTATGCGGGCAAACTTGAAATTGTATCTTCTGAAACTCCGGGCGGCAAAAAATTCTATATTCTTAACCTCCCGTATTTTCTCTGCTCTCAACTTGAAAGATATTTAAATTGGTTTATGAATGAGATAAAAGAATATGACCGATAAAGAAAATAAAGCGAAGAAACTTTTTGATTCGGGGCTTAACTGCGCGCAGTCGGTGCTTACTGTGTTCGCGCCCGAACTTAATATCAATTCGGACGATGCACTCAGAATCTCGTCCGCGTTCGGCGGCGGTATGGGGCGACTTCAGGAAAAATGCGGTGCAGTTACCGGCGCGTTCATGGTCCTCGGAATCCATTGCAGCAACAATATTTCCGACGAGAAACTCCGGAAAGAAAAAATCAATTCAATGGTGCAGGAGTTCGACAAGAAGTTTGAGGAAATACACGGCTCCACTCACTGCAGACAACTTATGAACTGCGACCTGAATACCGATGAGGGAAAGATGTATGCCGAAGAAAATAATACGAGGGAAAATGTCTGCTCGGATTGCGTCTTGAATTCCGTACGTCTGCTTAAAGAAATGCTCGGTTGAATAACCTGAATACTTTGTATATATCTAAGCGAAATAAATACGAATTTCTTTTAAAAGCGGATTTAAGTGCCGCCTCACATTTTATACGCATAAGGGCCGTACTGCTTCTGCTGTATGCGGCTTTATGCACAGCGCAGGCATCAGCGTCGGATATAACAAGAGTCCTGTTTGTCGGCAACAGTTACACTTACGTTAACGACCTTCCGACTTTGTTCTCGAATCTCTCGCTATCCGGCGGCAGGTTTGTCGTCACTGGAATGTCCGCTCCCGGCGGCTATATGCTTGAAAATCACATGACGAATGAAACGACGCTCAATCTTATCAAGCAGGGCGGCTGGGATTTCGTCGTCCTTCAGGAGCAGAGCCAGGCGCCGACTATTGAACATTACAGGTACAACAGCATGTACCCATCTGCGGTCTTCCTCGACAGTCTCATAAGAATTAATAATCTTCATACCTGCTTCTTCATGACGTGGGGAAGGCAGAACGGGGGACAGCAGTGCATCGATTCTTTCTGCAGCCCTGTCTTTACCGATTTTTTTCATATGCAGGATTCCCTAAAATCGGCTTACACTGAAATCTCTTCTCGGCTTAACGCGGTTCTGTGTTCCGCAGGCGAAGCGTGGAGACGCGCGCGGACACTTCAGCCCGGAATCGATTTGTGGGATTCGGATGAAAGCCATCCGTCGCTCAAAGGCTCGTATCTCGTGGCATGCGTATTCTATGCGAAGTTATTCAACGCCAGCCCGGTCGGACTGAATTACACAGGCGGACTGATACCCGCTGACGCGTTATTCCTTCAGCAATGCGCCGCTCAGACTGTAATCGGAATCGGGAACTTCGGCAAAAACGTAAAGGGTTTTTCTCTGGAGCAGAATTATCCGAATCCTTTCAACGCATCGACGAAAATTATTTATTCTATAAATAAAGGGGGTGATGTGATCTTATCCGTATATGATGTGTCGGGAAGAATTGTTCTTCGCAGACTCGCCAGCCACACATATGCCGGACGCAATGAATTTATTCTCAATATGGAAAACTTTTCCAGCGGAGTTTACTTCTATACTCTTTCTTCGGGGAATGAACACGTTACAAAAAGAATGCTGCTGGTGAAGTAGTCTCTTGTCATCCCGGCGAAGGCCGGGATCCATAATCAAAATGCTTATCAAAAGATGTTCCTCGTATTTGATTTGCAAACGCAAGTAATGCTTCGTTACGACCCGATTTGTTTTTGATTCCCGCTTTCGCGGGAATAAGAAATCATTGAATCCGGGAATGACAAATCATTGAATCCGTGAGTGCCAAATCAATGAATTCGGGAATGACAAGGTTTAAAACGTCAGCCCTGCTAACCTCTTCTTCGCCGCTTCGAAGTCCGTCATTATTTCGTCGACGATTTCTTTCGCTGTCTTGATTTTATCTATGTACGCGGATATCTGTCCTATCTCGAGCTCGCCGTTATCGATATCTCCTTCGAGCATTCCTTTTTTCGCGCGTCCTTTTCCGAGTATAGCGCGGAGTTCTTCGGCGGTGGCGCATGAATTTTCCGCTTTCTCGATATCTTCGAAGAATTTATTTTTCAGAAGCCGTACAGGAACGACTTTCTTCATCATTAGTCTTGTATCGCCTTCTTTTGATTCTATTATCTTTTTCTTGAATGATTCATGCGCGGACGATTCAGCCGACGCCGCGAACCTAGTACCCACCTGCACTCCGTCCGCGCCCAGCGCGAACGCCGCAGCCATCGCTCCGCCCGTGGCTATTCCGCCCGCGGCTATCAAAGGAAGGTCGACCACTTTTCTTATTATCGGTATCAGCGTCATCGTCGTCGTCTCTTCCATTCCGTTATGACCGCCGGCCTCAAATCCTTCGGCTACAATCGCGTCAACCCCCGCTTCTTTGCATTTAACCGCGAACTTCGAACTGGCAATTACATGCACGACTGTTATTCCGTGCTCTTTGAAAAATTTCGTGTACTTAGCGGGACTTCCGGCGGATGTGAATACTATTTTTACTCCTTCTTCTATTATGATTTTGAATATGGCGTCAAGTTCCATGTACAGCAGGGGAATGTTGACTCCGAACGGTTTATCCGTCGCGGCCTTGCATTTTTTTATATGCTCTTCAAGCATTTCGGGATGCATCGAACCGGCTCCGAGTAGTCCCAGCCCGCCCGCGTTACTTACTGCCGACGCGAGTTTCCAGCCGCTGCACCACACCATGCCCGCTTGTATAATTGGGTATTTAATATTAAATAATTTTGTTATAATATTCATTATTTATTCGCTTTATTTTTAAATTTCACTCAATTTGAAAAAAAATACTATGAAATTCCTTGCCCCAATCCTAATGGCTCTGTTGCTTATTCCCGCTTCGTCGTTCGCGCAGATTAAGATGATGATTGAGACTGAAACCGCGGAACTTCAGAAAGTCACCGCGATAAAAGAAAGCGGAAGAAGTAAGATTTCTGTTTACAGGTACGACTACGACGAAGTCGAATTCGTTCAGGACTCCTCCATTGCGGCTGAGATGACTTACGACGCAGGCGCGAATGTCTTCACGGAAATTATCTATACCCCGTCGTACTCGAAAAGCGTTCTTACTCTGAATAAGGACAATAAAATTCTCAACCGCGAAATCTACGACAGCAAAAATAACCTTACAGGCAAGACAATATTCCATTACGACGCCGAAGGCAAACTCGAAAGCCGTGAGATTTACCTCGGCGCGATTAAAGCGTTCGATGAGGTCTACAATTATGAAGGAAGCGAACTGACAGGAATGAAATATGTAACGGCGGAAGGTGTTTTATTCGGATATTCCACTTTTGAATCAGATAAATGGGGTAATATTATTCAGGAAACGAAATATAACACGAAGGACGAGCCTGAATACACTTATGTTTACACTTACGATTCGAAATCCCGCTGCCTTGAAGAAAAACTCATGCTCGGCGATAAAAAGAACACGATTGTTTCCTATCACTGGAAGGGTAATCTGCTAATGGACAAAATTACGACTGACGATAACAGTAAAGTTCAGGGCGCTTTCAGGTATAAGTACGACGCGAAAGGACTCGTTACCGAAGAGGTGAATGAAACACCTCAGGGTAAGATAACAAAAGCATTCGATTATCAGGGCGGACTTGTCAGACAGGTGAAGATTACAGACGAGTCCGATGTAAGCAGTTACCTGCTGAAATACTTTTACGAATAATCACAAAATCGTTCGGCAGCAATATCAACGAACTGACGGAATGCCTTCTCGGTTTCCTCCTTAATATTCTCACCGAGCGGAAACGGGCTTACATGGTCGTACTCAAAAGGAAAGTCGAGTTCCGTTACTCTTATGCCCGGTGCGTTGTTTTCTCCCTGAAGGCTTATCCGCACTGAATCCGGAGGCATTACCGAATCCTTGGTCAGGCATACAGCATGAACATTTTTTCTCATCCTTGTCAGCATTTCGAGACGTTTTTCCCTGAAGCGTTCTGTATTAAGCATCGACCTGAACGCGAGCGCTTCATCTCCCGCCTTCGTAAAGAAATTATTGAGGTATTCGTCTTTCGGAAGCCTGTTTTCGAAATCCCTTATGTAAAACCTGTTCATCGTTTTTTCCGTTTCGGTATCGTAAATATATTTCGAAGCGGGGTACATGAGGTCCATCGTCGGACCGCCGCAGAAAAGAAGCGCGCCGGAATCCGCGTACAGGCTGTATCTTGACATCATGAGCACTTCAACGAGAAAAGCGCCGATTGAATATCCTAAGAAATCTATCTTAGTGCCCTTTGCCGCGAAATCGAAGCCGCCGTTCTTTAGAGTTTCTGTCAGCCGCAGTATATCGTTAAAAGTCCTGAAGCCCGACCAGAAGAAAAGTTCCGATGCGAACTGCAGACGTGTGCTGATAGCGGCGTTAACGAACGACGTTTCGGCGAGTTCATTGTAATACGTTCTTCTTCCCTTTGAAAGCGCGTTCATCTGTCTCGACTGCGTCCACAGCGACGGGCGCCTGTTAATGTGAAATGAGATTGGAAACATGATGACGGGATTTCCTGTCCTTTCCGCGAGGGCTTTTGCCCACGGGTGATATTTGTCCCAGTTGCTTTCGTTAAGGCCGTGAAGCATGATTATTACTTTTCCCTTGTTTTGCCTGCTGCCGTTTATGTAAACAGGATAAACAAACTTAGTGTTACACTCGAAACCGAAAATCTGCTGCTCACTGAATTCCTTCAGCGCGTCGGAACCCAAACAATCGTAATGGCGTTTAAATAATTGTTGGATGTAATCGTTATCCGGGAAGAAATCGGGAGCGGTTGAATCAAACTCGAAATTCCGTATGTATATGTCCGAACCGGGTATTTTAATCTGTTCCTCGGTTTCCCTGTAGATACTTTTCAGCAGGTTGTAATCTTCCAGATACCCCATAGCGGATTATTTAATTCACAATAAACTATTTAAACTTATTTATTTTTTATATGCATTTTTTAAAGACAGAGCAGATACTGCCGATTGACATTAAAACGGCATGGGAATTCTTTTCCTCGCCCGAAAATCTGAAAATAATTACTCCCGAATATATGGGATTCGATATAACATCCGAATACAGAGAGAAGAAGATGTATCCCGGAATGATAATTACCTATAAGGTTTCGCCCCTGTTCGGCATTAAGATGAACTGGGTAACGGAAATTACGCACACTGCCGAACCTCACTACTTCGTCGACGAACAGCGTTTCGGGCCTTACGCTTTCTGGCATCATCAGCATAAATTCGCAGAAGTGCCCGAAGGCGTTAAGATGACGGACGTGCTTCACTACAAAGTTAAATTCGGGTTCATCGGTAAAATCGCGAATTCAATCATCGTAAAAAAACAACTGAGGCAAATATTCGGTTACAGAAAAACGAAACTGGAAGAAATTTTCGGTAAATCAGGAAACCTATGTACACGACAATTTTTAGTTAGAAAAAAATAAATCTGGTTCCAAAAATGTT
>JAJTBN010000101.1 GCA_021286895.1 Bacteroidota bacterium | reverse complement strand
CGTCATTCACTCTTGTGTTATTTCCGATTTTTGTCCCGTTCTTATCGTATATCTGTAAATAGATATCATCGCCATTTGGAATTGAAGGAGGTCGGGTATCCTGCCATGCGACAACAAAACTACCGTCTTTTCTTTTCGTTACCACAGGATTTTGGTGTCTTCCTGTATAAGTTGTATCATCATTTACACGTTTTTTTTCACCCACTTTATTACCCAACGAATCTATAAGTTGGTAATATATGTTTTTATTCTCTGTCGCGATAATTATTTCCTGGGCAATTACAAAATTTCCATTTGTATCACATGCTATGGAATTAGTCCCTGTACCCCAATTTCTAAAAACGTCCAAATTAACTATATTTGATATTGGAGATCCCTGATTATTAAATAATCTAAATTTAGGAACTGTATCCAAGAAAATTAAACCGAAACTGCCGTCTTTTCTGACTGCCATTTCCGGCGAATAAGCACTTGGCACCAATAAAATATTATTACCTAAACGCTGACCGTTGTAGTTAAATTTCTGCATATAGATACCTACGGAATTTGTTCTGTAATCTTCCCAAACAACAATAAATCCGTTCAATCCAAAGACTCCTAGCCTTGCTCTTTCTTGTGTAAAATTAGTACTGTCGTCATTCACTCTCGTATCGTTTACGAGTTGCGCGTCTGCTGAAATTGATAAAGAAAATGTTATGAGAATGATGATAAAAAAGATAAGCGATTTAATTGATAGTTTGTTCATCATTATTGGGGTTTAGATTGATTTATCAATAAACCAAATAACTAAAAGGAAATATCAGTGCATTGAAAAAGAATAACTAAGATAAAATTGATAAAATTTGTATGTCAAAAATACCATAGGGGAATATGTCCTTAATAATTCATGTTAATATTACAAAGTATTATTTGCTTTTTCAAGTGTATTTAATCGTATAAATAAAATATTCTCTGGAATATTGTAAGAAGTGATATTATTTCTATTTGAATAAATGAGGATTAGAAAAAAAACGCCCTGTAACAAATATATTACAGGGCGCGATTCAATTTCTATTTTTTTACTGCTTTTTTCAGCAGGTTCACAAGGTCAAGTTTTTCCCAGGTGAATCCTTTTTCGTTTCTTCCGAAGTGGCCGTATGCCGCGGTGTTTCTGTACACGGGTTTTCTGAGGTCGAGCCTCTTGATGATTCCCGCGGGCGTGAGGTCGATATTCTTTCTGATGAATTCAGCGAGTTTCTCGTCTGCTATCTTTCCTGTGCCGTATGTGTTCACGAAAATCGATACGGGCTGTGCGATACCGATTGCGTACGATACCTGAATGAGGCATTCATCCGCGAGTTTCGCCGCTACGACGTTCTTCGCGATATGTCTTGACGCATACGCCGCGCTTCTATCGACCTTCGAGGGGTCTTTTCCCGAGAACGCGCCGCCGCCGTGAGGGGCTTTGCCGCCGTATGTATCGACTATAATCTTTCTTCCCGTAAGTCCTGAATCTCCGTGAGGTCCGCCGATTTCGAAACGACCTGTCGGATTGACGTGTATCTTTGTTTTCTTATCAAGAAGTTTTGCAGGAATAACTTTCTTTATCACGTTCTTTATCACGTCGTCTTTAATCTTTTTCTGCGAAGCGTAACCGTCATGCTGTGTTGAAACGACTACCGCGTCGACTCTTTTGGGCTTGTTGTCGTTGCCGTATTCAATCGTGACCTGCGACTTGGCGTCGGGTCTGAGATATGGCATTAACTTCGGATTCTTCTTTCTTATGTCCGCGAGTTTCTTTACGAGGTTATGCGCGAAAACGAGAGTCATCGGCATGTATTCTTTTGTTTCATTCGAAGCGTATCCGAACATCATTCCCTGGTCGCCCGCGCCGCCGGTGTTTACGCCCATCGCGATGTCGGGCGACTGTTTGTTGATTGCGGAAAGAACGTTGATTGAATGCGCGTCGAATCTGTATTCACCCTTTGTGTATCCGATTTCGGCGACAACCTTGCGGACTAACGCGGGAATATCAACGTAATGTTTTGTTGTTATTTCGCCGCCGACGAGTACAAGACCCGTAGCGCAAAAAGTTTCGCAAGCGACTCTTGCATACGGATCGTGAGCAATGATGTCGTCCAGTATAGCGTCAGAAATCTGATCGCAGATTTTATCCGGATGTCCTTCGCTGACCGATTCCGACGTGAAAAAATAAGACATATAATTTATCCTTTAAATTAGTTTATAATCAATTGTTCCAATTTATAAAAAATAAAACTTAGTATTTAGTTAAAAATGAAAGACATCAGAGACTCCCGGCGATGATTTCCGCGATGTCCCTTACTTTCATTTCCGATTCCTTCGCCTTCATTCCGTCGCTGAGCATCGTCATGCAGAAAGGACAGGCTGTCGCGACTGTCTCCGCGCCCGTCTTTATCGCTTCTTCCGTTCTTTCTATGTTCACACGCTTGCCTTCTGTTTCTTCCATGAACATTCTTCCTCCGCCCGCGCCGCAGCAGAATCCTTTGTCTTTCGAGCGTCCCATCTCTATTATATCTAAACCCGTAACGCTGCTTATAAGTTTTCTCGGCTCTTCGTAAACGTTGTTGTATCTTCCAAGATAACAGGAATCGTGATAAGTGAATTTACCCTCAGTCTTCTTCTCTGTTTTTATTTTACCTTCCGATATCAGTTTGCTTATGTACTGGGAATGGTGCATCACTTCGAGTTCCGCGCCAAACTTGCCGTATTCATTCTTAAGCGAATGCAGACAATGCGGGCAGGCGGTGACGACTTTCCTAATATTGTAGCGGTTAAATGTTTCGACGTTTTGCATTATGAACTGCTGCGCGAGGAACTCGTTTCCGAGGCGTCTCGCGGTATCGCCGTTGCATTTCTCTTCGCTTCCGAGCACGCCGAACTTTATTCCTGCGGAGTTCATAATCTTAGCGAACGATTTCGTAACGTTTCTGTATCTCTGGTCGAAAGCGCCCGCGCATCCTACCCAGAATACGACGTCGACGTTATCCGCCGTGCCTTCGTTCGACAGTTTTTTAAGGTTAAGGTCTTTGCCTTCCTTATTGGTTTCTTCGATAAACTCCTCAATCCATTCGTTGCGTTGTTCGGGACCGAATGCCCAGGGCGATTCGTTGTTCTCGAGATTTCTGAAAACCGTGCCGACTTCGGCAGGGAAGGAGGATTCCATCATCGCGAGGTTTCTTCTCATATCGACGATAGACGTAACATGGTCAATCATTACGGGACACTCTTCCACGCATGCCGCGCAGGTGGTGCACGCCCAGAGTTCTTCCTGCGAGATGTAATCATGCACAAGCGGTCTTTCAAGCGCGTCATGCCCGGTTACGCCATTAACTGCGAGCGGACCCTTATCCATTGTGCGTCTTCTAATCTGCGTGATAATCTTTTTGGGGTTAAGGAGTTTGCCCGTAGTGTTCGCGGGACACGCTTCCGTGCATCGTCCGCATTCGGTGCATGTGTAACCGTCGAGCAGTTGTTTCCATGTCAGGTCTTCTATATCCTTAGCGCCGTACTGCTGAATAGATTCATCTTCAAAATTAATCGGTTTAAGAGTATTCTTTTTGTCAATGTTGTAATTCGATAAAAACGTGTTTGGAACCGACGAAAGCACGTGAAAATGCTTTGAGAACGGAAGATAATTCAGGAAGAACAGCACGACGATATTGTGCGCCCACCAGAAAAACTCGTATGCGCCCTGGCTTCCCGCGCCTCCGATTACAGACGCTATTATATTCGATAAAGGCCTGAAACCGTGCGAGTTTCCGAGGAGTATTCTTTCGGCATTCCCGCCGAGCATCGTGACCATTACGAGCATGATTAATGAGAGTATAAACACCGCGTCGTTCTTGGAATGGCTGTCAACCTGCAGTCTTTTCGGCGTACCGACATATCTGCGTATCAGAGAAATAAGCACCGTAAAGAAAACAAGCACACCGAATAAATCCTGAGTCAGAGTGATAACGGAGTAGAATTTTCCGAGAAACCTGAACGAGAAGTTAGGAATAAACCCTTCAAGAAACGATTCGAGTATTACAAGGGATAGAACGAGGAATCCCCAGAATATTATGAGATGAAGAAATCCCGCGTATCTCTGGCGCAGAAGTTTCGACTGAAGAATGGCTATCTTCAGAGTGTTTAAAATCCTCTGGGGAATATTATTCAGTCTGTTCTCCGGTTTTCCGAGTTTCAGATAACTTATAACCCTGATAATCGAATTCAGGAAAAATCCTGCCGCCGAAATCAGCAGTAAAGCAAAAAGAATACTTTTTATCATGCGTAAAAATTTTGGTGAAATTAAGAAAATGAAATCAAATAATAAACATACAGAAACATCTGAATAATTCCATCGGAACATATCATAGATAGAAATATTAACCCTACTTGTTAGAGTGGGGCAAAAGAAATCTACACTTAATAGGCTTTAGTCCTCAAATACAGCCTGCTTTGATAGCTAAAGCCCATTGAATCAGGACTCAAAACCCCACCTTAAAAGGTGAGGTTACTAAAAACTATTTAACGTGTTTCTGATTTATAAACTTAAATTATTTGTCGCCGAGAACCTGAACAGCGATTCTTCTTGTCCTCTTTCTGTTGTCGAAATCGATGAAAACAATCTGCTGCCAGGTTCCGAGAATCAGTTCCTTATTCACTAGGGGCACAGAGAAAGATGTTTTGATAAGCGCTGAGCGAAGATGAGAATGTCCGTTACCGTCTCCCCATGTGTCGTTGTGCCTGTAGTCGGCGAACGAAGGTATGAGTCTGTCCATTAGTGCGGGTATATCCTGCAAAAGTCCCGGTTCGTATTCGAGTGTTGTTATTCCCGTCGTCGAACCGATTGCGAATACTGTAACGAGTCCGTTTTTTATTCCCGATTTCGATGCGGAGTTCTGAACATCGCCGGTAATGTTGTGAATCTGGCAGTTGCCGTTTGAGTCCTTTATTATTTCTTCGTAATAAGTCGCCATTATTCCTGTAGGTTTATTGAAAGCAGTTCGCTGCGTCCTTTCAGATAATAAAGTCTGCCGTCTTTTATGAAAAAGTTGTCCGGGACGCTGTAGTTCGAATTTTCGCTAAGCAGGTCTTCAAATAGTTTCTCGCCGCTTGTATGATTGTAAACGCAGAAAATATTTTTGTAAACCTTTCGGCCGGTTTCCGCGGGGGAGCCGGATTCTACGTAATAGTTGAACATCAGATAATTATCTCTGAGTATATATTCGATATCACCCTCGACAATATCTCTGCCTGTCTCGCTCCTGAATATTTCTTCGGCGGCATTCCCGGCAGGATAAGAAGAATGCGATTTCGGATAATCGTAATATTCGTTGTACAGGTCTTCGTCTGATTTTGCTTTCATTCCGGACAATAAGGAGGCTTCTTCATCCGAAAGCGTTCTCGCGGAGCCGTCTTCCTGATTCATTTCAGCGAACGTGATTTTTCCAAAAGAATTTTTGATTCCGTATAGTTTCTCGTCAGTGCAAAAATGAAAAATGTATTCTTCATTCTCCCAGAGTTTAGCGCCTGTTTTCAGGTCGAGAGCGATAATATTTTTCGGATAGGGAAGTTCGGGGCTTTGAAACCTGCTTACAAAAAGGATTTTATCGTTCGCGCCTTCGGTCGATATCCAGTAATTGCCGTCTTCAAAAAGAAAATTCTTTACATGATGCCGTCCCGAAGAAATATCGAGGGAAAAAAAGTAAAGAATTTTCTTCTCTACATCTCTTGTTTCGCCCGCTATGTTATTCTTTCCCGCGAATATGAATTTCCAGAGATTGCCGTTCTGGCTGAATTTCCAGTCCGGGTTCATTTTATATTTTTTACCGAATATTTTCATTGTAATTCTTTATGATGTTCAGGCCTTCCAGTACGAGATTATCGTCGAAAGCGTCAATTGATTTCAGATGCTTTTTCAGGCGCGAAAGATTTCCTCCCGTGCCTACTGAGAAAACGGGGCCGTATTTCCTTTTATAGATTTCCAAAGTTTTCTCGGCGAAGAAGACCTGCTGAAGTACAAGCCCGGACGCGATTGGGGGGGGGGTAGTTTTGCTTTGCTCAGATATTTTCGCGGATAAAAACACGCGCGGGAGGGTCGTCCGCGCGTCGAGTGATTTTGCAGCCGTTATAAGTCCAGCCGCAATCATTCCGCCTTTATAAACTCCGCCGCGGATAAAATTGACCGTTGTAGCAGTGCCGAAATCGAACACAAGTATATTTTTATTCCTGCCGAATTTAAAAAGAGCGGCCGCTGAGGAACAAATCCTGTCGCTGCCGAGAGTTTTGCCGTAATTAATCTTAATCGGCAGTATGGAAGTAACGCCTGCAAATTTAATCTTCGTAATTCCGGCTTTTTTCCTGATTATTTCACTGACTAAGTGTTTTCGCCGTTTATCGAGCAGTGAAATCCAGGCGGCGGAAATTCCTTTGTCTTTGTGCGTACTGACGGCGGCAGATAAACACGGCTCGAAATTTTCCTTCGCGTACGGAAAAGATTTCACCCGTGAAAGTATTTCGTTTTCGGAGACAGCCGATTTAACGACGGAATTACCTATGTCCAGAAGAAGATATTTCATATTTGTAAAATAAAAAAAGGGACTATAAAAGTCCCCTCAAAAATGAAAACCATTTACGCAATTACATCGTGAACCTTATTCCTCCGAGAATTGTAAATCCCATAATGTTCTTATCATTGTTGATGATAATCTTGTATTTCGCATCGGCGAAGAGAGTATAATTCGGTCCGGCATTGAAGTCAATTCCGCCCCCGAGGTCAAGCCCGACCCTTGTTCTGTTGTCGTTGCTGTTTCTGTCTGTCAGGAAATTTACGCCGATACCGCCGTCGAGGTACGGTTCCACGGTCGCGGCTCTGAACCTGACGCGCATAAGACCTGCGATTTCGAAATTATTCCTGTCGTCGTTTTTCCAGTAATTCGCCTGCGGAACAAATGAGAAACTCTCGGTTTTGATTTCGGAAAATAGCGTGATTCCGAAACCGGCGTTGTTCTCGATGTTCGCGAGACCGAGTCCCGCTCCGAGAGAAATCTGCGGAACGCCCGCGGTTTTATTCACAATATGCCCGATATAGGAATTACTTTCGCTTCCTATATTCTTTAAATTAATCTGCGAGTACCCTGAAGAAACAATAATCAGAAGGATGAGAGATGAGAGAAATAATTTAATCTTCATATTGTTTAGTTTAAATTAGATATTTCAAGTTTTTTGATTTCGTCCCTTAACTGCGCGGCTTTTTCATAATCTTCGTTGTTTACCGCTTCGTCAAGTTCTGTTTTTAACTGCTGCAATTTTGATTCCTTGTCTTCGCCTTTCGCGTAATCTTCAGCATCATGGTCTAAATCTCCTTCGTTATCGTTGTGCGAGGGAATATCATTCTTGTCTCCCTCAGGAACGAAACCGATTTCATCCAGAATCTCAGAAGCGACAAAAATAGGCGCTGTAAACCTCAGGGCCATCGCTATGGCGTCCGAAGGCCTCGCGTCAATTTCGTCTATTTCGTAAGAATCGAGTTTTATTTTCGCAAAGAACGTGGAATCGCGAAGTTCGTTAATCAGAACATATTCTACGTGGTATCCAAGCGTTTCGATTATATTCTTCAGCAGGTCGTGAGTGAGCGGACGCGGTGGTTTCATCCCTTCGAGTTCGAAAGCGATTGCCTGTGCTTCAAAGTGGCCTATAATTATCGGCAGTCTTCTTTCGCCTTCGGTTTCTTTAAGTATTATAGCATACCCTCCGCCGCTTACAGTCGTTGACATCGTCAGTCCGAAAATCTCTACTCTTATTGAATCTTTTTTGTCCATATTAATTGTTGTGTGTCCTTAAATATAATACACTCAAAACATGTTATTTGTTTCAACTATATTACTCTTTGCCTTTTAAAATAAAAAGGCAATAAAACGTGTTAAACTTTGAGTTTCTTTATCTCTTCAGTCATCGCGGGAAGAATTTCAAAAACGTCCCCGACGATACCGTAATCAGCAACCTGGAAAATCGGCGCGTCCTTGTCCTTGTTGATAGCCACTATGAATTTGGAAGATGACATTCCCGCAAGGTGCTGAATCGCTCCGCTTATTCCGCATGCGACGTACAGGCTGGGGGAAACTGTCTTGCCGGTCTGGCCGACCTGCTCGCCGTGAGGGCGCCATCCCGCGTCTACTACGGCTCTTGACGCGCCTGTTGCCGCGCCGAGCACAGCCGCGAGATCTTCGACAAGTTTGAAACTTTCGGGGTTTCTTAAACCTCTGCCGCCGGAAACGATTATGTCGGCTTCCGCGACATCGAGTTTACCGCTTGAAACGACGACATCCGTCACGCACGATTTGAAATCAGCCGCGCTGATGTTCACTTTATCAGGTGTAATTTTTTCCACTTCGGGCGTTGTCTCGGATACTTCAGCCTTAAACACGTTCGGGCGAAGAGTAATCACTGCCTTGCCAGATGAATAATTTACAATCGTATTGCACTTGCCTGCGTACGACGGGCGTTTGAGTGAGATTTTTCCGCCGTTTACCGTGTATCCTGTGCAATCAGTGATTATTGCCGAGTCGGTTTTTACTGATATCATCGGCGCTATCTCCTTACCGAACGACGTGCCTGAAATGATTATTATTTCATAACCATTCGCGTTTGCGAAATTCGCCGCTGCCGCCGCGATTGCTGAATGGGAATATTTTATTCCCGCGGGACCTTTTGAATTCAGTTCAGATAAACTCAGATGATAAACTTTCGACGCGCCGTACTTGCCGAGCGTGGTTAACTGCTCCGCGGGCGCGTCTGTAATTGTGATTACGTCAATGCCCGTACCGAGCGCTTCGGCTATGTGTTTTCCGGCTGAGACCGCTTCGAACGCGTTTGATTTGAATGTGTTTTCCTTTGCTTCCGCTAATATGAGTATTTTATTCATTTTCGATTCTCCAGTTTAAATTACTTTTGCTTCTTCTCTTAAAAGACGAACGAGTTCGGGAACGTTTGAAACTCCGTCGGTGAAAATTTTCCCCTGACCTTTCGATTCCGGCAAAGACATTTCAGCGACTTCGGTTTTTCTTTCGTTCAGGAATGGTTTTTCCTCAATCGGTTTCGACTTGGAAGCCATAATGCTCTTGAGGTTCGGGTATCTGGGATTGTTGAGTCCCTTCTGCGCTCCGAATACAGCGGGCAGGGAAGTCTTCACGATTTCTTTGCCGCCTTCGATTTCGCGTTCGGCTGTCGCTTCGTTTCCGTTGAGTTCGAGTTTCGTGACGACGTTGACAAACGGAAGGCCGAGCAGTTCAGCCGTCATTCCCGTTACAACAGAGCCGTCATAATCAATCGACTGTTTGCCGAAGAATATAATATCGGGACTTAGTTCTTTAATGGCTGACGCAAGGTTTTTCGCTACCGTGAATGAATCGTTGTCGGCGGTATCGCTTTTTACAAGTATGCCTTTGTCGGCTCCCATCTGGAATGCCTTCTTGATAGCTTCCTTTGAGCGTTCGGTACCGACGGAAATAGCGGTGACTTCGCCTCCGTTCTTTTCCTTTAACTGTACCGCTTCTTCGACGGCGAATTCATCGTACGGATTTATGATGTACGTAACACCTGTCTCATCGATTGATTTGCCCGAAGAACCAACTTTTACCTTAGTGGTGCTGTCGGGAACAAGGGAAACACAAACTACAATTTTCATCTTATGAAATTAAATTTGCAAATTACTAACTAAACAAGAGATTAATTTTAAAAATTCATTTATTTCTTTAGGTATCAAAGATAATAAATTACGGAACTTTGTAAAACGCTTATTTCGTTGCGGGGAAAATCTGCTCAGCCGGGTGTCTCCTCTGACGGACACTCGAAGGTGTGAAGAATGTAAACCGAGAGTCGCCCTATGAATAGGGGAGACTCTCTGATACGCCTGTTGGAAAAATATGCCGCGAATTTATGCTCAATTAAGCTGTTGAAAATTTGTAAAATATAACGTATATTATACAATGATCGCGGGATGGAGCAGTTGGTAGCTCGTCGGGCTCATAACCCGAAGGTCGCAGGTTCAAGTCCTGCTCCCGCTACAAAAAAGAATAGCCATAAAATTATTTTATGGCTATTTTTGTATAAACATGAATCATTCATTTGGTTTGAAAAAAATTATACTAATATCGGCGGTTCTATCGGCAGCGGTGTTCTGTATATTGTTTTCAAACAATACCACGACTCCTCAGAATAACGACAAGCGCATTTTCACTGTAATCATAGACGCGGGACACGGCGGAAAAGACCCCGGCACGACAGGTCTTTCAGGCGTATATGAAAAGAACATAGTTCTCCCT
>JAJTBN010000100.1 GCA_021286895.1 Bacteroidota bacterium | reverse complement strand
AGGGAAAGAAGACAGGCAACATAAACATAATCAAATTTTTATAATTTTTAATTTATATTATTATGTCAGCAAAAATAAAAGAATTATTAGGCAAGGATAACGAAGCGTTACTGACGCACAAATGCACAACCATACCGAAAGAAGTACTTCACTTACCGGGAAGCGATTTCGTTGACAGAGTATGGAAGGATTCCGACAGGACTCCGAACGTACTCAGAAACATGCAGCATATATTCAACACAGGCAGGGTTACATGTCGATACTTCCCGTCGATCAGGGAATAGAACATTCAGCGGGCGCGTCATTCGCGCCGGAGCCGATTTATTTCGACCCTGAAAACATAGTGAAACTGGCAATCGAGGGCGGATGCAACGCTGTAGCGTCGACGCTCGGCGTTCTCGGTTCGGTATCGAGAAAATACGCGCACAAGATTCCGTTCGTACTGAAACTCAACCACAACGAATTTCTTTCATACCCGAACAAGTACGACCAGATAATGTTCGCGAGCATCGACCAGGCGTTCGACATGGGCGCGGTAGCGGTAGGCGCGACTATTTATTTCGGTTCGGACGAATCGGCGAGGCAGATACAGGAAGTATCGGAAGCGTTCGAATACGCGCACGAACTCGGGCTGGTAACGATTCTCTGGTGCTATCTAAGAAACTCCGCGTTCAACGTTAAGGGCGACAAGGACTATCATGTATCGGCCGACCTTACGGGACAGGCGAATCATCTCGGCGTAACGATTGAAGCCGACATCATCAAGCAGAAACTTCCCGAAAACAACGGCGGATACAACGCATTGAAGTTCGGAAAGACTCACAAATATGTATACGAAAAACTCACGTCGGACAATCCGATAGACCTTACAAGGTATCAGGTAGCGAACTGCTACATGGGCAGAGCGGGATTAATCAACTCGGGCGGCGCTTCAACGGGCAAGGGCGATTCAGACCTTCACGAAGCGGTAAAGACGGCGGTAATCAACAAGAGAGCCGGCGGCATGGGGCTGATTTCCGGAAGGAAAGCGTTCCAGAAGCCTATGAAAGACGGGGTGGTTCTTCTTAACGCGATACAGGACGTTTATCTTGACAAAGAAATTACCATAGCATAAACCAAATAAAATAAAATGAACAAACCCAAAAAAGTAGCTTTAAGAAAGCACAGAAAGACAAAATTAAAAGTTAAAGCGCGCAAGCAGGAATCGCTTAAGAACAAGAAGAAAGCATAAAGAGAATCGCAATTTAAGATAAGGGGGACATACTGTTCCCCTTATTTCGTCTCCGGAGAGAATTGAGAAAGTTATCGATAATACTATTCCTGGTATTCACGACATCGTTTACGCCAATCGCGGCAAAATTCACTGTCGCGGAAATATCTCCGTCAAGTCTGGCATTCCTGAGATTCGGAACGGCGACAGTGCTGCTCAACATAATTTTCCTGCTCAGAAAGCAGTCGTACAAAATCGACCGTTCGGACATACCTATGTTTCTCTGGTTAGGAGCGCTTGTCATACCTATAAACCAGATATTCTTTCTTAACGGCGTAAAACTGTCATTCGCATCGCATTCGGGTGTAACGTACGCCTGCACTCCCCTTTTCGCGTACCTGATATCAATCGGCATGGACCATGAGAAGTTCAACCTGAGAAGGCTGATTCCGATACTTATGACAATCGTCGGAATATTCTTCGTGTTTTACGACAGCATTATGAAGACGAGGATTTCGGATTCAAACGTTATACTCGGGGACGTACTGCTTGTTTTCGCGGTGATGTCATGGGCGGCGTATATTTCGATGAACAGGAACGTAGTGAGAAAATACGGGGCGGTAAAAGCCTCGACGATAGCCTTCACGATAGGTTCCGTCATGTACATACCCATATTCCTGTACGACATGCCGAACATTGACCTGGGCAGGCTGACGACTCCGGGAATACTCGGGTTTATTCACCTGACGTTTCTTGTTTCATTCGCCGGATATTTCGTAACAACATACGCGATAAGATACGTAAGCATAACGGAACTTACAACTTCTACGAACGTCTCCCCGATAGTAACAATTGTGTTTTCATGGATTTTATTAAAGGAAGAAATAACTTATTTTTTCGTTATTGGCGCTGCCGTCACGATACTGGGAGTATTTCTGTCGCAGTTCAGGAGCAAGGAACAGAAGGCAGTGATAACAGACACATATGAATACAACAGTTGAAGCATTAAATAAAAAGAAAATCGGGGTAGCGAACATTTCAATGCTCGCGGCAGTATTCATAGTCCTGATAAAGTTTTTCGCGTCATGGATAAGCGGAAGCATCGGCGTTTTATCGGAATTGTTTCATTCAGGAACGGACCTTATAGCGACGATCGCGACGATAGCGTCAATAAGGTTTTCCACGAAGCCTCCCGACGAGGACCATCATTACGGGCACGACAAGATAGAAAGTTTCTCCGCGCTGTTTCAGGTAGCGATACTCGTGCTTATGTGCGCGTACCTGATATACGAATCGATAGACAGGATAATAAATCCCGTAGAAATACATCTCAACATCTTCGTCTTCACGGCGATACTGATATGCATATTCATCGATTATCACAGGTCGAGAGCGTTAATGAAAGTCGCGAAGGAAACGAAATCGCAGGCGCTTGAGGCGGACTCGCTCCATTTCTCTTCGGACATATACAGTTCGGTGGTAGTTCTCATAGGAATGATATTCACGCATTTCAATATCTCGAAAATCGCCGACCCGGTAAGCGCGATAATCGTTTCAGTGATTATTATCTACACGACGCTGAGTCTTTCAAAGAAGGCGATAGGCTCGCTTCTCGACAGAGTACCGGAAGGAATCGAGGATGAAATCAGGAAGAGGATTAAGGCGATAAAAGGAATTGAGGGAATCAAGACGCTGAGGATACGCGGAAGCAGCACGAAGATTTTCGTTGACATGGTAATTTCAATCGGCAGGACGAAATCATTTTCGATGATGCATGAACTTGCCGACGCGGCCGAAAAATCGATAAGGGAAATAGCAGATAACATAGACGTCGTAATACACTCCGAGCCGGTCGAAACTAACAGCGAGACGCTGAACGAGAAAATCCGTATGGTAGTAAACGACCGCGGATTCAAGTGCCACGATATTTTCTCACACAGGATAAACAACGAAATATTTTCGGAACTTCACGTTGAAATCGAGAACACGAACGACCTCATAAAAGCGCACGACGTTATATCAGAACTCGAGGACAGGATACTCGAAAAGATACCGATAATCAGCAAGGTGAAGATACATCTTGACGAGCCGAGCGAGATACTTTTCGACACAATAGACATCACAGAAATGTCGAACGACCTAATAGCGAACATACACAAAGTTCTCGAGACGGAGAAGAAAATCGAGGATTACGGAGATATAAAGGTCGTGAACTCGGCGGGCAAGATAAGGGTTTCGCTCAACTGCTGTTTCAGGAGCGAATATTCGTTCGACGAAGTACACGACATAGTTACGATACTGGAAAGCAGGCTGTACCTGCATTTAAAAGAATTATACCCAAATTTGAGCAACGTGATTATTCACGCTGAACCATCAAAAAATGAGACATGAACAGATTAATTAAAGCAGGGATAATAGGATGCGGTCATCTCGGGAAACTGCATCTTAAAAACATTAAGGAAATAGAAAAGCGCAATCAACTGATTACGCTTGAGGGGATTTACGATACAGACGCAGAAATGCTGAAGAGCATTTCGGAAGAAACGGGCATAAGGTTTTTTAACTCGCTTGATGAAATGCTCGGAGAGGTTAATTGTGTATTTATCGTTACTCCGACAACCACACATCATGAGATAGCCGCAAAGACTATAAGCAAAGGAATTCACACTTTCATAGAGAAACCTGTAACTGAGACTGTAAAGGAAGCGGAAGAACTCGAGAAACTGAAGCGTCCCGGAACGATTGTTCAGGTAGGGCACATCGAGAGGTTTAATCCCGCGATACTATCAGTGGAAAAATACACACTTGCTCCCCTATTCATCGAGACTCACAGGCTTGCGCAGTTCAACCCACGGGGAACTGACGTATCTGTGGTAAAGGACCTGATGATACACGACATAGACATTATTCTTAATCTTGTCAAATCGGATGTGACTTCAATAGAAGCGAACGGCGTCGGAGTGCTGACGGACACGATAGACATAGCGAACTCGAGGATTAATTTTAAAAACGGGTGCGTCGCGAACATAACCGCGTCGCGGATATCGCTAAAGAAGATGAGGAAGATGAGAATTTTCCAGCGGAACGCTTATGTATCGATAGATTTTCTCAACAACACTTCTGAAGTATTCAGGCTCAGCGAGGATTCCGACACAAATCTTTTCTCGCTGCCGGTAAATCTCAACGGGAAGGACTACAAGATAGCGTACGAGAAGCCTGTGGTGGATATTTCGAACGCGATGAAATACGAAGAGGAACTATTCTTCAACAGCATACTTCACAATCAGGAGCCCGAGGTAACGCTCCGCGACGGGAAGATAGCGCTTGAAATAGCGGCGCAGATTATTGAAAAGATTGAAACAAACATGAAACAAATAAAATAATTGACGAAGAACATATCAAATATAGATTTCAGCAAAGGGATAATAAAAAGTCTCGCGAATTACACGGTAAAATCCGGAACCGGCGCCTACATAGTAGGCGGGTTTGTCCGCGACAGCATACTCGGACTGAAAACCGAGGAACTCGACATTGACGTAATGGTGCTCGGTGACGCGGTTGAATTCGCGGAAGGTTTCGCGAAAAAGAATAAGCAGACACTCACCGCGGTTTACAAGAATTTCGGTACGGCGCTGCTGAACACAGGCGGCAGCAAGATTGAATTCGCATCGGCAAGGAAAGAGAGTTATTCGAGGAATTCAAGAAAGCCAAAGATTGAAATCGGCACTCTTGAAGAGGACCTGTCGAGACGCGACTTCACGATAAACGCGCTTGCAATCAGCCTGAAGGAAACGGATAAAATTACAGACATGTTCGGCGGGCTTGAAGATTTGAAGAACGGCATTATCAAGACTCCGCTCGAACCGGAGAAGACGTTTTTTGACGACCCGTTAAGAATAATGCGCGCGATAAGGTTCGCTTCAAAACTCGGGTTTTCGATTGAGGAAAACACTTTCAGGGCAATAACCGACAACAGGCAGAGGCTTGAAGAGGAAGTTGTTTCGCAGGAGCGAATCACGACAGAATTTCTCAAAATACTCGAATCGCCGAAACCCTCGGTAGGACTGAATCTCATGTACCTTACGGGAATAATGGACATTGTATTTCCGGAAATGTCGAAGACGGCGGGAGTTGAGCAGAGAAGCGACTATCATCACAAGGATGTTTTCTTCCACACGCTTGAAGTAGTGGACAACATATCGGAAATGACGAACGATGTATGGTTACGATTCGCGGCGCTTGTGCACGACATCGCGAAGCCGAAGACGAAGAAGTTCATGCCCGGAACCGGCTGGACGTTTCACGGCCACGAGGAACTCGGCGCGAGGATGATGAAGAAAATATTCGACAGGATGAGGCTTCCGTTGAACAGGATTGATTACGTCGAAAAACTGATAAGACTTCACCTTCGTCCCGCGGCGCTCGCGAATCAGGACGTAACGGATTCCGCAATCAGGAGACTTGCCGCCGAAGCAGGCGAAGAACTTGTGGATTTGCTGAAACTCTGCAGAGCCGATATTACTTCCAAGAATCTCGCGAAGGTAAAGAAATACATGAATAATTTCGCGTACGTCGAAAAGAGGATTGTGGAAGTTCAGGAGAAGGACAACCTGCGTAACTTCCAGTCGCCCGTGCGCGGAGACGAGATAATGCAAATCTGCGAACTGCAGCCCTCGAAGCCGGTCGGCATACTCAAGACATTGATTGAAGAGGCGATACTTGACGGCATCATACCGAACACTTACGACGCGGCGCTGGAATATTTATACAAAATTAAGGACGAAACCCTGAGGGAATATTTCAGGGGGAAGAAATAACCTTCATAAAAGATATGCTAATTAGAAGTCAGACTTCTAATTAGCATAATACTGTCAATTTAATTTCGAACTAAGTAATATACTGCTGTTATAACAGCTTTTTGAATACCGCGAGTATCCCCTGCTTCCATGCTATTCTGTGAGTAACGCCCGTGCCCTGCTTTATAGTATGTTTGTTATCGAGATACCACTGATAGGACCTAATCAGAGCCTCGGCGTTCGAGAATTTCGGATTCCATCCGAGAGTCTTTTGCGCTTTTTCGATTGAGACGAAAGAATCCGTGTCAGCCGTACCGTAAATCCATTTATAGAGCGGGGAAAGATTTAGGATTTCAAAAAATCTCAGCACGGGTTTAATAAGCCACGCGGGGGTTCCCATAACGCGCGAGCCTGTTTTAGCGTAGTCGCACATCGCGCCGACGTCTTCTTTCACGGTTTTGAATTCCGCCGCGCCGACGTTGAACGTATCGTTAATTTTTTCAACGGGCAGAGTAGCGGCGAGGTTAATCGCGTCGACGAGGTCATCGACTTCGAACAACTGGTAGCGGTTATTTCCGTTTCCGATTATCGGAATCTTCGTGCCCGATTCTACCCAGTCATAGAGAATCTGGAACACTCCGAGTCTGGCTGTTCCAATAAAACTTTTCGGTCTGAGAATGCAGACATTCAGGCCTTTCTTTCTGTACTCTTCGCCGATTTCCTCCGCCATAATTTTGCTCTTGCCGTAAGGACCGACGCCTACTCTCGCGTTTGTTTCGTAGAGCGGGTGTTCCTTGGGCACGCCGTAAACTGAAGTAGATGAAATAAATATTAGTCTTTCAACTTTATTCTTCAGGCACGACTCGCAGATATTGCGCATGCCCTCGACGTTTGTTTCTAAAATATCTTTTTTCTTCCAAAGCGGAAGCGCCGCCGCGCAGTGTATAACGACTTTCGCGTCTTTCGTTATTTCGTCCATCATAGACGGGACTCTTACGTCGCCGTAAATGCAGTTTATTTCGGGGTTGTAATCTTCTTTCGGAAATTCGGCAATATCGAAAAAAACCGATTCCCTGTTCTGCGTTATTTCATGAATCTTAGTTCCAATATGGTAGCCGAGAAACCCGGCTCCGCCAGTTACTACTACTTTCATATGATTATAATAGTTTAATAATTTCCCAAAACTTTTATGACGCTTTCCCTGACCGAGTTGAAACCGCTGTCCGCGAGGCTGTAAATGACTCTCGCGACATCTTCCGGCTTAACCCATTTCTTCGCGTCTTCATCGCTGCCCCATTCGCGGTTGGAAGGAGTATCGATTACGGAAGGAATGACGGTATTCGCTCGTATGTTATGCTTTTTATATTCTTTCGATATCGTGTCCATAAGGACAACGATAGCAGATTTCGCGACGGAATAAGCGAGCCTTCCTTCAAGCGGGTCGAGGGACGCGAGCGAGCCGATTGAAATAATTTTCCCGTAATTAAAGGGAATCATTTTTTTCAGTACGGCTTTGGAGAAGAGGAAGGCGGACGTAAAATTAATATCGAACCATCCGGAAAATTCCGTAAGTTCGAAATCGGCGACATTCCTGGCTTCCGGGAAGCCGCCCACGGTATTGACGAGAACGTCGACCCTGCCCTTTTCAAGCCCTGCAACCTTTTCGACGAATTCATTAACCGAATTCTCGTCGAGTGCATTGCATTCAAACGCGAAAATCTTACGGAGTTTAAATTCGGCATTTTCATCGAGAGAACTGTCGAAAACTTCCATGAATTTTTTCAGGGAATTTACCGGCAGATAGACTTTAAAGCCTTCGTCAGAAAATTTTTCGACGACTTTCCTGCCGAGATATCCGGTTCCTCCCGTTACGACAGCGATTTTATTTATTTTGTCAGGCATATTTTTCCGAGTAATACGTTTTTATTTGCTCCTGTAACGGAGGTTACGTTCGAAAATGTTCCGTGCAGTGTTTCATTCGCAAGTACGGCGAAGAGAACCGCTTCCTTGTTGGATGAATTTATACCGTTATCGTCGAGGACTTTAACTTCTGAATCGGGGAATTCATCCCTGAGATAATCAAGAATTACGGGATTATTCGAGCCGCCGCCGCTTACGAGCAGTTCGAATCTCCCGCGGGGTCTGATAAATTTCCTTATATTTTCAATAATCGTAAATGCGGTATAGAAAGTGAAAGTGGCAATAATATCTTCCTTCTTCATCCGGGAAAATTTCTTCAGAATTTTATCGACAAACTCCCTGCCGTACAGTTCTCTTCCTGTGGATTTCGGCGGTTTGCTTTTAAAGAAATTATCCTTTTGCGTAATAGCATAAACAAGTTCGCCGCTAACTTTACCGCTTTCCGCAATCAGTCCGTAACTGTCAAAACTCTTACCGTAGAATTTCGACGCGAGATAATCAATCATCATATTGCCTGGTCCGGTATCGAAAGCGACAACGTTTTTAAGGGAGCAATTTTTTCTAAGGTACGTAACATTCGATATGCCTCCGATATTAAGGAGAATCCTGTCTGCTTTGGGACTTCTGAACAAGGCGTAATCGAGATACGGAACGAGCGGCGCGCCTTCTCCTCCGGCTGCCACGTCCGCCGTCCTGAAATCGCCGACAGTAAGTATTCCGGTCTTATTCGCAATCACAGAAGGGTCGCCTATCTGGAGAGTGGATTTTACCGAATAGCCGAATTTTTTCCCTTCCGCGGGAAGGTGGTGTATAGTCTGACCGTGCGAGCCGATAAAGTCAACGGAAGAATTTTTAATTCCTCTGCCGCTAAGGAACTTATTAATATTCGAAGCGTAGAGATTTCCGAGAAGGAAATTCAGCCGGCAGATATCATCTACGGTGCCTTTTCCCGCCGCGCTTGTTTCGAGAACATAGTTCTTTATCGCTGGAGGAATTTTGTATTCAGCATAATCAATCACATTAACTTTAAGCGTTTTCCCTGTGCCTGAAATGCCGGCAAGAACAATATCAACGGCGTCGACGGACGTACCGGAGAGCACGCCGACGGCTTTTTTTATTTTCTTTCCGCCAATATTCGTGATTTTTTTCATAATTACGAATAAATATACCTTATTAAAAAAAGATTTTCTATGCAGATGATTGTAACAAATCGGCAAAATCATAGTATAATAATTAGACAGGATAAATGAGCGAAAAACATGAATTAGAAATTATTTCATTTATTTTGAATTTATTTTTTGGGATTTTTCAGAAATCAAAATTTGAAAATGGACGAATTCACGATAACCGAGAAAAAAGCAGGCGACCTGGTCATACTGTATTTGAACGGCTTTCTGGATGCCCACACATCATCGGTGCTTGAGAAGAAATTCGAGGAACTCCTGTCTAAGAAGTTATTCAAGGTTATAATCAATTTTGCGGGATTGACTTACATAAGCAGCGCGGGTTTGGGCGTATTCATGGCATACATTGAAACGCTCAGGAGTAATTCTGGGGACATAAAGCTTTCAAACATGAGCGACAAGATTTACAATATCTTTGACATGCTGGGATTTCCGATACTGTTCAAAATAGTCAAGGACGAAAGCGAAGCAGTTACCTTGTTTAACGAAAATGCTTAATAATTTTGGGCGAGAAAGAAAAAATATTAATAAAGAGTTCTACGGGCAACCTTCATCTCATCAGGGATTTCGTAGAGAAGAAGGCGGCGGAACTCGGAATAGACTCAAAGGTAATAAGCCAGATTATCATTTCTGTCGACGAGGCGTGCACGAACGTAATAAAGCATACTCACAAGTACAACGACACGAACGAGATAGAAGTCGAGACGGTTTACAAGAACAAAGAATTCGCGGTTATCATCAGGTACGCGGGCGAGGCGTTCGACCCCACGAAGAAAGAAACGCCTGACATGAAAGAATATTTCAAGAAATTCAAAGTAGGAGGACTCGGTATTCCCATCATGAAGAAATCGATGGACAAGATCGAGTTTAAGCATACAAAGCCGAACAAGAACTCACTAACGCTCATAAAAGTCATCTAATTTACTTTTCTTTACAATTCCGTTTTTGTTAAATTGCCACATGGACGACACATTCAACAAACAACTCGAACTCAACTCACTTATTGAATTTTCTCAGTTAATCAACACAAAACTTGAACTGGAGTTCATACTCGGCAACATTCTTCTGAGCATTATGGGAAAGATGATGATAACGAAGGGAATACTGCTTATAAAAACCGATTCAAAAAATACGGGATGCGCTGATTTCACCATAAAGGCAGTAAAGGGGTTGAATCTGGAAAACCACGGGAAGAAACTTACGATAGACCTGCCGAAGGAACCGATATTTGAAATCGAACAGCTCGGCGACAGAACATTTTTC
>JAJTBN010000099.1 GCA_021286895.1 Bacteroidota bacterium | reverse complement strand
AGACATCATTGATTTTCTCTCATAGCATATGGTTCCTCAAACCTCCTGAACCGGGCAAACGCCCGGTTCTTTCTTTATAGAACGGACGCTTAAAGCGCTTTATGCAACCCGTGAATTAAGTTTTTTATTTTTCAATTTTTAGTTAGTTTTCAAAATGATTAAGAAATTATCGATTCTTGCTCTTGTGATAATTGCTATCGTTCTGATTTTCAATACGATAGTGATGCCGCTTTACGTAAAGCACGCGTCTCTTGTACAGGTTCCGACGGTTACAGGGCTTACTTTCCTTGACGCGAAAAAAGTGCTCGAAAACGCGGGACTTGACGTAAAACAAGGCGACATAAGATACGATGAAGCGAAGCCGATAGGGATGGTGCTTGACCAGAATCCGCCGAGCGGAGAAACGGTAAAGAAAGGACGAAGGGTTTACCTTACGCTTTGCGGCGGCGAACAATTGGTTGAAGTGCCTCGTTTAGTCGGGAAAACCGAGAGAGACGCGAGGTTTACACTTGAACAACGAAATCTACAGGTCGGAGAAATAGTGAAGAAATTCACTACCGAGCAGCCAGAAGACTTCGTAATATCACAGATAATCCAGCCGGGAAGCAAAGTAAAGAAATCGACAAAGATTGACCTGATAATAAGCAACGGCGCTTTGCTTGGCGATTTGATTATTCCTGACGTAATCGGGAAGAAACTCAACGACGCGAAGAAAATCATTGAGGATAGAAAACTGAAAGTCGGCAAAATAACTTATCAGCCAAGTGACCAGGAGCAGGGAACGGTTATTGACCAGTACCCGAAGAAGGATAAATCAGCCAAGGAAAATACTCCGGTAGAACTTTTTGTAGCAAAGAAGAAAACAGAAAAGGAAAAGGCCTTTGATGTTGAAGGAGACATTGAACAGGGCAATAACAGGGAGCATAACAAAGATAACGGCGACAAGGTGAAGACGGAAACCGATAAGAGCAAGAACAAACCGGACGCGCAGAATCCGAAAGATAAATCTGAAAAACCGAAGGAGAAGGTGCCGGAAAAGACAGAAAATAAGGAAAAGACTAAGGATAAAACCGATAAGACAAAAGAGAAGCAGGAGAAAAAATAAGCATGAAAACACTTTGTCCTTCAATACTTTCGGCTGATTTCGGCAGACTCGCCGAAGAAATTAAGATTGCGGAAAAAGCAGGCGCGGATATTATTCACTGCGATATAATGGATGGTCATTTCGTTCCTAATATAACATTCGGACCGGATGTTGTCGCGAAAGTTAATGAAATAACCAATCTTCCTCTCGACGTGCATCTAATGATTAATTCTCCTGAAAAGTACGTTAAGTCTTTCCGTGATGCAGGAGCGGACTATATATCAGTACATATAGAAAACAACTATCATATAAACCGTCTCGTCAATCAGATAAAAGACCTCGGCGCAAAGGCGGGGATTGCAATAAATCCGGCGACACCGGTAAAGACACTGGAGTATGTGCTTGAATACGCGGACTTCATTCTGGTGATGAGCGTGAATCCGGGTTTCGGCGGTCAGAAATTTGTAACTAATTCGCTTAATAAAGTGCGTGAACTGAAAAAAATTATTACGGCGAATGATTATAAGTGTCTCATAGAAATAGACGGAGGAATCGGTCCAGCAAATATAAAGGAAGTTTCAGACGCGGGCGTTGATATGTTTGTCGCAGGAGCGTCGGTATTCAAAGCGAAAGACATGGCCGGAGCGGTAAAGGAAATGAAAAAACTTATAGCCTGATGATAAATGTATTCTTCAATAGCGCGATACTTGAGGCGGAAAAGCGTATTATCGAAAATACACAGGTTCCCTCTATAGTGCTGATGGAGAACGCGGGCAGAAATGCCGCGGATATAATAGCGGATTATTATAGGAAAGAGGCGTGCCGCGGAATAATCATCTTATGCGGAAAGGGCAACAACGCGGGCGACGGGTTCGTTGCAGCGCGGCATTTGGCGAATAAGGGTATAGAATCGACCGTAATTCTTCTTTATGGCGAAGCCGGGCTTAAAGGCGACGCTTTGATAAACTACGAATTGCTTAAGAATATTAGTGACGGAAATTGTGGAATTACTAATGATATCAGTCTGCTTGACGGACTGGATGACAAAAAATATCTTGTGGTAGACGCTGTGTACGGAATAGGGTTTAAAGGCAGGCTTGACGATACTACCGCGAGTTTATTTGAAAAGATAAATAAAGCCGCAATAAAGTTTGTGACCGCAATTGACACAGTATCCGGAGTAGATTCGTACATGAACGAAAATTCCTGTCTGAAAGCGGATGTCACGGTATCGATGGGCGTGAAGAAGTTTGATACTTTGTTTTACGAAGGACGAAAATTATCGGGCAGTATTGAGACAGCGGATATCGGAATTCCCGCTGAACTCTTTACCAAATACAATACGAATAAGATTTTTGAAATTGAAAAATCGGACGCGGCGAAAGGATTTGCCGACAGGGACATTAATTCCAACAAATACACGAACGGGAAACTGTACATTCTTGCCGGTAGCGAAGGATTCTCGGGCGCGGCGTACCTCAGTTCGCAATCGGCTATAAGGACGGGCAGCGGCGCTGTCATACTCGGACTTCCGAAAGGACTTAATCAGGTTATGGAAGCGAAAACTTCGGAAGTAATTACACAGCCGCTTGAAAGCGACGTGTATTTGACTAATGCCTCGATTGACAGAATAAACAAGAGAATCGATTGGAGCGATACAGTATTAATCGGACCGGGAGCGGGAAGGAACAGCGATACGCTTTCGATGTTCAGAAATATTGTGAAGAATAACGATAAAAACTTTGTTATAGACGCTGACGGTATATTCGCTTTTAAAGGGTACACGGATTACCTGAAAAAGAAAGAAAGGAAAATCATACTGACGCCGCATTTCGGCGAGTTCGCGAACCTTACAGGCATCTCGACTGACGAATTAAAGAAAGATTTTTACAACATTGCTAAGAAATTCGCGTCAGAACATAATTTAATCTTGGTTTTAAAGAATTCGCCGACAGTAATAACTGACGGGGAATATTTTTACATCAATTCGACAGGAAGGGAAAATCTTGCGACTGTAGGAAGCGGCGATGTGCTTTCGGGAATAATCGCCTCGGTATATTCGCAGACAGGAGGCGCGATGCAGAGCGCGGTATCCGGGGTATATCTTCACGGTTACTGCGGAGACAGGCTGTTTCGTGAGTTCGGCAGCAGCGGAACAATCGCAACCGACCTGATTGATATAATTCCGGGAGCGAAGCAGGAAATAAAATGACGGGAATGAGATTCTTAAAGTACCATCTGCCGTTCTGGCTCTTCGCAGCGGCGATATTCGCGGAATCATCGATACCCGGCGACAGGCTGCCGGAGATAGCGTTTAAAGTCAGCGACAAAGTGATACACCTTGCGATTTTTCTTGTTCTTTACATTGTTGCAGCGAGAATGTTTTCATTTCAGAACAAATATACGTTCCTGAAAAAGAATTTTCTTATATCGGCATTAGTTGTCACTGCGATATACGGAGCGGCTGACGAGTTTCATCAGTTTTTCGTGCCGAACCGTTCTTGCGATTTTTTTGATTTTGTATTTGACGTACTCGGAGGAATAACCGGTTTAATACTGCTGTACTATACATTTTACAAACGAAAAAATAATTTGGTTATACAAAATGATTAAAACTACCGAACTGACATACATAGTTCAGGTTATTATCGTCGCGGCCGCGGCGCTGGTTACGCTCTTCACGGGATTGTTCACGGGAAAGTCGAAGTTTCCGGTATTCGCGGTTTCGATTGCCGGAGTTCTGAGCGCGATTGTCTATACCGTCATGCACATTTCATGGGACGTGATAATAATCGGCGACTTCGTTAAGATTAATCCGATGAACAATTCATTCGCAGTAATCGCTATGACGGGAATTCTGATTACTATTCTTGCTTCGTATGATTATCTAAAAAAATTCGATATCAATTACGGCGAATATTATTCGCTGCTTTTCTTCGCGCTGCTCGGAATGCTTGTAATGCTTTATGCCAACGACCTTCTTGTGGTATTTATAGGCCTGGAAACCATGTCAATTACTTTTTACATACTTTCCGGCATGATGCGCAACCGCGTCAAGTCGAACGAAAGCGCGATGAAGTATTTCCTTCTCGGCGCGTTTATGACGGGGTTTCTTTTATACGGAATTTCACTGATGTACGGAGTGACGGGAACAACGAACATCGGGAAAATATTTTCTTCGTTCGCGGCTTTTAAAACGCCGGTTTTTCTCGTAGGTCTCAGTCTTTTTATGATTGGCTTCTTTTTCAAAATCGGTATATTTCCGTTTCAGATGTGGATTCCCGACGTTTATGAAGGAGCGCCGACTGTTGTTTCGGGTATGATGGCGGCAGCGGGAAAAGTTTCGGCTGTCGGAGTTCTTGTCATGGTTTTTTCATCCGCGGCGTTTCAGGAATACAGGCTGATATTCTCGGTGCTCGCCACACTGACTATGCTTTACGGAAACGTAGCCGCGCTTACGCAGACAAATCTGAAGAGGCTTCTTGCATATTCGTCGATTGCGAGCGCGGGTTATCTTATGGTCGGACTCACCGCCATGGATGATTTCGGTTACAAGGGAATCGCTTTCTATCTTCTCGCTTACGTGTTCATGCAGCTCGGGGCGTTCATTCTTGTTTCGGCGTACGAGAAAGCGACCGCGGACGGAAAAGATTTCGCGAACGTGACGTTTGACGAATACAAGGGGCTGGCTAAGAAGAATCCTCTTGCGGCGATACTGATGACGGTATTTCTTTTCTCGCTTGCAGGAATTCCGCCTTTTGCGGGATTCTGGGGAAAGTATTACATATTCTACGCGGCGATAAAGCAGAATCTTATATGGCTTTCGATAATCGCGATACTGCTCAGCGTAGTATCGGTTTATTACTACCTGAAAGTAATAGTTTATATGTGGTTTCAGAATCCTGATGAGGAGAGCAGGGAAGAATTCAGGATTAAGCCGTTCGCAATGGCGTCGCTGATGCTTGCGCTCGCGGGTACGCTTGTATTCGGATTTTACCCGCAATTATTCAACATTATAACGGGATTTATGACAAAATAATATGCTGTTCGCATTACTTCTGAACATATTGCTTTTAAAATCAGACAGCATTCTCGTAAAGACGAATGAGATTTCGGATTTTACGAATGCCGTTTCCGTGACTTCCGACGGAAAAGGGAAGATATACGTTCTCGACGCCGACGCTAACGAAATCGTGAAACTTGATGACAACCTGAAGGTTGAGAAGCGTGCAGGAAAGAAGGGATGGAACAACGGTGAGTTCGATTCGCCGACTTCGATAGACGGTTCATCGGGTCTGGATATATACGTTTCTGACGGCAGGAATTTCAGGATACAGAGGTTCGACCTGAATCTTAGTTTTGTCGCTTCAATAGTGACTGATTATGATACATTTCAGGAAAACCTTAAATTCAGGACTCCCGTTTCGACTGTTTTCGTAAATCCTTATCTGTACGCGATTGACGGAGAGAACAACAGGGTCGTAGCGTACCAGAACCTGAACCAGAATTACAACGCACCGGCTTTTTCTTTCGGCGGTTTTCAGTCGGCTCAGAAGCCGTTCTTAATGCCGACAAAAATAATTAGGGACGGTTACAACAACATTTACATACTCGACAAAAAACTTAACACGGTTTTCAAGTTTGATAATTTCGGAAACTACATAAGTTCTTTCGAGAACGCCGCCGCTTATTCGATTACCGCGTATAACAATATGATGTATGTCCTCGATAATGAGGGGCTGCTGGTTTATGAATCGAAAAAGAACGGATTTACGGGTAAGGTGCTGTTCGCGGAAAAAATAAATTTTAAAAATATAAAAGATATATTAGTACTCAGTTCCGGCAAATTTTATTTACTGGAGAACAATAAACTGTCGGAATATTCATTAAAATAAAACAACACACATTATTATGGCGAGATCATTAAACAAAGTAATGCTTATCGGTAATCTGGGCAGAGATCCTGAAGTGAAATATACTGAAAAAGGAGATGCCTATTGCAGATTCTCACTTGCCACATCAGAGACTTTCAAGAACAGCGAAGGCAAGGAGATAGAAAGAACGGAATGGCACAACGTAACAGCCTGGAGGAAACTTGCGGAAATATGCGGCCAATATCTGAAAAAGGGCAGCAAACTTTACATGGAAGGAAGAATAAGGACTTACGTTGACCCGAAAGATAACACCAAGAAATACACAGGAATAGAAATGACGGAAATGCTGATGCTCGACAGGAAAGAGCAGAATCAGGGGGGACAGGACTCGACAGCAGGTCAAGTTAAGGACGAAAGCAGTCAAAACGACGATTTACCATTTTAGGAATATTTATTAAATGACGTTTCCGAACATATTATCGGTACTGAGAATAGCTCTGTCACCGGTGTTTATGGTATTGTTCTTAAAGGACGATCCTGTGAGCCGGCGGCTGTCGTTTATTGTGTTCTTCGTCGCTGTTCTTACGGACTGGTATGACGGATGGCATGCGAGAAAGTACAAGTCGGTAACGAACTTCGGCATATTCATCGACCCGCTCGCTGATAAGGTGCTGACTTCGTTCGCGTTTGGAATATTCTGTGTTCTCGGTTTCATGCCTGTGTGGATGCTCGTCATAATAGTATTGCGGGATATTGTAGTAACGCTTATTCGTTCTTATGACGAATACAGGGGAAAGACAATGAAAACATCTTTTATCGCGAAGACAAAAACATTCCTGCAGATGACGTACCTGTTTTTTATACTCCTGCTTTTCTTGCTGCTGACATACGATATTAATCCTGACACAAAAACCGCGATAAACAGTTTTATTTTCGATTCATCATTAAACTTCGCTCTGCTTTTTGTCATAACTTTAATAACGCTTTATACAGGAATAGATTATCTGATAAGAAAGGAATATGAGAAAAGGAATGAGACTGCTCAAGAAGAAAAAGATAGTTAATGAGGATTACAGGATAGATTTTTTCACGATGTTCCTATCCAGCGCGGCGTTTACGGGTTATATGCCTTTCGCAAGCGGCACGTTCGGAAGCGCGTTCGCGCTGATTTTCCTTCTGATTCCCGGATTCTCAAATCCAGTAGTTCTCGGAACGCTTTCGCTTATTTTTTTCTTTGCAGGAATTATCACCTCCGAAAGGATGATGTTCAGGTACGGTGACGATCCGTCAGTGGTGGTGATTGACGAGGTCGTGGGAATGTGGGTAACGCTTCTTATAACCGTTCTTTTCTTAAAAGATTTTAATATAACCGCCGTCATAATCTCATTTTTCGCGTTCAGATTTTTCGACATAGCGAAAATATGGCCGGCGAAATATTTCGACAAAATAAAGAGCGGGTTTGGAATAATGTTCGACGATGTTGTCGCGGGAATTTACGGCGGCATTCTTACTGTTATTATTATGAAATTAATAAATGAATATATAAAATGATAAACGCTAAAGTAATATCGATAGGCGATGAAATTCTAATAGGCCAGATTATAAACACGAACGCGTCTTTCATCAATTCAAAATTATATTCAATCGGAGTCAAGGTAGAGAAAGTTGTAACCATAGGCGACAATGAGGAGGATTTGCTCAGGGAACTTGACGATTCGATGATGAACTTCAAGGTGACCCTTATCACAGGCGGACTTGGACCGACTCACGACGACATCACAAAACCGATTCTGATAAAATATTTCAACGATAAACTTGTCCTGCACGAGGATATTCTGGAATATGTAAGGGAGTTCTTCGCTAAGAGGAATTTAGTTATGCCGGAGACGAACGTCGGGCAGGCGATGATGCCTTCGAAGTCAAAGGTGATATGGAATCACAACGGGACTGCACCGGGAATCTGGATGGAGAAAGAGGGCAGAGTGTTTGTTGCGATGCCGGGAGTGCCTTTTGAGATGAAGGCGATGATAGAGGATGATATTCTCAGAATGATAAAAGAATACTTCGCGGCGGAATTCGATTATGTACTGAAGAGCAAGACAATACTAACGACGGGAATCGGCGAGTCGCTTTTGTTTGAGAAAATAGGCGGCATCAATGAATTGATAGGCAAACATAAAATGGCATTCCTGCCGTCGCCGCTTGGAGTAAGACTTAGGATTGATGTGAAGGAGAAAGATGATAAATCGGCATCCAACGAAATTGAAATAATTGAGACGAAGTTAAAAGATAAAATCGGGCAATACATATTCGGGGAGAACGACGATTTAATTGAAGAAGTAATAGGGAAGATGCTAAAGGACAGCGGCATGACACTTGCTGTTGCGGAATCATGCACCGGCGGATTGCTTGCAGGAAGAATAACGGATATAGCGGGAAGTTCGGATTATTTTATCGGAGGTATAACGGCGTATTCTAATCAGATAAAAGAAGGATTTCTCGGCGTTAAAAAAGAAACTCTTTTGCAATACGGGGCTGTAAGCGAAGAGACCGCTAAGGAAATGGCGTACGGAATAAAAACAAAATTCAATTCGAGCATAGGGGTTTCAGTAACAGGAATAGCCGGTCCGGGCGGCGGAACGGAAGAGAAGCCCGTGGGGCTGACGTATATAGGGTATTGCGACGGCGAGCAGTGTTACGCCGTTAAATGGAACTTCGGAGACAATCGAGAAAGGAATAGGATAAGAACTGTTCAGGCATGTCTGAATCTTCTGCGGAATGAACTTCTCAAAAAAAATATTTGAAATATTAACACGATTTTCCTCTTGATTTTTTGGAAATAATACGTAAATTTTGTAATAACAAGTATATAAAGGCATAGGGGAAAATTGTAAACTGACCTTATTATTTTTACTACTCTGAATTGCGAAATCAATTTCCCGTCATAATAGAACAATGATTCAGTTATCAATAACAGCGAAATGTGATTATTGAATATCGTTAACGGTGTTTGCCAATTCCATACAGTAATACTCGAATTTAAAATATTCAATAAATAAAAGCGTCGCTATGAAAAACTCTTACAAATTTTTTTCAGTTTTGTTTTTCTTTTCATTTTTACTATCAATTAATTTTAACAACGGCTTCGCTCAATGGACCCCTACGACAGGTCCGAACGGAAAATCTATTCAGTCGCTTGTTTCGGTCGGAACATACGTCTTTTCGGCCGGGCAGGGTATTGACCGTTCAACGGACAGGGGAACAACATGGTCATCATTTCTGACGGGCAGGCTATTCTGGTGCGTAGCGACAAACGGCAATTACGTGTACGCGGGCGCCGGAGACAGCGGGGTTTATATAACTACAAACAACGGAGACAACTGGATTCACACTTCGCTGAACAATGACGAGATATATTCCATATACGCGTCCGGTAATATGGTTTTTGCATGCGGGTATCACGGCCTGCACAGGTCAACGAACTTAGGGGCCAACTGGACTTTGCTTTCGTTTAATCAAATGCCGGAGTCGGTTGTATATTCAGGCAGTTACTTACTTGCGGGAACCAACGGTAACGGAATCTGGCGGTCGAGCGATAACGGGAATTCATGGACTCAGACTAACGCCGGAGCGGACAAGGTGTTCGCAATGGCTGTTATTGGAAATTACGTTTATGCCGGTTCGGACGGGGACGGTGTATACCGCTCGACGAACGACGGAGCATCGTGGCTGCCCTTAGGTCCGAACTATCAATACATTAAGGCCTTTGCAATCAGCGGTACGAATATTTATACCGCGACACTTTCCAATGGTGTGTACTATTCAACCAATAACGGTATAGACTGGACGCAGGCGGGATTGAGCGGACAGGAAGTTTACGGACTGACATTCAGCGGAAACTATCTTCTGGCGGGAACAAATAATTTAGGAATTTTCAGGTCTTCCAACAATGGGGCAAACTGGACATCAGTCGGAATCCCCCGCGCTGTGTACGCTATGGCAAAATCAGGAAGCAACGTTCTGGCGGGAACAGAGGACGGTACGTACATCACATCGAACAACGGCGCAATCTGGACGAATGTTTCGGATTACGGAAGGCAGGTATATTGTTACGCATTAGGTCCCGGCAATAATGTTTACGAAGGTTCATCCGGCTTAATCAACAGCGTACTTTCGTCGACCGATAACGGCGCTTCATGGACCGGATTAGGATTAGGCGGAAGAAATGTATGGTCAATCGCGATGAACAACAGTTATCTGTTCGCAGGGACAAGCGACAGCGGAGTATTCCGTACTTCTAACGGCGGAAACAACTGGACTTACACATCGCTCGGAAAGCATAATACGATGGCGCTGGTTGCAGACGGAAGCACTTTATTCGCGGGTGTTTCCGAGTCTTCTTCAGGCGGGGTTTACAAATCAACTAACAACGGAACAAACTGGACAAAAACTTCTCTGGCTAACGCTTATATCTTTTCAATCGCTTATAACGGAACTGACTTATATGCAGGTACACACAATAACGGAGTCTTTTACTCTTCGAACGGCGGAACGAACTGGTCGCAGACATCC
>JAJTBN010000098.1 GCA_021286895.1 Bacteroidota bacterium | reverse complement strand
GCGCGAGTTTCGGGTTCTTAGGGTCGCGTTTCATGTAGAACGCTTTCGCTTCCGCGGGCCAGCGGTGAACCATCACGGGTTTGTCGAAGTCTTCGACAATCGCTTCTTCATGCGGCGCGCCGAAATCCTCGCCCCACGGGAACGGACGGATATGCTCTTCGCCGTTCGCTGTTTTTCTTATCAGAGGAACGTCTTTCTTTATAAGTATTTCAACCGCCTCGTCGTAAGTGATTCTCGGGAAAGGCTTTGCGACTTTCTCGAGTTTCGATAAATCCCTTCCGAGGAACTGAAGTTCCGATTTTTTGTTCTTAATAACTCTCTGCACGACATACGTGAGAAAATCCTCAATCATATCCATATCGTCGTCGATGTCGAAGAAAGCCATCTCAGGCTCCATCATCCAGAATTCAGTGATATGCCTGCGCGTCATCGAGTTTTCGGCTCTGAACGTCGGTCCGAGCGTATAAACCTTTCCGAGAGCGAGGGCGCCCGATTCGGCGTACAATTGTCCCGACTGAGAAAGATACGCCTTTCCGAGGTCGAAATAATCCGTAGAGAAAAGCGTCGAAGTTCCTTCGCAGGCGTTCGGCGTAAATATCGGAGCGTCGAAAAGTATGAAACCGTTCGCGTACATATATTCGCGAATCGACTGTATGATTTCGTTTCTCACCCGCATTATTGACGCCTGTCTCGGCGAACGAAGCCACAGGTGCCTTCTGTCCGCGAGGAAGTCGACTCCGTGTTCTTTCGGCGTAATGGGATACGGCTCGGCGATAGAGACTATCTCAAGAGCGTTCACCTGAAGTTCGTAAACGTTTTCTTTCTTGGGATGTTTCGTAACGATGCCCGTAACGATAACGGAAGATTCCTGAGTAAGTTTTCCGAAATCCTCCCACACCTGTTCGCTAACGGCGTTTTTCGCGACGACGCCCTGAATCAGCCCCGTACCGTCGCGGAGTTCGGGAAACATTAATTTACCCGACGACCTGATATTGTAAAGCCATCCTTTAATAGTGACTTCCTTATCAACGTATTCCGAAATTTTATCTATATAAACCCACATATGTATTGAAATGAATTTTTAAAAATCTAATTTAAAATTAATAAGTTTTTTTGAATCCTTAAACAGCCCTACTCTCATTTTATCGCTGACGTCGAAGTCGAAAAGGTGCGCGTCGACGTAGGCGTCAAAGATATTTATCATATAAACCAGCGCCGCGTAAAGATAGAACTGGTCGCGCTGGTCGCGGTAAAAATCCCTTATCGTTTTAAGCCTCTGGTCGCCCGTCGGATTGTACGGCGTTTGCGACCTCAGGTACGCGTCCTTGTAATCGAGGTACTTATTGTTGTTGTTTACAATCTCGTATATGAAGTAACCCCCGAACGCCCATATTACGGGTATTTTCCAGTAGGACTTGTTATAGAGCTGTCCGAGACCGGGCAGAGCCATCGAATAAAGAACGGCTTTCAGCGGCGACCTCGTCATGACAAACGGAACATCTATTGTATCCCTTGATTTCAGCGAATCTTCAAGAGCGTTCATGATAAGACCTGTTCTTTCAAAAGCGTCATGATGTTCAGACGAATCCTGCGCTTTCAGTCCGCTTTGACACAGCATCGATAACAAAATGACACATATGAAAAAAGCATCCTGCAGCTGCAAGATGCTTTTAACAGGTTTCCCAAACTTTAGTCTATAATTCAACTCTCACTTTAGAGTATATTATTTTTGCTGTTGATTTCCCTGATTGTTCTGGTCACCGGCAGGCTGTTGCTGCTGCTGTTCGGGCGGAACATTTGGTTTCGGATAAGACTGAGTGCCTGCATTCTTCTGAATAATGCTTTCGCTTGTTCCCGTACCGCCTTTACTTATATAAAGGTTCAGAAGCAGTGAGCCGAGTAAGAACGTAATAGCAAGAACGATTGTGGTTTTCGAAAGAAAATCCGACGTTCTTCTTGCGCCGAACATGGTTGTTACACCTGTTCCCGCGATTGGGCCTACGAGACCGCTGCCCTTCGATGACTGTAAGAGCACTGCTACTGTCATAACAATGCAAACCAGAGCCAGTATAATTATAAATATAGTAATCATAATCAATTAAAATATATCATAACTGACTTATTTTCAAGCCATTACGAAAAAGCAATGATAAATCTTCAATCTTCAATGTTCAATGAGACAGAAGGAGGATTCTTCCTGACATTAGCAATCAAATATATAAATAATCAATTATTTATTTGAATTTATTGAAGGAATTCTTTTCCCTTCTCAAAAGAGGGGGGGTAACAATTAATAATAAAATATTCCGGCAGAGTTTCCCGGATGCCGCACAAAAAACCGAACCGAGAGTCCCCCAAAAGAACTGGGAGACTCTCGGTAACAGAGATGAACGTCGTTTTCAGTAATCTGTATTTACTAATTTGACTTCTGAAAAAGATAATCCGTATCCGAGAGTCTCCCGGTTTTAACCGGGGACTCTCGGATGCCGCACAAAAACCGAACCGAGAGTCCCCCAAAGAACGGGGAGACTCTCGGTAACAGATATGAGCGTTGTTTTTCAGTAATCAATATTTACTAATTATTAATTACTAATTACTGATTATCTTTCCCGTGACTTCCCCGAACCCTATTCTGAAGTCTTTGTTTTCGCAGTAAGCGGTCATTACAACCGTATCGCCGTCCTCAATGAACTTTCTTTCTTCGCCGGTCGGAAGTTTTACGGGTTCGGTACCGCGCCAGGTAATTTCGAGCATTGAGCCGCGTGATTCCTTTGAAGGACCGCTTATCGTTCCCGATGCCATCATATCGCCTGTACGGGTATTGCATCCGTTAACGGTATGGTGAGCGAGATGTTGTCGCATGTTGTAGTAAAGATATTTATAGTTAGACTTGCAGATGATAAACATTTCTTCGCTCATTTCGGATTTTATTCCTACTTCGAGATGAATGTCGTATGTCGGATTGCCTTTTGTATGCAGGTAAGGCAGAAGTTCCTTTTCGAATTTCGGACCTTCGGTTTTAAACGGTTCGAGCGCGTCGAGCGTCACAACCCACGGTGATATTGAAGTCGCGAAGTTCTTTGCAAGAAACGGTCCGAGCGGCTGGTATTCCCACGCCTGAATGTCGCGGGCGCTCCAGTCGTTTACAATCACCATTCCGAAAATATGCTCATCCGCTTCATCCGCCGGGATACTTTCCCCCTGCTCGTTTCCTGTGCCCACAAAAAATCCCATTTCGAGTTCGAAGTCAAGTTGTTTGCACGGTCCGAAAACAGGCGGGCCTTCCGGAGAGGGTTTCGTCTGGCCTTTCGGTCTTTTGACATCAGTGCCGCTTATGACTATTGAACCAGAGCGGCCGTGATAAGCGATAGGGATATGAAGCCAGTTCGGCATGAGCGCGTTGTCTTTGCCCCTGAACATCTCGCCGACGTTTATCGCGTGTTCACGCGACGAATAGAAATCCGTATAATCCCCTATCTCGACGGGCATGACCATTTTCACTTTGTTCCTCTGATGAATACATCTGTTCCTGTGTACCGGATTATCACGAAGGAGCGGATTTTTTTCGTCAAAAATATTTTGAAGAATTTTTCTGACTTCTCCCGACAGGACTCTGCCTCTCGACATGAAATGGTTAAGCGAAGTCCCGCGGAACAGTTTTCCGTCTTTATCCATAATATCATGAAAATAACCGAGTTCTTCGAGTTCTTTGAGGTCGATTACGTATCCTCCGAGCGCCGTGCATATCCTGCGTTCGCCGTTGTATTCAAAAACCCCGAACGGAAAATTTTCCATCGGGAAATGCGTACTCTTTCCGTATTCAATAAATGATTTCATTCGAAAATAAATTTTATATTATAAGAATCAGAACCAAAGTCCGAGATTTTTAAGGTCTTCTCTCGGTTCGTCGAAACTGCAACTTCCGAAAGACCTGACAAATTCAGCGCGGGCTTTCAAGGTTTTTTCGGCGTCGGCCGAGATATCGTTCCAGTAGAACGTATCGTCCGAAAAACTGAACCCTGTACTTGTTTCGTCAGTGACGATATCTTCCAGTTCACTCATTGATAACGTATTGGCATGCAGCAAAATTCCCGCTCCGAAGACATTCAGGAAGCCGTGCATTTTGGCGTTCACGCTTCTGTTGTAATGCCTGACGGGATGGTGCAGGCCGGCCGTTGCCTTGAACTGTATTTTATTCTCTCCGCAGACTTTCAGCGCGTACGCGACCTGTTCGACTGTCGGGAAATCAGCGGCAGTTACTCCGCCCGTTCTGAGTTTGAACCCGACCCGTCCGCCCTGATGGCAGGTCTCCGCGGCGGCCTCAGCCGCTTTCGCGAAGAAAGTCTTGAACTTATCGCCAACAGGCGGCTCGATAAAAATCCTGATGCCCATCAAGCCGCTGCTGTTCAGAATATCGTCGGTTTCGCCGAGCAGTTTTTTCAGAGCGTGATTCCCGAAAGTATTCACGAGTTCCGGCTGAATTTTAACTTCAAGCGTATCGACGGAAATTTTTTCCGTGTGCGCGTCGAGGATTTTTCTGATTTGCGCGCATTCTTTTTCGAAACCCGTTTTAAAATCTTTTGGATTGGCGCCTCCCGAAGAGAGCAGAGAAAAGTCCACCCACCTTGTTCCGCTGTAATCCTGAAGATACTTTCCGGGTTCTCCTTTTTTCTCGAAAATTTCCAGGAATGATTTTACTGAACAGACAAACTTGGATAACATCCATTCGTCTTCGGATTCGAGATACGCGATATAATTCCTGAATGCTTTTGTAAGAGTCAGCCCGGCAGGAGGGAACATACCCGCATAATCAACAATCCCTCCGAAAAATTCCCTGAATACATTAGCCTCCATATAGTCCCCGTTCTTTTTATCCTGATAACAATAATTTATGCAAAATTATTCATTTATAAAATGTTCAATATTAACATTCCGAAAATTTAGTTTGAAGATACCTGATTGAAGATTTTAATGTGTTTTTTCTGTCCTTTTAAAAATTTATTTTAGGCAATTAATAAAAATCATACATAAACAAATCAAATTTTAAAATGGCAGCAAAGAAAGATTTTTTAAGGGAAACGATTGAGCACATTGATATAAAGAAGCACAACGTGGTTCCGCTTGTAGAGTCGTACAAAAACATGGCGTTTCAGGCGAGAAACCTTTACAGGGCGGCGAAATACTACGACATGATGCTTGCGGACGAAAACTGTTCCGTAATACTCTGTCTGGCGGGTTCGCTTTTTTCGGCGGGGCTTAAGAACGTGGTAGTCGACATGGTGAGAAACAACATGGTCGACGCGATTGTCTCGACGGGAGCGATAATGGTTGACCAGGATTTCTTCGAAGGACTCGGGTTCAAGCATTACATGGGCACGCAGTTTGTCGACGACGCGGAACTGCGCGACCTTATGATTGACAGGATTTACGACACATACATCGACGAAGAGGAACTTCGCGAATGCGATTTCACGGTCGGAAAAATCTGCGATTCGCTCGAGCACAGACCTTACTCATCGCGCGAATTCATAAGGCACATGGGCGATTACCTTTCAAAGTACGGAAAGAACAAGGATTCCGTAGTTCTTGCTGCATACGAAAACGACGTTCCGATTTTTGTGCCGGCATTCTCCGACTGTTCGGCGGGATTCGGTTTCGTGCATCATCAGTGGCACAATCCCGATTCTTACGTGTCAATAGACTCGGCGCGGGATTTCCTGGAACTGACGCAGATAAAACTCAAGGCTTTTGAAACGGGCATATACATGGTCGGCGGCGGCGTTCCGAAGAATTTCACACAGGACGTAGTGGTAGCGGCAGACGTGCTCGAGAAGGAAGTGCCGATGCACAAGTACGCGATTCAGATAACTGTCGCGGACGAAAGGGACGGCGCGCTTTCAGGTTCGACGCTTAAAGAGGCGAGTTCGTGGGGCAAGGTCGACACAACTTATGAGCAGATGGTTTACGCGGAAGCGACAATCGCGATGCCGATGATTTCCGGTTACGCTTACCACAAGGGCAACTGGAAGAACAGGAAGAAGAGAGAATTTTCGAAGATGTTCAAGATGTCGAAGGTTAATCTGTAATTCCATCAATATCATTTTAAAGGCTGTTCGATATTAGCGGACAGCCTTTTTTGTACCCGCCTCTAATTATCTCGAATTATCACAAATAAATCTGCCGCTAATTTTCGCTAATTAATTTGCAGACATTAGCGTTAATACGCGGCTGAAATTAATAACAGAATTAAAAATGAGTATTAAAATAAGTGCCGGTGAATTATTTTTGTAATGCCTTATGAAAAAAATCAAATACAGGGCCGAGATTTTAAAGAACGGCGACATGGACGCGACATACGTTCTTTTTCCGTTTGACACAACCGAAACGTTCGGAACGAAAGGACGCGTTAAGGTAAAGGCGAAATTCGACGGAATCCTTTACAGAGGCTCGCTCGCGCCGATGGGACTGTGCAATCATGTTCTGATTCTTACGAAAGAAATCAGAGCGAAGACAGGCAAATCAGCCGGCGATATGATTGAAGTCGAAATCGAGCAGGACACGGAAGAGAGGACTGTTGAAATCCCCTCTGATTTTCTTAAGGGGCTTAAAAAAGCCGGGCTGAAGGATTTTTTCGAAAAAATGTCGTACACTCACAGAAAAGAATACGTAAAATCCGTTACGGACGCGGTTAAGTCTGAAACGCGTTTAAGGCGAATCAGCAAAGCGCTTGAATTGATATCAGCGTTTAAAAACAAAAGGCACGGCTGATGTCATTTCTTGAGATAATGATAATATCAGTAGGGCTTGCGATGGACGCGTTCGCGGTATCAATAGGTTCCGGCACGCTTTCAAGCATGCGCGACATGCGTTCTAAAATCAGGCTGGCGTTTCATTTCGGGCTGTTTCAGTTTCTGATGCCGGTTATCGGCTGGTTTCTCGGAAGCACGGTGCAATCGTACGTCGAACAGTTCGACCACTGGATAGGATTCGTTCTTCTGTCATACATAGGGATAAAAATGATTTATGAAAGTTTCGGAAACGACCACTCAGCACGACAGAACCCTTCGAAGGGTAAAAGTCTCGTTATACTCAGCGTAGCGACGAGCATAGACGCGCTTGCCGTTGGATTCACTCTCGCGATGCTGAGCGTCAACATCTGGTATCCCTGCATAATCATAGGAATTGTAACCGCGCTGCTCAGCATAACGGGAATTCAATTAGGAGAAAAACTCGGAGTAAGGTTCGGAAAGAAGATGGAACTGCTCGGCGGCCTGGTGTTGATAGCGATTGGGGTGAAGATACTATTGGAGCACATTTCGTAGAGCAATTTCAAATTGCAGATTTTAGATTTTAAATTAAGAGAACGGGAATAATTCTTTCGTCGTTCCAAAAGAGGACTTTTGGGACGAGACGAAAATTTTCCGGCCTTTTTTATTACACGGCTCTTTCTTTATTACCGGTTCACAAAGTCCCCTTTGGGAATCAGCGTTGTATATAATTCGTCGTTTCCAAAGTCACTCTTGGACACGATAATAAATATTAGTTATGGCTTCCCAAGCTGGGGCTTGGGAAGCAGAAGAAGACATCCGCTCTCATCTGTTCAATCCGCTCTTTCTGTGTGCATCTAAATAGAGACTTCTGAAAAACTCTGTTATGTAATAAATGCAACTTCAAAAAACGCATTTCTGTTATGGATCCCGGCCTTCGCCGGGATGACAAACCTTCAAGGTATCATTTTTCAGATGTCTCTAAATATAAATCATCCGCTCTTATCTGTACAATCCGTTCTTTCTGTGTGCTATCTAAATAAAAATCATCCGCTCTCATCTGTTCAATCCGCTCTTTCTGTGTGCTATCTAAATATAAATCATCCGCTCTTATCTGTACAATCCGTTCTTTCTGTGTGCAAATGCCGCACAAAAAAAGAATAAAAATTCCGGTTAGAAACGCCGTATTTTCAGCCTCTTCGGGGATATTTTCCCGAATAAATATAATTAGTAATTTATTGTAAATTCCGTTTATTTTGCGTATTTTCAATAAATAATATCAAAAAAAACTAACAAATTCATATGAAATTTTCTATTTCTGCCGATAAATTTTTCAATGCGGTAAATAAACTGAATTATGTTGTTCCCGGTTCGTCGCATTCGACGCTTCCGATACTTTCGAACATATATTTCAATCTTGACGGCAACAGTCTTAACATGGTTTCGACGGACCTCGAGGCGTTTATAAAAACCGGTATTGAAGTCGAAGGAACGGAAAACGGCGCCGTAGCGGTGCCAGCAAGAAAATTACTTGATTTGTTGAAAGCACTCATCATAAAGACAGAATCTGTTTCCGCAAGAGCATCATTGAGCGCTGAAGCATATAACCTCCTGGTTCAAGAAAATATTTTACCGGATCTTAAAGAGTTTGACTCAAATTACGATGCAAAAGCCGGGGCTTTATCATTTAAAGGCAGACTGCCTGAAGAATCTTTTATGGTACTCGAAGAAGTACTGACGGAAATGAAAGAAAAAGCCGGACAGCGGGAGGATTTGGTGAATGCTTATAACGCATTTTCAGAATCACTGAAACTTCTTAAAGTCGAAGCCGCGAAGGCTTTCAAAAAATCGGCAGACAAAATAAAGATAAAATTCGAATCGAACGACAAGCATAAAATAACAATCAACTCGAAGAACGGAAAATACCAGTTCTTCGGTGAGCCTGTAGAGGACTATCCGCTGCCTGACGACAGGGAAGAACTTTCGAAACTTGAAATGGAAGGCATTCAGTTAAGGAGGTTCCTGCAGAAGGTTAAGCACTCCGTCAAGAACGACGAGATAAGGCGCAACATGGCGGGAGTCTTTATGGACCTGAGAAAGAGCGAACTGCGTTTTGTCGCTACCGACGGATTCAGGCTCAGCAAGGTTATCACTGGGGATTACACGCACGAGAACGGCAAGGACGACAACTTCATACTTCCGATAAAAACAGTCGACCTTCTTCCGAAACTGATAACAGACGGAAAGGTTAAGATAGAGTTTGACGACGTGATGATTAAGTTCACATTTGACGGCGTTATAGTTTATTCAAAACTGATAGACGACACGTTCCCGAACTACGAATCGGTAATACCGAAGGACAACGACAAAAAACTTCTCATAAACCGTTACGAGATATTGAGCGCTCTCCGCAGGGCGTCGATATTCACCGACAAGGTTACAAACAGGGTGAAGTTCGAGGTCACGGACAACGAACTGACTATAAAGTCGGACAACCCTGAAATCGGGGGCGAGGGCGAAGAAACTCTTGACTGCGATTTCAAGACGAACTCCGGCGACGAAATTACGGAAACGTTCGCGATAGCGTTCAACGTATCGTATCTTCTCGACTGCCTGACGCAGATTGAAACGGACGACATTATGATAACCTTCAGTTCGCCGTCGAAGGCATCGATAATCCTTCCCGTCGGTTCTGATTCCGGCGAGGATTACATGGAATTAATTATGCCCGTAAGGGTCGGATAAAATTACCGGAATTGCTTTTAAGAAAAATCAATCTAAATAATTTCAGGAATTATCCGGTACAGGAAATAGACTTCAACGGCAGTTTCAATTACATTCACGGCAACAACGGAGAAGGCAAGACAAACATTCTCGAAGCGGTTTCATTCATTTCCTTCGGAAAAAGTTTTCTAAACTCTGCCGAAAGCGACTGCGTTAAGTTCGATACCGGGGGATTCGACGTATCGGGCACGTACGAGAACGACATCGAGAACATATTCGAGGTCCGTCTGAACTACGATCTGGAATCCAGAAAAAAAGTTTTTCACCTGAACAGCGAAAAGGTAAGCAGGTGGTCATCGGAGATATTCGGAAAGTTTCCCGCGGTGTTCATGTCGCCACACAGCCTGAACATCACATACGGAAACCCTTCCGAGCGGAGGAAATTTTTTGACATACTGCTGGCGCAGACGAGCAGGGTTTATCTCGACCTGCTGAAGAACTTCACTAGAGTTCTGAAGCAGAAGAACGCGCTTCTGAAAGGCAGGCTGAACGGAAACGCGATGTCGGGAAAAGATTTCAGGTATCTTCTGAATTCTTTCAACGAGAAACTCGTGGAATTTTCCGCGGAGATTCTTTTCCGCAGGTTCGCGCTGATGGAGAGGTTCATCGGATACTTCAGGAACAGTTTTGAATTCCTGACGAGCACAAACGACGAGCCGGCAATAGCGTACTTCACTGAGGTTTTCGACGCGGCGGCATACGGCGGCGGCTCGGACCTTAAGCCGGAAGCGATTTCGGAATTCCTTGCGGCGAAAATCACCGAGAAGACAGCGGAGGAAATGGCAAGGGGCATCAGCGTTGTCGGACCGCACAGGGACGACTTTATTTTCAGGCTTAAGAAACCGGGAAACGGAAAAACGTTCGAATTTGACATAAAGAATTTCGCCTCGCAGGGCGAGCACAAGACTTTTGTGATAGCGCTGAAACTGGCGGAATATCATTTCCTGAAGGATTCGCTGGGAAACAGGCCCATACTGCTTCTTGACGATTTGCTTTCGGA
>JAJTBN010000097.1 GCA_021286895.1 Bacteroidota bacterium | reverse complement strand
AGCCGACGAAGGAGCCGATTCCGATTCAGCCGACGGCGCATTACGCGATGGGCGGAATTCCTGCGAATGTAAACTGCGAAGTACTCGCGGACGAGAAGGGAAACACAGTTAAAGGGCTTTACGCCGCGGGAGAATGCGCATGCGTTTCCGTGCACGGAGGCAACAGGCTCGGCACGAATTCGCTTCTTGACCTCGTCGTTTTCGGAAGAAGAGGCGGAAAGGCTATCGGTGAGTTTCTCAAGACCGCGGAATTATCGGAAATAAAATCGGCGCCTGAAAAGAAGACGAAAGAAAAAATGTCATGGGCGCTGAACAATCCGGGCGGCGAGAAGGTTTACAAACTCAGGACGGAACTGCAGGAATGGATGATGGACAAGTGCGGCATATTCAGGAACGAGAAGGACCTTACAGAAATGGCAAACAAACTTACGGAACTAAAGGAAAGATATAAAAATATTTCAATCGAAGACAAGGGAACGGTTTTCAACACGGACCTGATGGAAGCGCTCGAACTTGAGAATCTTCTCGCGAACGCGGAAGCCACTGTTTACGGCGCGCTCAACAGGAAGGAAAGCCGCGGGGCGCATACCAGAGAGGATTTCCCGAAGAGGGACGACGAAAACTGGATGAGGCATTCATTCATTTTTGAAAACGGCGGAACGCCGAAAATCACGACAAAGCCTGTAACGGTTACGAGATACAAGCCGATGGAGAGGAAATACTGATGAAGAAAATATTTTCATTAATTCCTGTTTTATTGTTCGCGGTATCGGCTTACGCCCAGTGGGATTTCCATGTGGATACGACAATCGGAAAATACACTTACAAATCGACGGTAGATACAGCGCTGTACGAGACTACCTTTTCGGTATCGAAAGGAAACAAGGTGATTTTTTCCGAGAAGGGTTATGACTTTGTTTATTCCGTCAGCGAAGAGGCGGTGAAGAAAGGCGGAGAAAGATATCTCTTCATAGAATATTATTCCGGCGGGGCTCACTGCTGCACGTCGCTGCTCATCGCGAAAATAAAGGAAGGCAATTTTCTCGACGATGAACAGTTCATTAAACTCGACTCCGCGGTTTACGGCAATTCGGGTTATGTGCTTGAAGACCTCGACAGCAACGGCACGAAGGAGATAGTTTCGGGCAACGACATGTTCGCGTACGCTTTCACGAACTACGCCGAAACCCGCTTTCCGCTGAGAGTACAGGCTTTCAACGGAAAAAGTCTGAACGACATAACGGGCAAATACAAAAAACTTCTTCTGAGTGAAATAGCGGAATTCAAAAACGACCTTGACGAACTTGTGAAGGGAGGTTTTGAATGTCCGGCGGAAGACGGCGAGGATACTTTTAATACGGAAGCGGGAAGCGTGAAGACGCTTCTGGCGGCAATTGTAGCGGATTACTATTCACTCGGCGAAGTTAACAAAGGTTACGAACTGGTTGACAAAGTTTACAAGTGTGTTGACAGGGAAAGTTACAAGAAAATTCTAATAAACGATTTTAAACTGAAATAAAATGAATATTACTGTAAGAATTCTTCGTTACAATCCCGAAAAGGACGACAAGCCTTATTTCAGGGAATACGCTCTGCAGGACGTTCACGCGGACTGGCGTCTGCTCGACGTGCTTCATGAGATAAAATGGAAGCAGGACGGCACGCTGACGTTCAGGCGTTCGTGCGCGCACGGCATTTGCGGAAGCGACGGCATGAAGGTCAACGGCAAGAACCGGCTCGCGTGTTCGATACTTCTCAAGGACCTCAACACGAACAAGCCGATTGTAATCGAGCCGCTTCCGGCGCTTCCTATCATAAAGGACCTTGTCGTGGACATGTCGAGTTTCTTCAGCAAGTACGAAGTGATAAAGCCGTACCTGATAACGAAGACACCGCCTCCGCCGAACAGCGAAAGACTGCAGTCGAACGAAGACGCGGAGAAACTTTTCGAATCCGCGAAGTGCATACTCTGCGGATGCTGCACGACTTCCTGTCCCTCGACCTGGTCGAATGAAAATTACATAGGACCTGCGGCTTTCCTGAAAGCGTACAGGTTCGCGTTCGACACGCGCGACGAGGCGGGCGACGAGAGGCTTGATATTATCGACAATCCCGACGGCATCTGGAGATGCCATACTATTTTCAACTGCATAGAAACATGCCCGAAGGAAATTAACATCACGTGGCATATATCGCAGTTGAAGAAGAGAATCTCGACAAGAGAACTGTAAACTATATGTTTTTTCCGACAGCCCCGTTTCGTTAACGGGGTTGTCTTTATTTTTCACCACGAAGACACTCAGGACACTAAGATATTTTTATTTGTTTTCACCACGAAGGCACTCAGAACACTAAGATATTTTTATTTGTTTTCACCACTAAGACACTCAGAACACTAAGAATTTTTTATTTGTTTTCACCACGAAGACACTCAGGACACTAAGATATTTTTATTTATTTTCACCACGAAGGGCACTTTAGCAAAAGTTTAATAAAACCCTTTGTGGTCTTTGAACTTAGTGGTAAACCATTTTTGAGAATTTCCTAAGTACACTAAGCGCTCTTAGTGGTAAAAAAACAGAACAATAAACCGGCGAATTGTATTTATAGTGACGTGCCGGATTTCTAATTTCCGAAATAACCAATTTCTTATGAAAAAACTATTAATGATATTACTGCCGCTTTTAATATGCGGTTTCACATTCATGAACGGAGAAAAAATATTTCCATACAAAATTCACCAGCAGAAACTCCCGAACGGGCTTAACATAGTTACTGTCCCGTTTGAAAGTCCGGGCATAGCGGCGCTTTACATTGTTGTACGCGCAGGCTCGAGAAACGAAACAGAGGAGGGCGTCACGGGTTTCGCGCACTTCTTCGAGCACATGATGTTCAGAGGAACCGACAGGTACCCAAAGGAGAAATACGACGAAGTGTTAAAGTCAATCGGCGCGTCGGCAAACGCATTCACGTCTTTAGAGCAGACGGTTTACCACATGGTCGGCAACTCCGCGAAACTTGAACTTATGTTCGAGATTGAAGGAGACAGGTTTCAGAACCTTCATTATTCGGAACACGATTTTAAGACTGAAGCAGGAGCCGTGAAAGGAGAATACACGAAGAACATTTCCAACCCTTCGGCGCAGTTGTACGAAAACATTCGCAATACTGCTTACGACAAGCACACTTACAAACATACGACGATGGGTTTCTTCAAGGACATTGTCGATATGCCGAACCAGTACAACTACTCTCTTAAATTCTTCGACAGGTTCTACAAACCGGAATACTGCACAATTCTCGTGACGGGCGACATAACTCCCGAGCAGGTATTAAAACTCAGCGAGAAATATTTCGGCGGCTGGAAAAGAGGGGACTATTCGGCTGACATTCCCGTGGAGCCGCCTCAGAACGGCACGAGATACACACACATAAAGAACGGCGACGTGCCGCCTGTTCTTTCGTTGAACTTCAAGGGACCGGCATACAGCGATACAGACCCTGACAGTCCGGCGCTCGACCTTATCGACAACGTTTTCTTTTCACAGGTGTCTGAACTCTACAACAAACTTGTAGTGAACGAGAGGAAAGTCAGGTACGTGAACATGGGAACGCCGTTCAGCAGGGACCCGAATCTTATAACAATCTCGGCATCGGTAAAGAAGAAAGAGGACATGCAGTACGTCAAGGACGAAATTATGAAGACGCTTGAAAAGGCAAAGACTGCGATTGTAGACGCGAAGAAACTTTCGGACGCGATTTCCAACATACGGTATTCATTCGCTATGAGGAACGACACTCCGGGAGGTATCGCGGGAATGCTTGCTTATTACATAGTTCTTACGGGTGATCCCGAATCTGTCAACAGATATTACGAACTGTACGGTAAGATAAAGCCCGAAGACCTTTGCAATACGGCAAAGAAGTATTTCAACGAATCATCGCTGACGATAGGAACCATTTCGGCGGACGACGAATGTCCCGTTAAATAATTAAATTTACGAACATGAAAAATATATTTATAATAATACTAATGGCTGCATTCTTCACAAACGCGTTTTCTCAGGAAATCGTAGAACTTAAAATGCCGAAATCCGATAAGGTCGTCGTTAAACTGATGTTCAGGAACGGCTCGGTATGCGACCCGGCGGGCAAAGAAGGACTGACGAGGCTTACGGTAAGCGCGGTGACTTCGGGCGGCACGAAAGACATGTCATACGCGCAGGTTCAGGAAAAACTTTATCCGATGGCAGCGTATTACAGTTCGAGTGTGGATAAAGAGGTTTCAATAATAAGTTTCGAGGTGCATAAGGATTTCCTTCCGCAGTTTTACGAAATAATTAAGGGCATAATGCTGACGCCTTCTTTCGCGCAGCAGGATTTCGACAGGGTGAAATCAAACCAGCAGAATTACGTTGACCAGGTCATACGTTCATCATCCGACGAAGAGTACAGCAAGATGGCTCTCGAAGATTTCCTTTTCCGCGGAACAGCGTACAGGCACATGGTGATGGGAACGTCGGAAGGCATCAAAGCGATAACGCTTGAGGACGTGAAAGAGCATTACAAAAAATATTTCACGAAAAATAATCTTATAATCGGGATAGCGGGAAACTATACGGATGATTTTAAAAACACGCTGTTGAGCGACATGAAAATGCTTCCTGATGTAAACGTAACGGTTCCCGAAAACGGCGTGCCCGAAAAGATAGACGGAATTAATGTTGAAATTATTTCCAAGGACGCTTTCGGTTCGGCGGTATTTATGGGATTCCCGATGAACATTACACGTTCGAACGACGAGTTTGCCGCGCTGATGGTCGCGAATTCATACCTGGGCGAGCACAGAAAATCATACGGGGTGCTGTACGATAAAATAAGAACCACGCGTTCGATGAATTACGGCGATTATTCATACATCGAATGGTACGACAACGGCGCCGCGAACATGCTTCCTCCTCCGGGCGTTCCGAGAACGTCGAATTATTTTTCGATTTGGATAAGACCGGTGCAGATAGGCAAGCAGTTACGCCAGCAGTACACGGAACTATCGGACGTAAAACTCGGTCATGCGCATTTCGCCATCAGGCTTGCGCTTCGCGAAGTTGATAAACTGATTAAAGACGGGATTTCACAAAAAGATTTCGACGCCACAAGGGAATTCCTTAGAAGTTACATAAAATTATATGTTCAGAGTCCGTCTTCGAGGCTTGGGTATCTAATGGATTCGAAATTCTACGGCAGAACGGATTACATAAATGAAATGGACGGGCTGCTGGCGAAACTCACAAAGGAAGACGTTGACAGGGCAGTCAGGAAATACTGGCAGATTGAAAACCTCAAAATCACGATAGTGACGGACAAATCCGAAGCGGAAGAACTTGCCGCCTCGCTTAGAAACAACACGCCGTCGCCGATGAGTTATTCGAACTTCGTGAAGTCGGGACTTCCGAAGGAAGTAACGGATGAAGACGAAGAAGTCGCGAACTTCAGGCTGAACGTAAAGAACGTTTCAATAATAAAATCAGAGGACACCTTTAAATAATGTATTCGATACTCATAGGAAGCCTGCTTCTCAGCATCACTCACGCGCTGATACCCAACCACTGGTTTCCGCTCGCCGCGGTGAGCAAGACAGAAAACTGGAACCGGGGGGAAACGGCGCTGGTAACGGCGATTACGGGATTTCTTCACACGCTCAGTACAATTATAATAGGAATCATAATCGGGTTCGCGGGTTACAAACTGGGAGATACGATTGAACTTGTATCGGGAATTTACGCGCCGATAGTGCTTATACTTCTCGGTTCGTTTTTCATATACAAAAATCTCAGGAACAAATCGCATACGCACTGCCACATAAATCCTGAGCAGATTAAGCAGGCCTCGAGAAAATCTAAGCGGGCGATAATAACCGCGCTCGGCACTATGATGTTTTTCTCGCCCTGCGTGGAAATTGAAGCGTATTACTTCACCGCGGGGCAGGCGGGGTGGAAAGGAATCACAGTACTTTCCTCTGTGTATCTCTTCGTGACAGTTTTAGCGATGGTAATTATTGTGGAACTAAGCAGGAAGAGCCTGGACATTCTCAACAGAAAACTTCATTTTCTCGAACACTATGAGAAACTTGTAACAGGGGTTATACTCATAATACTCGGACTTGTGTCATTTTTCATAAGGCTGTAAAAACAAAAACACGAACCGGGGTTCGTGTTTTTGTTTTTCCGAATATCGTTAATGTTTAGCGTCAGTTATTCCAGCCGGCTTCGCTCTTGTATTTTGTATAATACACTACAATGTCGGCTTCGCTTTTGTATTCCGTGAAGTATATTGTCCAGTCGGCCTCGGATTTATATTTTGTGTAATACCAAACACCGCTCATCGGCGCCGCTTCGCTCTTATATTTTGTTTCGTAAACAACGAGGTTCGCGTCGCTCTTGTACCTTGAGACGTATATTACCTTATCCGCCTCGCTTTTATATTTTGTTATATACACTACCTGCGCGAACACGCCGGCAGTGTTAAGAAGGAAGTAAGCCGACACAAATAAAACCGCGATAAATAATTTTTTCATAACAGTAATTATTTTGTTTTTTTAAAGCGTGACCGTGACGCGGTAAACCGCGTTTTTTTTCACGCCGTTAAATGTAATAATTTTTTTATCTTTGTCCAGATTGAAATTTGTAATCAGTTCGTATTCACCGCCGAGTTTATCTTCGTTCATGAACATCTGGTTTGTGCTTCTGCCGTCGTCAAAGTAATTTGTGGCCGTATAGAAGAAATCGCTGTTGTAAGAATGGAGGTCTGTGATACCGTCGAACTTATCGGATTTCCAGTCGTTGTTTGCAACGTAGAATTTTGTAATTTCGTACTCTTTTCCCGGAGAGGTAACGGAACCGATATAGGCGTATTCGCCTTTGTCGTTAAACACGATCTGGTCGTCAAGCCTTTCGGTCATCATGATATCCTTGAAGGGTCCGTATTTTTTCTTTCCGTGAACAAAATAATATTTGTCGGGAATGTGCGCGTCATAATTTCCGTAATTCATGCCTGTATAAGATACGCTTCCGTCCGGCGCGATTTCAACGTTATAAACGTAGCCGTATTTTTCCGATATCTGCTTGCTGCCGTCAATGACGAAAGACTCGTTCGCGGGGTTGCTGGCTACAAAAACGGGCGCGTCATTTTTCCTGAATTTTATTTCGAATATTGAGGGGTACCTCGCGATTTCCTTTCCGTCCACAAAAAGAGTATTGACGAAACTTCCGTCAGCGAGCGTATCACTGCCGTTGTATGCAATCTTGCCGCTCGGAGTTATGAAGATATCGTACACGCCTCTTGAGAATCTTCTGCTCACAATATCGTTACCCTTCACAACAAACTGCTCCATAGGATAATCTTCGGGTAAATCAGACGCGCTGTAAATGGGCGTGTTCGAATTGTCGAAAACAACCGGCATGTTTACGCTTGTGAATTTCTTGTACTCCTTCTCGCCCTGGACGAGGCAGTATTCATTCTTTCCGTTCACAAAATTTCTGACCGAATAGCATATCGTTCCGTTCTTGTCCTGAATGACGTTATAATACATTACTTCGTCGTATTTTTTCATTTCTCTGCTGCCGATAACGATAAACTGCTTACCGTCCTTGCAGGCTTGATAGTAAGGTTCGCCTTCTTTCGTGAAGCCGATTTCGAACATCGGCTCGCCTTCCGCGTAGATATTTTCTTTTATGTACACATAATTAATAGTATCATATTTATTTCCAAACAGGAAATCATTTGTGTTTGTATTGTATATTACAAGCATATCCTGTCCGCCTTCTCTCGCCGCGAAATAAATATTGTCTCCGTTCCTGCTGATAGGATCCGTAATATTTTCAAAAGATTTCAGTTTAACGCCGTTCTTAACGAAGAAGAAAACCGTATTATTATTGTCGAATGTATTGCTCGCACTGACATAATAGTTTCCCTTGCCGTCAAAAAGCGCATTATAGGTAATTATGTTGTTAAAGATTTCCGAATTTCCCTTGTTGCTTATTATTTTGGATTTGTAATTGACCGTATCAGTCTGCGAGTAAAGGTAAGAGCCCGACTTTTCGTCGAACTTGAAGTCATAAAGAGAGTACGGGTCAATATTCTTGCCTTCAAAAAGTTTCTTTTCTTTTACAGACTGGGCAAACAGCGACTGAAAAGAGAATAGCACAACAAACACATAAATTAAGTTTCTCATAGCGGAGTTATATTGTTTAAGTTTTTCAAATTCTGGTACTGAGATTACATAAAGGGAATACACGGAAAACGCCTGATTTGTTCCCTGTTCCGGAGAAAAAACCGGAGCATGCTAAAATATTCAAACGGATTTCTAAACTTTCTCGATTTCCTTCTTTCCGAGAAGCCCTGTGGGTCTGAAAAGAAGAATGATAATCAGAATACCGAAAGCGATTGCGTCCCTATAGGTAGAGGAAAGATAGCCCGAAACGAAGGTTTCGACGATTCCGAGAATCATACCTCCGAGAGCGGCGCCGAGAATGTTTCCGATTCCTCCGAGAACGGCAGCCACAAAGGCTTTCAAGCCGTATATTATTCCTATGAGCGGGTCAATCTTCGGGTAATTTAGGCCGAAAAGTATTCCCGCCGCGGCCGCAAGCGAGGAGCCGAGAATAAACGTAAAACTTATCACTCTGTTGATGTTTATTCCCATCAGGCTCGCTACCGTATGGTTAAACGAGACGGCGCGCATTGCCGTTCCCATCTTTGTTTTCATTACAATCATCCTTAGTATTATCATCAGAATGGCCGAGACAACGATTACAACTATTGAATTGGAAAAAACAGTTGCTCCGCCGATGTTCATAATTTGCTTGTTCTCAAGAAGTGTCGGAAACGATTTCGGGTCGGCGCCGAAAACCAATTGGCCCGAATATTCGAGAAAAAGCGATACGCCGATTGCGGTTATGAGTATAGTAAGTTTCGGAGAGTTTCTAAGAGGCTTGTACGCGAGTTTTTCAATCGTGAATCCGAGAATCGAGCAGACCACCATCGAAGCGAGAAGAATCGCTACTGCCATGAACACAGAGGCTCCGCCCGTGAAAGTTGTAAAACTGAAAAGTATCGCGAGATAATAGCCCGAGAACGCGCCTATCATGAACACATCACCGTGAGCGAAGTTTATAAACCTCAGTATGCCGTAAATCATCGTATAGCCGAGCGCTATGAGCGCGTAAATGCTGCCGAGCGAGAGTCCGTTAATGAACTGCTGAATGAATTCGGTCATGGCGCTATCGTTTCTTTATATTTGAAATTGCCGTCTTTGATTTCGAGTACAACAGCGGGTTTAACCGCGTTGCGCTGTTCGTTGATTGTTATGTTTCCGGAAACGCTCTTAAAATCCTTAGTCTTCGCGAGTTCCTGCCTTATTTTATCGCCGTCTGTCGAGCCGGCTCTTTTGATAGCGTCGAACATGAGCATTGCCGCATCGTAGCCAAGCACAGACATTGCATCAGGTTCCTTGTAGAATTTCGCTCTGTACTTCTTAACGAAGTCCTGAATCAGCGGATTCGGGTCGTCCATCGAAAGGTGTGTCGAGAAGAAGCATCCTTCGAGCGCGTCTTTTGCTTTTCCTTCCGTAAGTTTTTCGGATTCCCATCCGTCGCCGCCGAAGAGCGGGACGTTGATTCCGATTTCACGCGCCTGAATCGCGATAAGACCTACGTCAGTATAATAACCGGGTATAAAGACCGCCTCGGGATTTTTATATTTTATAGCAGTCAACTGTGCCTTGAAGTCTTTATCACCCGCGGAGTATTTCTGTTCTTCAACGATTTCGCCGCCCATTTCGACGAATGTTTTTCTGAAACTCTCTGCAAGCCCCGTGGAATAAGCATTGCGCTGGTCGATAAGAAGCGCGACTTTTTTTACTTTCATAGAGTTCAACGCGAACTTGCTCATTACCGTAGCCTGAAACGGATCGATAAAACAGACACGGAAAATATAATCGCCTATCGCCGTAACTTCCGGATTTGTGGAGGCCGGAGTAATCATTGGAATTTTATTCTGCTGGCAGATAGGCGCCGCGGCTTTACTGCGTGATGATGCTACCTCGCCGAGTATCGCGACGACCTTGTCGCGGTTTATAAGTTTCTGAACGACAGTCTGTGTTTCATTCGGCTTGCCCTGATTATCTTCAGTAATCAGTTCGATTTTTTTTCCGAGAACTCCGCCCGCTTTATTGATTTCGTCCACGGCGAGTTTCATTCCGTTATCGGAATTTATTCCGAATGTTGCTTCGCTGCCCGTAAGAGAAGCGAACTCTCCTATTTTAATTACGTCTCCCGAACTCTTGTTGCAAGAATAAAATGTGAATGATAGTAAAGAGAGGGAAATAAGAGTGAAGGAAACTAAGACAATCGTTTTAATCTTCATACTTTTTAAATGTTTAGTTTATTTTGGATGACTGGCGTAAATCCTTGAATTTTTAATTCTTTACAGGGATTTCGCAGAGATTAAACCATTAAGAAAAATCCGTTTAAAGCCTGTCAAACCAAGAAAAATAATCGAAAAACCCATTAAAAACAATTTGAAAAAACGATTGGGAGAAGGAGAATACCATTGCTGTCCAAAATAAATTTGGGATTTAAATAATGTTTCAATAATGAGTCAAA
>JAJTBN010000096.1 GCA_021286895.1 Bacteroidota bacterium | reverse complement strand
ACCGAGAGTCCCCCAAAGAACGGGGAGACTCCCGGTTACAGCGGGGTGACATCGTTTTTCAGATGTTATTATTCAGATGTCACTATTGAAATTAATATTTTGAGATATTGATGGCTTTGCTCAGAAGTCCTGAGATAATGGATATTCCCATTTGCTGGTCGGAGCGTACGACGGTTCCGAATATAACATTTGTGGTGGATGAGCCGGACGCGACTTTATAATTCACTACCCAGAGATCCTGCGGAAGTCCTACGAGGCTTTGAATGTACTGGGGAATATCGAGACGCAGCGTGCCGAGCGCCGGAATCAGGAACATGTTGACAGTTTTTGTCGAGCCGGTTCCCGCGCCATTGAAGAACGTGCTTCCGTTGGATGTGCTTGATCTCGGCGTGAACGAAGAATCGAATCTTATAACAGGATTCGCAGAATAACTATAGCCGTAGGCAACGTCGCTGTTGACGAGGCTGTCCTTATTAGTACTTATATTAAAGTTCGAATTATTTATCATAGTAAGCGCGCCGGATACTATATTTCTTGCCGACGTATCCTGAATAAGGTTTATTAGCGTGCTTGTACTGAAAGCGGCGGTAAGTTCGATGCAGTCGCTTGTACCGGGAGTCGGATTAGGCGTATACACAGCGAGTTCATTCGAGCCGGGTTTTTTAAACAAGTAAAGCCAGGCTCCGAGGTTGTTCGGGTCGGTAATGCCTGTTGAAAGAGAGATATCCGTCTTTCCCGCGTCAGCGCCGTCATAGAGAACGTTCTTCCCGAAAATCATAACCAGTTTCGCGCTCGAAGTGTACTTTCTCTGCGCCTGCGCGTAAGCGGAATCAAGTCTTTCCTTTGCTGTTATTTTATTGCTGATAATCTGAGTAATGACAGTATCCGCTTCCTTGCATGAATAAATTCCGAATACGGAAACAATAAACGAGACAAGCAATAGTACTTTAATAATCTTTGACATAAATACCTCTTTAGTTTTATGGTGTAATATAACGAAAAAGAAAAACACTTGAAGTAAAATTAATTAATTCAAGGAATTATAATTTTTCGATTCCCGTTTAATTGTGAAAGAACGTTATAATCTATAATATGATAAGAGAATCCACAAAGCTTTCGGATGTAATTCTCGGCAACCTTAACCTACTCGCGGTACTGAGCTGTTTCGATATCAGGCCCGGCACGAAGGAAATGACAATCGGGCAGGTTTGCGGACAAAAAGGAATTGACGCCGGTTTTCTTCTCGCGATACTGAACACGTATACATTCGATGATTATTTTCCGCGAATAGAAGACATTGACGCTTCGAAACTTATCGAATACCTAAAGAGGACGCACAGATATTACGCGGAAGTAACATTACCGGGAATCGATTCACTGATACAGAAACTAATAAGAAACCTGCCTTCCGAAAAAACGCCGAGACATATCGAAAAGTATTTCAATGTTTACAGGAAAGAAATAACCAAGCACATGAAGTTCGAAGAAAAATTTCTGTTCCCTGTTCTTAAGGACTTAATGGCGGGAAAGAGAAAGAACAGGGCGGAATTAAAGGAGTTTTTCGGCAAACTCGACAATGACCATACGAATGTGGAAGAAAAACTAAAGGACCTGAAAACAATTCTCGTGCGGTACATTCCAGCGAAAGCTGACGAGCACACTGTATTCGAACTGCTTTATACTCTTTCGGTATTCGACAAAGACCATTTCAATCATTCAAGTTTTGAGGACAAAATACTAATACCAAAACTAAAACAACTTCTTAAGACATCCGCAGGTAGAAATGCTGATTAAAGAAATTGTAATAATACACAAATCGCTTATAGTCAGGAAAGGGCTTTCCGCGGTTCTGGAAACATACGGCAGACCCGTTACGTCTGTGTACGCGAAATACGCGGAACGGGATATTGCCGTCCTGAACAAATCAATAATTTTAGCGGATGTAGCTTTCTCGGGCGCGATGGAAACTTTATTCAGAAAATCAGGAGTTTCGAGAAACATATTCGGCGGAATTGCTTCGGGAAAGAATGCAGCGAGGGACAAATACAAAGTTATAATTGACATAAATGATTCGTGGGAAACGCTTTTTTCGAAACTCGATATTCTTTTCCCTTCGGCTTCTGTATACATCAACAGAGAATCTTTGCTTACAACAAGAGAGACGGAAATTCTCAAACTGGTCGCAAAGGGGTTCAAGAGCCGTGAAATCGCCGCACGATTATTTATAAGCCGGCATACCGTAATAACGCACAGGAAAAACATCTGCGGAAAACTCGGAATAAAAACCCCTTCGGGGCTCACGCTTTACGCACTCATAAACAAAATAATTTAAGCCATAAAATACCTATATATAGCGATTGTGTTCTTAATCATTCGTGCCGACATTGTATATAATAAAATTAAATTATTATCATGGCAAAAATGACACTACTATTTCAGGTTTTCGCAATACTATCGCTGATTATTACCGGTACCGCTCTTAATGCGCAGGACAGGATATTCACATACACGTATCAGAGCGGGGTACTAGACAGCAGGCAGAGAGAGATTGAAATATGGAACACTTTCAGGACGGGCAAGAAGGAATTCTCTAACAGGCTCGACACAAGGGCGGAATTCGAGACGGGCCTCGGCTCGAATGTTCAGACATCATTTTACATAAACTACACTTCGATATCATCGCAGAAAGAGACGAACGGAGTCAGATTTCTCGAATCGGAAAGCGAATTCAGTTTCTCGAACGAATGGAAGTACAAAATATCTGACCCCGTCGCGAATCCGATTGGCTTTGCATTATACGGTGAGTATGCAATCGGCACATCGGAACATGAAATCGAAACGAAATTCATTCTCGACAAGAAACTGAAGAACCTTACGCTGGCTTTTAATTTGACAGGGGAAATAGAATACGAAAAGGAAATCGAGGATAACATTCCTGAATGGAAAGTGACTAAGAAATCAGACGCGACATTTTCCGCAGGTTATGAACTCAGTCCGCATTTTCACCTGACGTTTGAATCGGAGTGCAGGAACAGGTTCACGGATAAACTTAAAAGCAGTGTACTCTTCGCGGGTCCGGGATTTTCATATTTCACGGATAAATTCTGGGCAAATTTCACTGTAATGCCTCAAATAAAGGCTTTTAAAGGCGCTACACAGAACGGACTCGACCTTGAGAACTACGATAAATTCGAATTACGATTAATTTTTTCTTATGCTTTATAAAATTTTGTTCCCGGCTGTGATACTTCTGGCATCGGCGACGGCATTTTCCTGCGGTTCGGCTTTGTATGAACCCGTTCCAGCGGACGCGCGGGGAAATACTTCATATAAAAATCTTTTAAAAGGCCGGGATATTTTTATCAACAAATGCGGAAACTGCCATAATCTTTACATTCCCGAAAAGCACACAGCGGGAGAATGGAGTTTATGGCTTGACCGGATGAAAAACCGTGCAAAGATAAGCGACGCTGAGCGCGATATGATATACGAATATTTAATCCTTAGAGCAAAATCTTCAGATATTAAAAGCGATGAAAAGCCCGAGAAAAATTGATATAATCCAGAGGGCTATTCCGTGTCCTATGCTTTTGAATCCGACTTTTTTAATAGTGCTTACGTTAATAGCGTAGCCGACCATGAAGAGCGCGGGCGACATCAGCATTTTACCGAGTTTTGCAATATCCGAATAGAAAGCAAACGGAAGGAACGTTGCAATCAGCGACGCGATAAGAAACAGCGCTATGAAATACGGGAATTTCGATTTTGACTCCGATTTATTGACTATCTTATAAAAGATGGTAAGAGGAATTATCCAGAGAGTTCTAGTAAGTTTCAGTATAGTAGCGGTGGCGAGCGACGTCTCGTTTATTGAAGCCGCGCCGACGACTGAACTCGTATCGTGGATACTGAGAGCGCACCAGATGCCGTACACGTCCGGCGGCATGTGAATAAACTGAAACAGGAGCGGGAACAGGAAAAGCGCGACGGCGTTCAGAATGAACACAACGCCTGTAGAGACCGCGATTTCATCGTCGTTAGCGTCGATGACGCCCGAGACGGCGGCGATAGCGCTGCCTCCGCAGATGCTCGTGCCGACGTTTATAAGCGAGGAAAGTTTTTTATCGAGTCCGAAGATTTTCCCGATAAGCATACCGGCAGTCATAAGAACGAGGATACCCGCCGCGGTCTGGAGCAATCCTCTGGAGCCGACAGTTATAATCTGTCCGAAATTAAGTCCGAAGCCGAGAAGTACAATCGCGGATTCAAGAGTGAATTTTCTGTACGTACCGAGTTTTGGGGGATGGAAGAAGAATTTCGTCATCCCGAAGATAACGCCGAGCAGCAGCGCCCAGACGGGAGAGATGAACAAAGCCGCTATTGCGAACAGGTAGAATAAAAATGGGGTTTTAAAAAAATTATTCATATACAAACGCATAATCAATTTTGCATCCGAGAGTCCCCCGTTAAAACGGGGAGACTCTCGGAAACGGTTCATTTCGCGGCTTCCCAAGCCGGAGCTTGGGAAGCAGAGAGAAACTTCAAGTCTAATGGCCTCAGATTTCGTGTTGATTTCACATAACCGCAGATGTGCTCATTAAACCTTTTTTTAATATCGATTGTACTGCCTATGTAGTATTTTGATTTATGAGTACTCTGTAAAATATAAACATACCCTTCAGTATGTTTTTGTTGTTCCATTTTCGGAATGCTACTTTGAAGTAGTGGAGATTAGGGGAGTCGAACCCCTGACCTTTTGAATGCCATTCAAACGCTCTACCAGCTGAGCTAAATCCCCGAATATATAAATTTACTGAATTGCAGTCCGAAATACAATTACAAAAACGAAGGGCAAAGCGAAAGGATACTCCGTGGAATGCGGAATAAATTCGAAAAAGCCATTGAGAAAAACACAGATAAGAATTGGGAAGAAAACCGGATCAGCAGGTTTCAGTCACGAGGCTTTTTACAAGATTAAGCAGGTCGCTTACGGCAAAAGGTTTAGAAAGGTAGTGGCTGCATCCGCCTTTTAGAAATTCCTCTCTGTCCCCGGACATGGCAAAAGCAGTCAGAGCGACGATAGGGGTGTTTTCATAGCCGGGCATTAACCTCAGGATACCTGCGGCTTTAAGCCCCCCCATACCGGGCAGGCCAATATCCATAAGCACGACATCGTATTTTTTCTTTTTCGCGCATTCAAGCGCGTCTTCGCCTGTTTCAACGAGGTCAATACCGCAGTACCCTTTTAGCACCTGCATTGTAACCATTGCCGAAAATTCATCGTCTTCGACAAGCAATACTTTACAAGATTGTTCCATAATCAACTAATGATAGTCTAAAATCACAAAATATTCAATTTATTATTCGGGTCTATTTTGAGCAGGGAAAACGACGGAGAACACGCTTCCTTTATTGATAACGCTTTCGACTGATATTTCCCCTCCCATTTTTTCTATGAATTTTTTAGTAATCGAAAGGCCAAGCCCCGTTCCTTCGAATTTTCTTCCCCATCCTTCGCTGACCTGCCTGAACGGTTCGAAAATGACCTCCAGCATATCTTTAGGTATTCCAATTCCTGTATCGGTAACTTTAATAACCGCTTTAGGGCAGCCGTTGGAGTTTTCTTTTATCAGGTTTACTTTTACGCTTCCGGACTGCGTGTAAAGGATTGAATTTTTAATAAGATTTGAAACTGACTGTCTCAGGAGTTTTTCGTCGACAAGGGCGAAGACATTTTCTTCAAGGTCAATTATCAGTTCGAGATTTTTTTCTCGGGCGCTCGCGTTGAAAAGATAAGCAGATTCTTTTACGATTTCCGACAGTTCAAGTATTTCATTTTTCACGGTAAGCCTGTCCGATTCGATTTTTGTTATATCGAGAATCAGATTAAGGGTATGCAAAAGTCTGTTTCCCGCATTAAGAATAACTTTAGCCATATTTTTGCATTCTTCATCCTCAATTTTCGAACTTAATATTTCCGCGAAACCGAGAATGCCGGTCATAGGAGTACGAAGTTCATGGCTCATAGTGGAGAAGAAATTAGATTTTACCCTATTCATTTCCACGGCTTTTTCTTTAGCCTCAACGAGGGACTGCAGAATAAATTTTCTTTCGGTAATATCCTGAACCCAGCCGATAAGTTTTTCGGGTGTTCCGTCGGGTTTTCTGATTAGTTCCGCTTTTGCCTGAATATCTCTTACCAATCCGTCCTTTCTTAAAATCCTGTATTCGATATCATAATTGCCGAGACCTTTCACTGCATCTTCAAGCGTTTTCAAGAGAATTTCCCTGTCGTCAGGATGGAGTATATTATTCAGGAAATTATCAAGAAGGAGTTCAGATGAATTTTCCCTTTTGACTCCGAAGATTCTTAGCATATTATCGGACCATTCGGCATTTCCTGTGGCGATATCATATTCCCAGCTTCCCATATCGGCAATTCGCTGCGCAAGTGAGAGATTTGCCTCACTCTTTCTGATTCGCGTTTCGGCAATCCTTTGTTCCGTCACATCTCTAATATATCCTCCGACGCCGAAATTATTTTTCGAAAGCGGCACGCGGAATTTATGGGTCTCGTATATTCTTCCTTTGACGTATTCGTTTTCCACATGCACCTGATTTGAATTCATAGCGGAGATATCCGATTGCCTGCATTTTTCCGCTTCTTCAAAAGGCATAAGTTCAAAATCTGTCTTGCCGATAATATCGCTGACTTTTTTCCCGAAGAAATCGGCATTTGATTTATTAAGGATAATGTACCGGAAATCCGAGTCTTTAAGGTAAGCCATATCGTCCGACGAATCTATAAAAACGCGGTACCGGTTTTCACTTTCTTTCAACGCTTCGAGAGTGTGTTTGCGTTCGGTTATATCTTCGATGAGCGAGAGGATACATTTCCTTCCGGCAATCTCGATGACCTCAAGAGAAGAGCGCCATGAACGGATATCACCCGATTTCATTTTGAAATTTGTTTCAATGCCCCTTAATGAGCCTGTATTTTCCAGGGTTCGCCTTATATTATTCCTTTTCCCGTGATTAATCCACATGTTGAGGTCCGCGGGCGACTTATTAATAAGTTCGTTTTTACCGAAGCCTGTAATTGTCTGATAGCATTCGTTGACGTCTATAATCCGTCCGGTCTCGAGGTCGGAGATGCTTATCGCGAACGGGCTGGAGGTGAACGCCTTGCTGAACTGTTCCTCGCTTCTCCTGATTTTCTCCTCGGCTATTTTCCTTTCAGTAATATCCGCGATGACACCGATAATTCTCACGACTCTTTTTTCCGTATTATCGTAAACAGGATAGGCTTTGTTCTGAATCCATACAATTTTTCCGTTTTTTTTGATTATCCTGTATTCATTGACTGTCGATTTTCTGTTAAGAAGTTCGCTGTATTCTTTCCTCACAATACACGAATCATCGGGATGAATAATTTTAAAATATTTTTTTCCCACGGGGATATTACGCATATTAAAGCCTGTAACGTTCCTGATAGAACCCGTTGCCCATTCCATCTTAGGCGTATTATCGGGAGAGATTACGAGACTGTAAGCGTAATCCGAAGTAATCCCCGAAATTGTCCTGAATCTTTCCTCGGATTCTCTCAAAGCCTGTTCGGCTTTGCTTAGGTGGGACACATCTCTCATAATAGCCTGAACGACAGGTTTTTTATTGAAATAAATCATCATGGCATACACTTCCACCGTCACGGTTTTCCCGTCAAGGCTTATAAATTTCGCCTCGGTGAAAGGAAGGACTTTTGATTTCGTTATCAAAGAAAATCTTTTCGCGACTAACTTCACGTAATCCGGATGAATGAACTCAATTACTTTTCTGCCTTTAAGTTCTTTAACGCTTCGCGCTCCGAACAGTTTAAGTGCTGATTTGTTCAGGTAAAGGAACCTGCCGTCGGAATGGACTATGATTGCCTCCGGAGAGAGATTTATCAAATCCCTGTAGTGTTTTTCAAGCGCTTCAATTTCTTTTACTTTCTCTTTTTCCAGCGAGACAGATTTCGACAAATCATTTTCCTTTCCAGCGAAATTTCTCAGGATACCAAGATAGGATTTTAAAAAGTTTTCCGAACACACCGGCAGCGCCACATGATTTCCGTTTATTTTTTTAGGATTCTTTTCATGCCGGAACGGAACATTTGCGGATTTCTTCAGGGATTTTTTGTTTATCTGACAAGGATATACCCTGAAGAAAAATTGCCCGTCTCCGTTGTTATTGAATGGCAGAAGGAATTCGGAATAACCAAGTCTGTCATCACGCCGCAAATAATGAAGCGAACTTTTATTTACATGTTTGAATGATTTCAGGAAATCATTTCGGGCTTTCGAAGATTTATTTAGGCTTCGAATGCCGCGGGCAGCGCCGTTGAGACCGTGCGGGGAAAAGAGATTATTGCCGGCTGAATCAACAATCCCTGTTTTGAGTTCAAAAATCCCGTTAAGTTCCCGCAAGAATGTTTTGAAGGATGTATTCATTTCTCTTATTTTGCAAGTTCAAAAACCGGGCAGAGACACAACTCTACTGAAAATCCGTGAATGCCCGCTTAAAGGCTGATGCCGGAATTTTAATTTTTCAGTATTAACAGTTAATTTATACATCATTTTTAAATTTTTCAAGTTACGATTTATTGCAGAACGCGGCGAACTTTTTCAAAACCCAATTAAAGTGCTTTAATTTTCCCGTCTAATTTTTATATTTAGACAATACCTCATTCTAACGGAAAAAATTGTGATAATTGTTAACTCTTTAAAATACATTTTATGTCAAATCTAACCGCTACTTCATTTTTTTCCCGGTGGCTCGAAGTTCTGTTCAATTACAGGAAGCACACAGGCAGCTGGGCCTGGATACTTCACAGGATAACGGGGCTGGGTCTTACGCTTTACATTATGATACACATTATCGCCCTGACGGGATTACTGAAGGGTGAAACCGCGTTCAACGAGGAAATGGCTTTGTTTAAATCGCCGATATTTCTTTTCGGTGAATGGCTGCTTGGGGCGCTCGTCATGTTCCACTCGCTTAACGGAGTACGCATAGCGCTTGTGGATTTCGGAAACGGAGCCAGATTCCATAAAGAGATACTAACGTTCGTTTATATACTCGGAGTACTTATGGTGACCGGCATGGCTTATCTTATTTTCCTACATTAATTTCAAAAACTAAATATACAATGAGAACATATAAATTTTACGGTTCAAGGAACACAGGCGCAAAGTACTGGTACATGCAGAGAATCTCGGGTATTATTCTCGTCATAGTCCTTATCGGGCATTATGTTTTGATGCATGCCACTCCTGATGCCGGTCATACATATAGGGCTGTACTTGAAAGAATGCATTCACCGTTCTGGAAAGGGATTGACCTTACTTTCGTCACGCTGGGTCTCTGGCACGGGCTTAACGGTACGTGGAACGTATTCAGGGATTACACGCTTAAACCGTGGCTGAGCAATCTGATACAGATACTTCTAATACTGCTGGGGCTGACTTTCTGGTTTATAGGGCTGAATACCATATTAAAATTCTGATCCCGGAGATTAACCACTAAGACACTAAGGGCACTAAGATTTTTATAGATATAATTTACCACTAAGAACACATAGGACACTAAGAAAAGAACCGGCAAGCGAACTTAGTGATGATAAATAAACATGAAGATAACACAAAAGCATATAAATGATTTGTCATATAAGATAGTCGGGTGTGCTATAGAGGTACATAAAAATCTTGGCCCCGGTTTACTTGAAGGGATTTACGAACACTGCCTGATGAAGGAATTAAGGGACGCGGGACTGGATGCAAGGAATCAAGAAATCGTATCAATTAGATACAAAGACGAGAAACTTGATATTCCTTTAAGACTGGACATACTGGTAAACGATTTAATAATAATAGAACTAAAGGCGATAGAATCGGTGCTGCCCGTACATAAAGCTCAGCTTCTTTCATACTTAAAGTTGACAAACAAGCCGAAAGGGCTTTTAATTAATTTCAACAGTACAAACATAACAAAAGATTTGATTCCGCTGGTAACGGAAGAGTTTTCAAAATTACCGTTAGAATAATTCAGTTCATTGTCAATTACTTATTACAATATTCACAGCTTAGTGAACTAAGTGAACTTAGTGGTAAAATTATATAATAGAATCTGAGTGAACTCAGTGTGCTAAGTGGTAAAGAAGATTTCAATTTTAACCAATAAAAATAATATGATTCACAAACATGATTTAATAATTGTCGGAGCAGGGCTGGCGGGGCTGAGAGCGGCGGTCGAAACCTCGCAGTATGCTGATGTCGGCGTTATATCAAAACTATTCCCGACGCGTTCACATTCGGGCGCGGCGCAGGGAGGAATCGCGGCGGCTCTCGGCAACGAAGAGCACGATACCGTCGAATGGCACGTTTTCGATTCCGTAAAGGGAAGCGATTATCTCGGCGACCAGGACGCAATCGAAATGATGTGCGGCGAGGCGCCCGACGCTATCTATGAACTCGAACATCTGGGCGTTCCTTTCAGCAGGACGAAGGAAGGAAAAATCGCTCAGAGACAATTCGGCGGGCACACGAAGGAAGTCATAGACGAGAACGGAAACTCGAAAAGGATTCCTGTACTTCGCGCGTGTTATTCCGCTGACAGGACGGGGCACGTTATTCTCCATACGCTGTACGAGCAGTGCGTGAAGAGAAACGTGAGATTCTACGCCGAGTATTTCATA
>JAJTBN010000095.1 GCA_021286895.1 Bacteroidota bacterium | reverse complement strand
ATCTAAACATTCATCCGAACATAAGAGTTTTTCAGAAGTCTCTAATTACTAATTATTAATTATTAATTACTAATTATTAATTACTAATTGGCTAGAACTCCTGCCAGCTCTTAATCGAAACGGGCTCTTTCCTGCAAAACGCGTATATAAACGCGGAGGCAAGACGCGAGTTTGTGATGAGCGGTACGTTGTAATCAACGGCCGCTCTTCTTATTTTATAATCGCTGTCGAGTGCGTCCTTAGAAAGGCTTGTTGGTATGTTCACAACAAGTTCGACAATCCTGTTCTGTATGTAATCAATCACGTTAGGCGCTTTGTTTTCACCCGGCGAATGAAGCAGCGTTGATTCTATTCCGTTCGCGTTCAGGAAATTATGCGTGTCCGAGGTAGCGAAAAGGTTGTAGTTGTTTTCGGATAACATACGCGCGCTGTTCAGCAGTTCAATCGTTGAACGTGCCGGACCCGTCGAGAGCAGTATGTTGTTGCGCGGAATTTTATAACCAACCGAGAGCATCGCTTTCAATATGGCTTCATAATAATCCTCGCCGATACACCCCACTTCGCCCGTCGATGCCATCTCCACGCCGAGCACGGGGTCTGCCTTCTGCAATCGCGAGAACGAGAACTGCGGCGCTTTTATGCCGACATAATCCAGATCGAAAATAGACTTCACCGGTTTCTGCACTTCCCTGCCTATCATTATTTCTGCGGCAATCTCTATGAAGTTTGTTTTCAAAACTTTCGAAACGAACGGGAAACTTCGCGAAGCGCGCAAATTGCATTCGATAACTTTTATGTCGTTGTCTTTCGCGAGGAATTGTATGTTGAACGGTCCCGATATTTTCAGTTCGCCGGATATCTGCCTGCTGATTTTCTTTATACGCCTGATTGTCTCTATGTAAAGTTTCTGCGCGGGAAAGACAATCGTTGCGTCACCCGAATGCACTCCCGCGAATTCTATGTGCTCCGAAATAGCGTACGCGATTATTTCGCCGTCCTTCGCGACGGCGTCTATCTCGAGTTCCTTCGCGTTCTCTATGAATTCGGAAACTACAACGGGATATCTTTTTGAAACCTTCGAAGCGAGTTTAAGAAACTGCTCGAGTTCGGAATCGTTCGAGACAATGTTCATCGCCGCGCCGGATAGAACGTATGAGGGACGGACGAGCACGGGGTAACCCGTCGATGAAACGAATTGCTTTATTTCCTCCATGCTCGTAAGTTCTTTCCACCTCGGCTGGTCGACGCCGAGTTTATCGAGAAGCGACGAGAACTTATGCCTGTCCTCCGCTTTGTCGATGCTGACTGCCGATGTACCGAGTATGTTAATCCCCGCTTTGTGAAACCTCGGCGCGAGTATGTTAGGAATCTGTCCGCCTGTCGAGACTATCACGCCTTCCGGGTTTTCGTATTCGAGTATATCCATCACACGCTCATACGAAAGTTCCTCGAAGTAAAGCCTGTCGCAGGAATCGTAATCCGTGCTTACAGTCTCGGGATTGTAATTTATCATTATCCCTTTGTATCCGTTCTTTCTTATAGTATTAAGCGCCTTGACGGAGCACCAGTCGAACTCAACGCTGCTGCCTATACAGTACGCGCCCGAGCCGAGCACCGCTATCTTTTTGCCCTCTTCCGGCTTAACGTCATTTTCGCTTCCGTTGTAAGTAACGTAGAGATAATTAGTAGGCGCGGGATATTCAGCGGCAAGCGTGTCAATCTGCTTTACGCAGGGAAGAATATTCTTTGCCTTCCTGTATTTTCTTACTTCAAGCGAATATTCCGTAACGTCTTTCCCCGAATCTCCGCAAAGTATTTTCGAAATCTGAAAATCGGAGAAACCGTTCCGCTTGAGTTCAAGAAGAAATTCATCCGGAAGTTTTTTAATTTCCGGATACCCGGATAACTTAACCGAGAGTTCGTGAATATTCCTCAGTTTAAAAAGAAACCATTTATCTATATTCGTGAGAGAATGAATTCTGTCTATATCCATTCCTGACGCGAACGCTTCTTCAATGGCGAATATGCGTGAATCGGTCGGGTTGCTGAGTTCGTTTTCCAGCGATGAGGCGTCCGCAATCTCGAGTTCGCGGTTGCCGACGAATCCGTGCATTCCCTGCCCTATCATGCGCAGACCTTTCTGTATCGCCTCTTCGAAAGTCCTTCCGATTGACATTACCTCGCCGACACTCTTCATGCTGCTGCCAATCTGCTTCGACACGCCTTTGAATTTTCCGAGGTCCCAGCGCGGAATCTTGCAGACAATATAATCCAGAGCAGGCTCGAAACAAGCGGATGTATTCTTCGTTACGGAGTTTTTCAGTTCATAAAGTCCGTAACCGAGAGCGAGTTTCGCGGCGATAAACGCGAGTGGATAACCGGTTGCTTTCGACGCCAGCGCGCTCGATCGTGAAAGCCGCGCGTTTACTTCTATCACGCGGTAATCGTCGGACTGTGTATCGAGCGCGTACTGCACGTTGCACTCCCCGACGATTCCGATGCTGCGGATTATTTTAATCGCTATCTCGCGGAGTTTGTGGTATTCGTGATTCGACAGCGTCTGCGAAGGAGCGACCACAATGCTTTCGCCTGTGTGAATACCAAGCGGGTCGAAATTCTCCATGTTGCATACTGTGATGCAGTTGTCGTACTTGTCGCGCACGACTTCATATTCGATTTCCTTCCAGCCCTTTAGCGATTTTTCTATAAGAATCTGATTCGTATGCGAAAACGCTTTGTTTGCCTGCTCCGCCAATTCCTTTTCGTCGGAACAGAATCCGCTTCCCTGCCCTCCGAGAGTGAAGCCGGAACGTATGATTACGGGATATCCGAGTTTTGCGGCTGACCCGACAGCGTCTTCTACCGAACGAACAGCGAAGCTGTCTATTGTCTTTATGTCTATGCTCCTGAGTTTATTCGCGAACAACTCCCTGTCTTCCGTCTCTATCACCGCTTCTACAGGCGTACCGAGAATTTTTACGGAATGTTTTTCAAATACACCGCTCTTGAAAAGTTCGATGCCGCAGTTCAAAGCCGTCTGCCCGCCGAATGACAGCATGACGCCGTCAGGTTTTTCTTTCTCTATTATCTTCTCGACGAATTGCGGAGTAACGGGAAGAAAATATATTTTATCCGCTATTTCTTCGGATGTCTGAACCGTGGCGATGTTCGGATTTATAAGTATAGTTTCTATGCCTTCTTCTTTCAGCGCTTTTAATGCCTGAGAGCCGGAGTAATCGAATTCCCCTGCCTCGCCTATTTTCAGCGCGCCTGAACCGAGAATCAATATTTTTCTGAACTTTTCCTTCAACCCTTTTTATATTTTTTAATATTGTCTATGAACATGTCGAAAAGGAAATCAGTATCTGTAGGACCGCTTGACGCTTCGGGATGAAACTGCGTCGAGAAAATCCTTTTCGTTTTGTGAATCAGCCCTTCATTGGTGTCGTCATTCAGGTTCGTAAAGAACACAGACCAATCGTTGCCGAGCGTGCGGGAATCGACGGCGTAGCCGTGATTCTGAGACGTGATGTAGCATTTCTCCGTACCGTTTTTAATAACCGGCTGGTTGTGGCTCCTGTGGCCGTATTTAAGTTTATATGTATCCCCGCCCGAAGCGAGACAAAGCAGTTGGTTTCCAAGGCATATTCCGAATACGGGCTTATCTTTTTTTATTGCCGCTGAAAGATTGTTAATTGTATCAGTGCAGGACTTCGGGTCGCCGGGACCGTTCGAGATAAACAGTCCGTCGTAATCGAGTTTATTGAAATCATAATTCCAGGGAACGCGGACGACCGTAGTATCGCGTTTCAGGAGTCTTCGTATAATATTATATTTCACGCCGCAGTCGACAAGAACTATTTTATGCCTGCCCGCGCCGTAAGTAATCACTTCTTTGCACGAAACTTCTCTGACTGGATTTGATTCGTCTGCAATATTGTGTACAGGTTCTTTGTCTTCAAAAATAATTTTTCCCTGCATCGTGCCGTATTCGCGGATTACCTTCGTAAGCATACGCGTATCGACTCCGTAGATTGCCGGAATATCGTTTTCGGTAAGCCAATGGGAGAGCGACTTGCCCGCTTTCCAGTGGCTCATATGAAAAGAATAGTCGGATATAATCAGCCCCGACACGTGAATCCTTTCCGATTCGAAATTCAGAAGAAGGTTGTTCTCAGTTTCGCCGGAAGGAACTCCGTAATTGCCTACGAGTGGATAAGTGAGTATGAGAATCTGACCTTTGTATGAGGGATCTGTGAGACTTTCGGGATAGCCTGTCATGGCGGTATTGAAAACAACTTCTCCGGACGTCGATGAAGGGTGTCCGAAAGACTTCCCCTTTATTACCAGTCCGTTGCGCAGAACCAGTTTAATGTTGTTTTCAACAGGCATTCTTACCCATATGAAACAATAATATGTTTATAAAATTTCCGCGAGTAAAATAGCATTATTCTTTTTGTAATTCAATTCTATGGCAGATATATGTTGAAAAAAGTAATTAGTAGTTAGAAGATGAGGTTTTAATGACATAAAAAATACCGTCATTATCAAAATCCTTCGCCGGGAATTGTTCACTTTCAAAATATTCGGATATTCTTATAACTACTAAATTCTAACTTCTGTATTAATCAGAGAAGTCCAAAAACAAGCTGTTTTTGGCTTTAAATAGCACTTGACATTGAAAAAGAAAGTTTCTAAATTGTATTAGATTTAATCTACAACAATTTAGAATGGATGATTTTGTAATAAGGCTGAAGTCACTGGGATTCACTGAATACGAGGCGAAGATATTCATCGCTTTGTATCAGGGGCACCATATGTCCGCGTCCGAAATAGCGGATTCGGCCGACGTCAGGCGCACCGATGTTTATCCGGTGCTGAAATCATTCGTCGAAAAGGGTTACTGCAACGAAATTGACACGAACACGATTCTCAAGTATGAATTGATTGACCCCGATGTTGTACTCGACAAGATACTCGCGAACATACAGCAGGAAAAAATCCGTCGGGAAAAAAATTTCAACGAGATTTTCACAAACCTCAAGCCGTTATACCGTTCCAAATCGGAAGAAAGCAAAACTTCGCACATTGAACTTATCCGCGGATACAATCAGCACAGGGAAGCCAAATTTGTCGAACTCCTGAAGAACGCGAAGAAGGAAATCCTGTTCATGATAAGACTTGAGATGTACATTTCCGAGGAAGTCGATGAGACGGCGGCGAAGTTCATAAAGAACGGCGGCGTGATAAAATCCATTTATGAAGTTAACGGAACGTTCAAGGTAAGAAGAAACGAGAAATGGACTGAAATCCCGACTTCGCAGTTAATCGAAATATTCAGGAAATTCGAAAACTACGGCGAACAGGTAAGACTTAGCAAGAAAAAAATTCCTAATTTCACGATATTCGACCGCGAAGTTGTTTTCATGAACATCGCCGATAAGACGGTGCCGAAATACAACGAAGCGGATATCATCGTCAAGAACAAAGATTACGCCGAAAGCATGGCGGACGTTTTTGACAACGTTTGGGAAAGGTCGTTCACAACCGAGCAATATAGAAAAGGTAATTATTAATGTCATATAAATGAATGGAATTCAATTATGATATTTCATAAAATTACAAAATATATAATCTGCCGTTCTGAGGGACGATTAAATTTTAAAATCCGGTAGATTGGGGGAAGTTATGAGACACACATTAACGATTTTAATACTACTCGTTTTTATTTCAACCGCGGCAGGACACGGCAATTCAGGGGTCACAAGGGTTAAGATGCTGAATTCCAGCGAATGGTTCGCGGTCGGTTACGACGGTTTGTTCGCGAAAACAACGGACGCAGGCAGTACATGGACTTCGAGAAAAGTTGCCGACGGCGTCTTTAATCTCTGGGACATTACATTTTTTAATTCCACTACAGGTATTATTGCCGGTGTCTCCGACCAGGGTGAGACATACATCGCGAGAACCACGAACGGCGGCGACGAGTGGACACGCGTTATATCGCCGGCTAACCTGTGCGTTACTCCAATGACGTTCGCGAACGAAAGAGTTGGTTTCTTGTACGGAACAGGCCCGGGTATGGGTTCGTCTATCTATAAAACAACGAACGGGGGACTGGAATGGTTCAGGACGAATCCCTACCCGCTGTATTACAGCGTTAATAGTATCTATACGCTTGACACAAACAACGTCTACGCCGGTCTTAACGACGGTTACATTCTTTACTCTCCTAACGGTGGAAATACATGGCAGATGCTCGATACCGACAGGCCGGACGACATCATGGACGTTTGCTTCACAACCCAAAACACCGGGGTTTACTGCTCGAGATTCTCTTTCAATGATAAAGGCAAACAGGGAAAGGATGGCTGGTACCTGAATTTCGGAAAGACTACCAACAAGGGACAATCATGGTCAGTCAAATGGATTCAGGAATCAGACAACTACGCGATGAAATATTCGCAGAATACTTTTTACGTCATCGGTGATTATAACAGAATACTGAGAACCAACGATTACGGCGACAACTGGTCTTATTTTTATTATGACGTTCCGTTAAATTCCTCCCCTTCCACAATCGATGTGAAAGGAACTAACATACTCGTCGGAGGTTACGGACCAAACGGAGGAACGCTCATTAAATCCTCCAACAACGGCGCCAACTGGACATTCATGACGATTCCTCTTCCCTATGTTACAATCTCTGGTTTCGCAAGATATTCAGACAACGGACAGCCGATTATTGCCGGTAAGGTTAAGGCTTTCAAGTACGACAGAAACACGGCTAACATTATTGTCTTCGACTCGAGCGAAATCGAACCTAACGGAGCTTATACTCTGGCGCACGTACCTCAGGATACGGTCGATATAGGCGTGTATCCTAATTCCCAGCCGGTGAGAGACTTCATCATCTCGTATTACCCCGGCACTTCTTACTGGTATCAAATGATAACGCTGTATCCGACAGGAAATATGACCAACGTGAACATTTACGCGAGAAGAATAAACCTTACGGCTGCAAACAACTCGGTCAGCGGCAGAATAGCAAGACTTACGAACGCCATTACGGGTTATCTCAAGGACGCCGTCATTAGCATAAAGAACGGCGATACATACGTCGGATGCGCCATATCCGACAATCAGGGAATATACCATGTCACGTCACTGCCCGCGGGAAATCTTAAAGTCGTTGTCGACAGGATTGGCTTCAAAGGCGACAGCCTGTACCTCAACGTTACCTCCACTTCAAATATAGACTCCGTTAATTTTTACCTTAACAGGTTAATAATAGGGATAAGACAAATAAGCGAAAGTGTACCTGTTATGTGTAATTTATATCAAAACTACCCGAATCCGTTCAACCCCTCAACAAAGATAAAATTCGATATTCCAAAGTCATCATCAGTTCAGGGTTTGGGTAGTCTATTTACCACCATGAAAATTTACGACGCCGCGGGAAAAGAACTCGGAACGCTTCTGAAACAGAATCTGAACCCGGGCACGTATGAAGTGGAATTCAACGGCAGCGCACTGCCAAGCGGCGTTTACTTCTACAGTATAATAACAGGCGATTTCGTCAGCACGAAAAAAATGATGCTGATAAAATAATCACATAGTTCTTTTACAGAGTTTTATAAGAGTGTGTTCTCTTAACTACCCTCAGAGGGCTGTTCGGAGTTAGTCAGGTTTTCCTGACCCGGATGAGATAACTTTGAAACAGCCCTTTATAAAAGTTTAATAAGAGTGTGTTCTCTTAACTACCCTCAGAGGGCTGTTCAAAGTTAGTCAGGCTTTTCCTGATCCGGATGAGATAACTTAGAAACAGCCCTTTTTTATTTTAGTCAAAGTCTTTTCAGAATAAGTTCTTTCCGGTATTTAATGCAAAGCGGATTGAATTTATACTGGTGATATTAATAAATGAAATGCGGTTACTTGACGGATACCCTCAGAGGGCTGTTCAAAGTCAGTCAGGTTGTCGCAACCCGGATGAGCAAACTCAGAAACAGCCCCTTTGCTCTGAGAGATAAACTCTTTTTCCTCAAATTTCTCGCCCTTGGGCTCTATATTTGTAAGTTATAAAATACAAAAGAAAATGAAAAGAGCATTTACACTGTTTATTGTAATTCTGGCATTCGTTTTTTCGGCAAATTTAAAAGCGCAGGAACAATCGGATAAGTTCGACCTCGGCAAAATGTGGACGTTTGAACATGCCCCGGCCGGATATTTCAATCAGGTTTACGGGTTCAGTCCCGATGCCGCATGGCTAAATGACGTCAAACTCTCGGCTCTGCGCTTCGGCAACGGATGTTCCGCTTCCTTTATCTCCGAAGACGGGCTTGTGATGACGAACCATCACTGCGGAAGGGGATACGTAACTTCAGTCACAAAACCGGGCGAAGATTTCAGCGTAACGGGCTTCTGGGCGGAAACTCTCGCCGACGAAAGACCCGTCCCGGGTTTGTGGGTGGACCAGCTTATTAATACGATTGACGTAACCAAGGAAATTCAGGACGCTTTCGAATCAGGAAAAACCAACACGGATAAGGAAAAGAACAAAACCGACAGAATCAAGGAAATCGAGGCGAAGTACAAAAACGAGACAGGACTTCAGTGTAACGTCATTACGTTCTATAATGGTGGCATGTATATGCTCTACTGCTATAAAAGATACCGCGACGTTCGTCTCGTTTTCTCGCCCGAAAATAATATCGCGCATTTCGGAGGCGACCCGGATAATTTTACTTATCCGAGATACGGTCTCGACTGCGCGTATTTCAGGGTTTACGAAAACGGACAACCCTATAAAACTCCTAATCACTTCAACTGGAGCCCGAACGGAGCGAAAGTGGGCGAGCCTCTCTTCGTAATCGGCAACCCGGGCAGCACCGAGCGCCTGAAAACATACGCCCAACTTGAATTTGCAAGAGACTTCCAGATACCTTACAGGCTTGAAAGCCTTGATTTTGTTGCGGAGTTTCTGGATAAATACATTCAGTTAAGCGATGAGAAAAGACAGAGATATCAGGACGCGTGGCTCGGAGCCATGAATTCGCAGAAAGTTTTCAAGGGACAGTTGAAAGCGCTGAAAGACCCCGTAATGATGGAAAGAAAAAAAGATTTTGAAAATCATATCAGATCAATAGTAAATTCCAAACCCGAACTGAAAAGTAAATACGGTAACGTATGGGACGAGATTGAGGCCGGATGCAGGGATTACTCGAAGATATTCACGGAACTGGCGGGATACGAAGGAGGTGCAAGGTACAATTCAAGATATTATTCAGTCACAAAAATGATATTCAGGAACACGATGGAAGATAAGCCCGTAAAGGATTCAATAATCGAGATGCAGTACAGACTTTTTGACGCGGATTACAACAAGACGCTTCTTAAACTCGACTGCGAAACAATCTTGTCGAAACTTGGAAGCGGCAACGACGCGGTTAAGAAAGTCTTCGGAAACAGAACAGCGAATGAAATGGTTGATTATATACTCGCAAACTCTCTAAGTGCGGAAAAAGAAGGCGCGCTGAAACTCGCGGCAATGAGCAAGGAAGAACTAATGAAATCTTCAGACCCTCTTATTAGATTTTTCGTTCTCTCTAAAGCAAGATACGACGAACTTTCAAACAGGCAGAAAGAAGCGCAGGCACGGATTGACGTTAACGCTCAGAATCTCGGCAGGATTATATTCGATATATACGGGACAACGATTCCTCCCGACGCGACACTGACGCTCAGGATTTCGGACGGAGAAATAAAGACATACGATTACAACGGAACCCGCGCTCAGCCGTTTACGACTTTCTACGGGCTTTATGAAAGATATTTCGGCAACGAGGAAAAATCGCCGTGGATGCTTCCCGAAAGATGGAAGACTCCCCCGCCGGAATTCAGGCTCGCAACGCCTTTCAACCTTATTACGACGAACGACATTATCGGCGGAAATTCCGGCAGCGCGCTGATTAACACGAAGAAGGAAGTCGTGGGACTCGTGTTCGACGGCAACATCGAAAGCCTTCCCGGAAGATACATATACACAACCGATTACAACAGAACCGTCGCGGTCGATTCCCGGGGCCTGCTCGAAGCCATAAAGAATATGTACAAGGCGAAACGCCTTGCCGATGAGATAGAGAACGGAAAGATAATGAATCAGGAATGATTATAAACAACTACTATTATAAAACAGATATGATAATAATGCAGATATGATGATGAAGCAAGTATCATGATGATGAGACAGAGATTATAATGATGCAATTAAGATTATGAGACAGATATGATAATGAAGCAGATAAGATTTTGGGACAGAGATTATAATGAAGCAGGTAAAATAATGAGGCAGAAATATTCTTTATTAAAAAAATTGGAAATAAGACCCGGTCACTCAACCGGGTTTTTGCTTGAAGCCTCTCGTAAATTTCCCGCACCAAGCCTTACATGAAAACCCGCGATTCTTATGCAGCCCGCGGCTCTTTTATAGCCCGCGGCTCTTTTGTACCCCACGGTTTCAACCGTGGGACAAAAGACGTGAAACGAAGTTCAAACCGTTTCAACGGTTTCGGAATAACGATTAACACATACGCTTTTAAACCACGATTCCTTTGTAGCCCGCGGCTCTTTTATAGCACGCGATTCTTATGCAGCCCGCGGCTCTTTTGTAGCCCACGGCTCTTTTATAGCCCGCGGCTCTTTTGTAGCCCACGGTTTCAGAGGCTGTGTGAAAATTCAAAATCAATGGACAG
>JAJTBN010000094.1 GCA_021286895.1 Bacteroidota bacterium | reverse complement strand
ACGACCCGTTCTATCTTTTTAACACTGTCGACAATCTCGCCCGCTCGAACTATTACGGCGCCCTGCTTTACAACCCGTACTCGGTTCTTAACGGTGTAACGCTTCCGGTGTTCAACGCGACTACATGGACGAATCTTATAGAGAGTAAACTTAAACAGAAAAATCAGTTTGGCATTATTCTCACGAACAACGGATATGATTCTCTCGCGGGTACGGGCACGCTGTCGGTAAACGTGGGACAGATATCGGGTACGGCGGTGTCCGACCTGAAACTTCACGCGATTCTGACGGAAAGCGCGCTGTACTACGAAGCGCCTAATGGCGAAGACTGGCATCAGAACACGATGAGGAAAATGATAACGGGAACAGACGGAATGAGTATCAGCATTCAGCCGGGACAGTCGGGAACGTTCGAAGTTCCGTTCGCGGTTCCTTCGGGAGTTGTCGCGAAAAACTGCGACATAGTTGTATTTGTCCAGTCCGAATCCGCCAAAACGGTTCTCGGCGTTGAAAAGATTAAACTGTATTAAAAAGAAAACCATAAAAAAGATTATTAAAATATTGCTGCTTTCCGCCCTGCTGGCGGGAAGCAGAATTTTATCGGCGGGAACCGATACGCTGTATGTGGTACCCGACACGACCGACCTTAATTCGTTCAATAACATGGAAAACCTTCTGGAGAATTCTCTGGAAGAAACAGACGACTCAAAACTTCTTGACAACGTCGAATACCTAAAGGACAATCCCGTTGACATTAATACCGCCACACAGGAAGACCTTGAGGAGATTCCCTTCATGACATCTATAATCGCGAAGAGAATCATTAAGTACCGTGAAGCGAACAAGTTCAAATCAAAAAGAGAACTTCTGAAGATTGAAGGCGTTACCGATGATTATTACGATAAGATAAAGGTGTTTGTCGTCGCGAAAAATTCAAAGACGGATTACGTAAAGGACGAATCTGGTTATGTTACGAAAGAAAGCGTTACAAGAACAAGCAACATTCTTAAAGATTTTGACGTACGCCTGAGAAGCCGTGTACAGCAGGACCTTCAGACAAAAGCGGGATTCCTGAACGGACAGTATCCGGGCTCAAAGCAGAAGATATACAACAGGCTTACGGCTCTGACGGAAGGAAAAGATTATCAGGTAGGCGCGAACGTCACGCTCGAGAAAGACGCGGGCGAGACAAATTACGCGGATTTTTCATCGGGATACCTGGAATTGAGAAACTGGAAATTCGTTAAGAAGGCAATCGTGGGAGACTACGGTCTGAACTTCGGACAGGGACTCGGACTCAGGTCCTCGCTCTCATACTCAAAAGGAAGCGACGCGGTTGATGTAATCAAGAAAGACGACCATTCGATACAGAGTTATAAATCAACAAACGAAGTACAGTTCTTCCGCGGAGCGGCAACTGATATCGCGATAAAGAATTATGACTTTCTGCTGTTCTATTCGAATAATTATTTTGACGCTTCGATTGATACTACGCTGGATGAAGTATCGAGTTTTTATTTCGACGGATACCACAGGACGATTAACGAGCAGAACAGAAAGAATTCGGGAATGGAAAAATTCGCGGGAGGAAGGATATTCGCGGATTACGACTTCCTGAGACTCGGCGTGACTTACTGGAATTCAACATTTTCAAAGGATATAAAACCCGACGACAGCACAAAGATGCTTTTCGGCTTCAGCGGGAATTCAGCGCACATGCTCAGCGTTGATTACGATTTCGTTTACAGAAACATTAACGTCTTCGGCGAGTTCGCGCAGTCGCAGGCAAACACTGTAGCCGGCATAGGCGCCGTGCAGGTTAGCCTCGACAGGTACGCCGAGTTCATACTGCTGTACAGAAACTATCCCGAAAACTTCTCGCCCGTGCATTCGTTCGGTTTCGGAGAGAACAACGGCAACACACAGAATGAAAACGGCTTTTACGCGGGCCTGACACTAAAACCGATTAAAGGGCTCGAAGTCAACACATATTTCGACCAGTTTAAATTTCCTTACAGGACTTACTTAAATCCCGCCCCGACAACGGGAAATGATTTTCTTATAACTTCGCAGTACAAAATAAAAAAAGGATTCCTCGTTTACTTCAAGTACAGGAATAAAAACAAGGAAGAATCCAGAACGGTTCAGGATGAGTTCGGACGCGACGTGAAAAAAATTGACAACCGCAACCAGTTGAATTTCAGAATCGGCTTCGACTACGATATCTCAAACTCCGTGAGGACGAGGACGCGTTATGAATACGTCATGGTGAAATACGGAACCTACGGCGGCAACAATAAAGGATATCTTTTTTACTCTGACCTGAGAGCGTCGGTGCTGAGAAACCTGACCCTATCGACAAGGTTTATCGTTTTCAGGACCGAAGATTACGACAGCAGGGTTTATGAATTTGAAGAAGACCTGAAAGGCGTTATGTCAAACGTGGGTTTGTACGGAAACGGAACAAGGTGGTATCTCATGGCGGCTTACAGGCCTCTGCCTTTTGCGGAGATAGTGGCGAAGTATTCGGCTACTTATCTTGACGGCGTAAAAACAATAGGGTCTGGTAACGACCTTATACAGGGAGATATAAATAACAGAATGAATCTCGGAATAGAAATTTCATTCTGAGATTTTACCCGCCTTTAACCCAATAAACGGCTTTCGTTAATCCTTAGTAACGATTCACTTTTATGTCTTCTATTCTTCTCTGAAGGCGCAATCTTGTCCTTGTAATCGGCTTCCCTCAAACCCTGATATACAAGAAACCCAATAAACCCGAGAATCACGAAAAAGAACAACAAAGTGTAAAGTTTGATAGTGCCTTTGTTTTCTTCCACTGGTTTTAAACTATTTTACATACATTTTGGGGACTGGAAATAGTTCAATACAATATTAAGAAAATCGGTTTCAAATGTAAACAGCAATTTTCTTTTTTTTGATTTTTGTATTCGGACGATTTAATCTTAATTAACCCGCGAAAACGCGTAAAAGCATGGAAACTATATCCGAAAATGCGCATCTTTAACTAACCGTATGAAAAACGCAATAACCATAATAAAAGTAACATCAGATTACACGCCTGTCGTCCTGCTTTTCCGAGAGTACGCCGCATGGCTCGACTTCGATCTCTGCTTTCAGGATTTTGAGAAAGAACTTGAAAACCTTCCCGGTTATTATTCCCCGCCGGGCGGTATTTTTCTCGCATACAGCGGAGAAGAGTCTGCCGGATGCGTTGCTCTGAGGAAGATAGACGCCGGAACATGCGAAATGAAAAGGCTGTTCGTCCGCGAAAAATACAGGGGAATGAAAATCGGAAGACTCCTTTCCGAAAAAGTAATTCAGGCCGCCAAAGAAAACGGTTTCAAAACCATGAAACTCGACACGCTCGAAAGAATGAAAGAAGCCGTATCGCTTTATAAATCCATGGGTTTCGTAATTTCACCGCCTTACAGGGAAAACCCCATGCCCGACGTTATATACATGGAATTGCCGCTGGCATAGAATAATATCATACCGTTTTTACCCCCGGGCACATTTTATTTTTTAGTAACAATTCCTTTACTTTAAATAAAAATGAAATTTTCAGATTGCATATGAATTTGTAAATAAATTAATTCTAATGCGGAAAATTCTTTTTATTTGCGGCTCGATGAATCAGACGACCATGATGCACGGAATTTCGGCGCATCTCGGCGAGGGATACGACTGTTATTTTACTCCATACTATACTGACGGATTTAAGGGAATTCTCGTTAATGCAGGGCTTCTTGATTTTACCATACTGGGCGGTAAATTCAGAAGAAACACTACAGAGTATCTTTTCAGGAATAATCTCAAAGTCGATTATAAGGGAACGCTTAATGAATATGACCTCGTGGTAACCTGCACGGACTTAATCATACAGAAAAACATAAAAAGAAAAAAAATCATCCTTATTCAGGAGGGAATGACGGATCCGGAAAATCTTTTCTTTTATCTGTCGAAATATGTGAAATTCCCCAGATATTTCGCGAGCACATCAACAACAGGCCTGTCGGACGCATACGTTTCTTTTTGCACCGCCTCTGAAGGATACAGGGATTTGTTTGTAAAGAAAGGCTGCAATCCCGATAAGATAAGAGTAACGGGAATTCCGAATTTCGATAACTGCATCTCATACACGAAGAACAGATTTCCGTATAAGAATTACGTTCTTGTATGCACTTCGGATACAAGAGAAACACTTCGATATGAAAACAGAAAAAAGTTTATCAATAACGCCGTGAAAATAGCCGCCGGCAGACAGTTGATTTTCAAACTTCACCCGAACGAAAATCACGAAAAGGCGGAAAAAGAAATTAAGGAATTATCACCTGACGCCCTTGTTTTCGCGGAAGCCAACACAAATGAACTGATAGCCAATTGCAGCGTGCTCATTACAAAATACTCGTCTGTCGTGTACGTCGGACTTGCCCTTGGCAAAGAGGTCTATTCCGATTTTAACATAGAAGAATTAAAGAAAATGGTGCCGATACAGAATAACGGCAGTTCGGCAAAAAACATAGCGGCGGTTTGCGAATATCATCTGAACGGCCGTGAAGAGCGCGAATACGGAGCCGCAGAATTAATTCCTTTAGCAGAACAATATTGATGACAAAAGACGAATTCGGGGACAAATTAGTAATAATTATTCAGGCAAGAAGAAGCTCGACAAGGCTTGACGATAAAATTCTTCTTCCGGTATGCGGAAAGGAAATTCTTGTCAGAATGACGGAACGCGTAAATCAAAATTCTTATAAATGCCGGGTAGTTGTAGCGACGACAAACAACAAAAGAGATGACAAAATAGTTGAAATATGCGAGCGTGAAAATATATCCGTATTCCGAGGCAGTGAAATTAATCTTCTTGACAGGCATTGTCAGGCAGCGTTAAAATACGGCGCGGAGATTATCGCTAAAATACCGTCCGACTGCCCCCTCATAGACCCGCGCATTATTGACAAAGTTTTCGATTACTTTGTCTCAAATTACGAGGAATACGACTTTGTGAGCAATCTGCATCCAGCCACATATCCGGACGGAAATGATGTTGAAGTGATGAAAATCGGCGCTCTTTTAAATGCGCGAAAATTCGCTTATAAACCTCATCACATCGAGCATACTACGCCATATATATGGGATAACCCGGATAAATTTTCCATAGGAAATGTGGAATGGGAAACGGGCAAGAATTTTTCAATGAGCCACAGGTTCACACTCGATTATTTTGAAGATTACCTTTTAATAAAAAAGATATATGAGGATTTGTACCCCGATAATCCCTCATTTGGGCTTAATGACATTCTGTCGCATATAGAAAGAAATCCTGAAATAATCCGGATAAATAAAAAATATGCAGGTGTTAATTGGTACAGGCATCATATTAAGAGTCTTAAAACAATAAGCCCGGAACAAACCAAAATAATATGACCGAAGAGAAAAATGAAAAACTGAAAATGACGGCTTATAAAGTGAGACAACACATTATAAGAATGTCGACAAATGGAGGCTGTTTCATAGGAGCGTCGCTTTCTTGCGCGGATATCCTTGTATACCTGTATGAATGCTTTCTAAACATAAACGGGAATAACATGGAATCCGGCGACAGAGACATGTTCTTTCTTTCTAAAGGGCACGATGTGCCGGCTTTATACGGTACTCTTGTTGAAACAGGGCTTCTTGAGGAAGAACGTTTAAAAAACCACCTGCAGACAAACGACTTTATTTACTGGCACCCGAATACAAAAATTCCCGGAGTAGAATTTCATTCAGGTTCACTTGGCCATCTTTTAAGCGTAGCAATGGGGGCGGCTTATGATTTCAAACTTAGAGAAAAGAAAAACAAGGTTGTTGTTCTTCTCGGAGACGGAGAACTTAATGAAGGCTCGGTTTGGGAGGCGCTGCTTGTCGCATCATCGCTAAAACTCGATAATCTTATCGTGATTGTAGACAGAAATATGTTTCAAGCCAACAAGGAAACGGAACAACTGATTCGTCTGGAACCTCTTCAGGATAAATTTCTGACATTCGGATGCGACGTAAAATACGTTTACGGACACGATTTTGAGGAACTTGAAAAAGCGTTGTCTGCAAACAAACATAGAAGCGGCAATCCGTTTGTTATAATCGCGCGAACGATACGCGGCAGGGGTCTGTCCAGTATCGAAGCAAGAGCCGACAGATGGTTCGTTAATTTTACCGGCGAAGAGGCGCTTATGCTCCTTGAAGAACTTAAAACCGGAGCGAAACCCGAACTTACTTCAGAATCATTAATGGTGAGATAGATGACTTACGAACAAATATTATATAACCTTGTCAGCAGGGATGAGAGATTTGTAGTTCTGACTGCGGAAAACAGAGCGGCTATTAGAAATCTTCCCGGCATGATAGGGAATAGGTTTATTGATACAGGAATAACCGAAATGACGCTTGTTGGAATGTCGGCAGGTCTGGCTTTGAGAGGCAGAATACCCGTCTCCCACGCATTAGCGACATTTCTGACGATGAGGGCGTTTGAGTTCATACGTACGGATGTCGGTATAAGCGGACTGCCGGTAAAACTTGTGGGCGGCGTTCCCGGTTTGCTTTCGGAGGCCAACGGACCCACACATCAGGCAATTGAAGATGTATCTATTATGAGGGGGATTCCCGGAATGAATGTTTTTTGTCCCGCTGATGAAGATGACATGCTTAAATGCATAGAACAGATTCTGTTAAGCCCGTCTCCTTATTACATAAGATACAACGGAAGAAAAACGGATTACAGGCATTCATCGTCATTCAAAGAAGGAAAAGCCGAAGTGATTTCAACCGGCAAAGACATCAACATACTCACTTACGGAACATTGTTTAAAGAATCCCTGGAAACCATGGAGATACTTGAGCGCAGGGGTTTAAGAACCGGTCTTGTAAATCTCAGAACACTAAAACCCGTCGATGAAGGTGTCCTTCTTGATTCGCTTACAAATTATTCATATACCGTAACGATAGAGGACCATTTCATGACCGGCGGCTTGTTTTCAATAGTATCCGAAACCGCTATGAAAAACGGAAAACACGGAAGGGTCATACCAATCGCGTTTGAAAACAAATGGTTCAAACCTGCATTGTTTGAAGACGTTCTTGAATACGAAAAACTAACCCCTCCGGATTTGGCAGAAAGAATTTTCAGAACAATAGATAAAAATGAAAAACAAAATTGAATATCCCTCAATATCCGAATCAAGAAAACTCGAAGAGCGGGCTAAAGGTCTTATACCCGCTCTTTCCCAAACCCTTGCAAAAGGTCCTACACAATGGGTTGACGGGGTTGCTCCAAAATATGCGGCAAGAGGAAAGGGCTCTAAACTCTTTGACGTAGACGGGAATGAATATATAGACCTGAATATGGGAATCGGTCCTGTAATACTTGGTTACGCCTTCGACCGGGTGGACGATGCGATTAAAAGGCAGCTTGACGACGGAATTACATTTTCCCTAATGCATCCGCTGGAAGTTGAAGTGTCGGAGAAAATCCGCGGGATGGTGCCGAACGCTGAATGCGTAAGGTTTTCAAAAACCGGCTGCGATGTAACGTCTGCCGCTGTAAGACTGGCAAGGGCTTATACAGGAAGAAGCAAAATTTTATGCTGCGGATATCACGGATGGCACGATTGGTATATTTCCGTAACTGACAGAAACGCGGGGATTCCTCTTCAGTTAAAAGACCTTACGCACACGTTCGAGTACAATAATATAGACTCACTTATAAAGTCACTCGACGAAGACACGGCGTGCGTAATTATGGAACCCGCGATATTCGATGAACCGAAAGATGATTTTCTTAAAAAGGTCCGTGAAGAGACAAAGAAAAACGGCTCGCTGCTGATATTCGATGAAATGTGGACGGGGTTCAGGCTTGCAGCCGGCGGCGCGCAGGAATTTTTTGGAATCAAACCGGATCTTGCGGCTTTCTCAAAAGCCGTAGCGAACGGCATGCCTCTTTCCGTACTTACGGGACGGGAAGAAGTCATGAGATTGCTCGACAGAGAGGTGTTTTTCTTTACGACATTCGGAGGCGAAACTCTTTCTCTTGCTGCGGCATCCGAAACTTTGGACATTATTAAAAATGAAAACGTTATTCGTCATATTTTCAATCAGGGCGGGAAACTGAAAGAGGCATATAACAAAACGGCGGAAGCCCTGAGCATGGAGTATACACAATGCCGCGGTTATGACCCGAGAACTATAATTACTTTTAACCCTGAAGCGGGAAATCCGCTTTTAATGAAATCGCTCGTTCAGCAGGAAATGATAAAGAGAAATGTTCTCTGGGGGGGATTTCACAATTTGTGTTACTCGCATACAGACGAGGATGTCATGAATATTGCAGACGCATACAAGGAAGTTCTGCCCATACTTAATGAAGCCGTCCTTTCCGGAAAAATCGAAAAGTACCTGCTCGGAAAACCTGTTGAACCTGTTTTCAGAAAAACCGCTAACTTCAAAAAAGTCCCGGTATGATTGAGAATAAAAACATCTTTTCGCTTGACGGAAAAACTGTGATAGTGACAGGCGCGGCAGGGCTTATCGGAAAAGCGCTTTGCGGGGTCTTGTCTGATTTCGGCGCCGACGTTGCGGTGTGCGACATAGATTTTACAAAGGCCGAAAGAATCGCTTCACGTTTAAACGGAAATTCCTTTGCTGTCGGGCTTGATGTTACGGATTCCGAATCTGTGCGTTCTGCCTGCCGTTCGATAATGTCGAAGACAGGAAGAATAGACGTGCTTATCAACAGCGCGGCGGTAAACGATAAGTTCACTTCCGGCAAATCGATTCTTGAACAGTCTAAATTCGAAAACTTCCCTGAAGATTTATGGAACGATTCCCTGCGGGTTAATCTTACCGGTACGTTCCTGTGCTGCAAGATATTCGGAGCAAAAATGACGGGGAAGAAGGGAAGCATAATAAATATATCATCAACATACGGGCTCGTTGGTCCTGACCAGTCGATTTACACAGACGAAAATGGCCGTCAGATGTTTTATAAGTCGCCTGCTTACCCCGCCGGAAAAGGAGCGGTAATTAATTTTACAAGATATCTCGCGGCATACTGGGGAAGAAAAGGCGTCCGGGTCAATGTTCTTTGCCCGGGAGGCGTTGAAGATTCACAGGACAGGAATTTTAAAAAAAATTATTCTCAAAAAACCATGCTTGGAAGAATGGCTAAGCCGTATGATTACACGGGTCCTGCCGTTTTCCTGTCTTCGGACGCCTCATCTTACATGACGGGCGCCGTGCTCGTTGTGGACGGCGGATGGACAGCCTGGTAAAAATTAATAATATGGAAAAACTTAAAATAAAAATCGGAGACCGTTATATCGGCAAGAACGAGAAAGTATATATTATCGGCGAAATAGGCATAAATCATAACGGCTCTCTTGAAATCGCGAAGAAACTAATTAAGGGCGCGAAGGCGGCGGGGTGTGACGCGGTCAAATTCCAGAAAAGGACACCGGAACTATGCGTGCCCAAAGACCAGTGGAACCTCGAAAGAGACACGCCATGGGGAAGAATAACATACTTAGATTACAGAAAAAAAATCGAACTTACTTTTGATGATTTCTGTGAGATTGACCTTTACTGCCGTGAACTTGACATAGACTGGTTCGCTTCATGCTGGGACGAGGAATCGGTCGATTTTATAGAGCAGTTTAATCCCTTGTGCTACAAAGCATCCTCAGCTTCACTGACTGATATATCCCTTCTCAAGAAGAAAAAAGCAACGGGAAAGCCTCTTATTCTTTCTACAGGCATGTCAACTATTGACGAAATCAAATACGCAGTAGAAAACATAGGAAAAGATAATATTCTGATTGCGCATTCAACATCTGCGTATCCGTGTCCGATAGAGGAATTGAATCTTAAGATGATTTCAACTCTAATGAAAATTTATCCCGGAATCCCTATCGGTTACTCCGGTCATGAAACCGGACTCGCGCCGACCTGGGCCGCGGTTGCCATGGGAGCGAGTTTTGTGGAAAGACACATTACTCTGGACAGGGCGATGTGGGGGTCCGATCAAGCGGCATCGGTTGAGATAGGAGGTCTTCACAGACTCGTCGAAAATATTCGCGATATAGAAAAATCACTCGGTGACGGAATAAAAAAAGTCTATAAGAGTGAAATGCCGCAGCTCGCGAAACTCAGGAGAGTTAAAACAATATAACGATGACACCGGAATTGATTTCCGCCTCGGTCGTTTCGTTAGCCGCTTTCGTTATAATAATTCTTGAGAGAATATTTCCGTACAGAAAGAACCAGAAGATTTTCAGGAAAGGCTTTTTCAACGACTTTTTCCTTTACACAATCCTCCAAAATTATGTTCTCGGTCTGGTGATTTTTTCATTTCTCATTTATGTTTACGGAAACACACGGATAAACAATCTCCGACTTCTCGCCGGCATTCCGGTCTATATTCAGGTATTAGGCTTTATAATTACGCATGACTTTTATATTTACTGGTTTCACAGATGGCAGCATAATAATGCCGTGCTTTGGAGAATTCACGAAGCCCACCATTCCCCGGAAGACGTTGACTGGCTGTCAGGCTCAAAATCACACGCGCTGGAGATTTTAATTAATCAGACGGTTGAATTCGCGCCGCTGATTTTTCTCGGCGCTTCGCCTGATACCGTGCTGGCAAAAGGTGTTATAAGCGCGGTCTGGGGAATGTTCATTCATTCGAATATTGATGTGCGCATGGGGTATCTTCAGTATTTTATAAACGGCC
>JAJTBN010000093.1 GCA_021286895.1 Bacteroidota bacterium | reverse complement strand
ACCTGCTCGAAATTACGGCAATCCTGCAGCCGTTTCCTTTTAAATTTCCTTTTATAATATTTGCCATGTCAGTTTATTTTTTCTTTCATCCTCAGAACCGTTTCCTCGCCGACGCAGTATTTACCTATGTTCGAAAAATCCTCCTCGTAATAACCGTGAAAATCCGAACCACCGCACGTGAGAAGATTATGCTCTTTTGCAAATGTAGTGAATTTATCCGTTTGATTTGATGTATGGGAAGGGTGAACCGTCTCAATCCCGTCTATTCCGGCTTCCCGCAGTTTTAAAATCGTGCTTTCCCTGAAATAGTTTGAAGGATGCGCCAGAAATGCTAGTCCGCCGGCTTTGTGTATAAGTTCTATTATAACCGTATGATCAAGATTCTCCTTCTTCACGTCAGCCGGTTTGTTGTCGCCCAGATACCTGTGAAAAGCGAGGCTGTAACTGCTTACAAGCCCCTGCTCGACAAGTTCATTCGCGATGTGGGGCCTTCCGATTGAATTGCTCTCCGAGTATTTTTTTAGGAGATTATCCGGATTTATACTGACTCCAAGCTCAAGCAGTTTGCTTATTATTTTCTGGAAACGCCTCAGGCGAAGGTTCTTTATGAAATCAAGATGCTGTATGAGCGCCTTGTTTGTAAAGTCCAGAAAATATCCGAGTATGTGGGTCTCTTTTCCCCTGAAGTCCGCGCTGATTTCAATCCCCGGAATTATCCTTATGTCCTGCTTTCCGTTGTACTCAAGCATTTTAGCCGAACCCTCGAAATTGTCATGGTCCGTGACGCTTAATATCCCGAGACCTTTGGATTTTGCAGTCTTAAGAATTTCTTCGGGCGTAAATTTTCCGTCGGAGTAACACGTATGTATGTGAAGATCTGCCTTAATCAATTAACTTTCCCGGTAATTGTTTTCTCTTTACCTGATTCAAAAAAATAAACGGATTTATCGAGTTTTTAAAGGGTATTCCCTGTGCTTTTGAATAAATTCCATTCCAGGTACTAAGAACCGTTTTATGACGTCCGGCCGCCGGGACGAAAGTAAAAGAATTTTGCTCCGGGAAAGCGGTATGACCTGCCCCGGTCAATTTCAGTATGTCGTCCCTTTGCCCGCCGCTTTACAGAAGTATCAATTCTTAAAAAGTGCGAAAAAAATGAATGTTTTTATACTATAATATATTGATTATATTTAATGTTTTACTGAAAATACTATGAATATTGCATTAATTACCGGCGGTTTGTCATCCGAGAGAGAAGTCGCGCTTTCTTCGGGCCGCGGCATCCTTAAAGCGCTGAGAAATCTGGGGCATAACGTTTCAGTTATTGACCCCGTATTCGGAAGCGAAAAAGTCAGCGAAGATGTGATTTTCCGTGATATGGTCTCGAAAGAATATCCGACTCTCGAAAAACTAAAAAGCCTGCAGGGTGAAAATGCGCGGAAATTAATCGAATGCGTGAACTCTCCGCTGTTCGATAATACCGATATCGCTTTTCTCGGACTTCACGGCAAGTTCGGCGAAGACGGAATAATTCAGACGCTCCTTGACCTGCGAGGCGTGAAGTACACGGGCTCCGGCATGCGCGCTTCCGCTTTCGCTATGGATAAAGACATTTCAAAAACTGTATTTCAGGCAGCCGGAATTTTAACGCCTGAATGGATTGCATTAAACAGACAGGATGAATATAATATCAAGGAATTTCTCAGAATTTTCGGGAAACCGCTTGTGGTAAAGCCTAACGACGAAGGCAGTACCGTAGGGCTTACTATTGCTTCGGACGAAAAAGAACTTGAGAAAGGAATAAGAAATGCTTTTTCCTATTCGGATAAAGTGCTTGTAGAAAAATACGTGAAAGGCAGAGAGATAACTGTCGCCGTAGTCGACGGCAAGGCTTATCCCGTAATCGAAATTAAACCTAAAGACGGTTTTTACGATTACGAGCATAAATATACAAAAGGCAGGACCGAATACATCTGCCCCGCGGAAATAAAACCCGCTGTAGCGGAAAAAGCAAAGGAAATCGCCATGAATGCTTTTACCGCTTCAGGCTGCGAAGTTTACGCGAGAGTAGATTTCCTGCTTACGCAGGATGACGAGTTGTACTGTCTCGAAGTAAATACACTGCCCGGCATGACGGAGCTTTCTCTCGTGCCTATGGCCGTTAAATCGGAAGGAATGGGTTTTGATGCTCTTATAGATACCGTTATCAATGCTTCACTGAAAAAATATGCGTAACAGGGATGATAAAGAAAGCGCTTTTGTTAAAGCGGCCCGGTTTCTGAAGTATAACAAACTTGTTTTTATACTTTCGGTTATCGCCGCAGCGATGCTGGTTTTCTCTGTCTTTGCGGACAAGGGTCTGCTTACGAGGCTTAAGTACCAGTCGGAAAAGAAGAAACTTGAGAAACAGTTCGACGATGAAAAGAAAAAACAGGAAGACCTGAAAAAAGAAATTGACGAACTCAATAATTCAAACGAAAAAATAGAAAAAATCGCCAGAGAAAAATACGGCATGACAAGAGAAGGCGAACAAATATTTAAAATCGAGGTTGACAGCACAAAATGAGCGATAAAAAAGGCAAAGTGATTTTGTCGGGTATGAGACCGACGGGCAAACTGCATATAGGGCACTATGTGGGCGCGCTCGAAAACTGGGTTGAACTGCAGAAAGATTATCAGAACTATCATCTTATAGCGGACTACCATACTCTGACTACCAATCTGGATACGACGAACGTATTTAACGATTCGATTGAAATGGCTATCGACTGGATTGCCTCCGGTATCGACCCTGTTAAATCCCCGATGTTCAGACAGTCGCAGGTGAAGGAGCATACCGAACTCTTCCTGATTTTTTCGATGCTTATAACCAAGGCAAGACTCGAAAAAAATCCTACTCTGAAAGAACAGATTAAGGACATGAAGATTCAATCCATCATATACGGTCATCTCGGATATCCGGTTCTTCAGGCAGCCGACATTCTTCTTTACAAGGGAGACCTCGTGCCGGTAGGCGAAGACCAGGTGCCGCACGTTGAAATCACAAGACAGATTGCAGGGGTGTTCAACGAAAAATTCCCGAAGAATGACGGACGCAGCATCTTCCCGATACCCGAACCGAAAATCACGCAATTCGCAAGACTGCCCGGTCTCGACGGCAAAGCAAAGATGAGCAAGTCACTCGATAATACAATACTGCTTTCCGATAACGAAGAGGTTATTAAGAACAAAATGAAGAAGGCGTTTACCGACTCGAATAAGCTCAGAAAAGGGGATAAAGGAAATCCGGACATCTGCCTTGTTTATACGTATCATAAGAAGTTTAACAGCGGTGAAATAAACGAAATCAGGGAAGGGTGCACTTCGGGCGCGCTGGGATGTTTCGACTGCAAGATGAGAATCGCATCAAAAATCAGCGGCTTCTTTGCTCCCGTAAGGGAAAAGAGAACATTGCTTGAAAAAGACAAAGACGGAGTTCTGGATATTTTGAAGGACGGCGAAAAAAGAGCGAGAAAAGTCGCGGAACATACCATGTCGGAAGTCCGCGAGGCTATGAAAATCGGATAAATATTTTATAAGTGATAGAACCAAAACCAAAAGACAAAGAAGTTCAGGATGAACTGAAAAAAAGCGGCGAAATCCCGAGACACATTGCCATCATAATGGACGGCAACGGAAGATGGGCTAAGAGTCTTGGCAAAACAAGAGTCTTCGGCCACAGGCAGGGCGTCACGTCAGTCAGGGATACTGTCGAAGCCTGCGGGCAGATAGGAGTTAAATACCTGACTCTTTATACGTTCTCCACTGAAAACTGGAAGAGACCGAAAGACGAAGTCACTATTCTAATGAAACTGCTGATAAAATCTCTGAAGAACGAGACCGACAGACTTCATGAGAATAACGTAAGACTCATCGCAACGGGAAATTTAAATAAACTTCCGGATGTGGTGTACAAGGAACTTCAAGACGCGATGGAAAAGACGAAAAACAATAAACTTATGACGCTTAACCTCGCGCTCAGTTACAGCGGAAGATGGGATATTGTAAATGCCGTTAAAAATATCGCGGCTGATTTAAAAAAGGATGTAATAAAAACTACTGATATAAGCGAAAAACTTTTGTCGGATTACCTCGTAACCGGCGGTATTCCCGACCCCGACCTGATGATAAGAACAGGCGGTGAATACCGCATAAGCAACTTCCTTCTCTGGCAGCTTGCTTATACGGAAATATATATCGACGACGTCTTCTGGCCCGAATTCAGAAGACAACACCTTTACAAGGCTATCAGAGAATTTCAGAAACGCGAAAGACGGTTCGGGCTCGTTAGCGAACAATTAAACAAAAAGTAAAACCAGGGAATGACTTTAAAAAGAATTCAGAAAATATTTTTCGTCCTGCTGCTGGTAACCGCCGGATTCGTTCCGCGGACTTCCGCTCAGGATGATGTGCCTACTTACAGAATTGTCAACATATCCGTAAAAGGGAACAGAGTCTATGACTCAAAGACTATCATTGCTTACTCGGGACTCAGGGAGAATATGGAACTGTCCATACCTTCGGACGAAACCAGGGAGTCGATTAAAAGGCTCTGGAAACTCGGACTCTTCTCGAATATCGCGCTTACTGTGGACAAAAAATTCGGACGCGATGTCTATCTGGTTATTTCCGTTGATGAACTCCCGAGAATTGAAGGCGTCGAGATTATCGGCAACGACCATTTCTCTACGAGCGAGGTTAAGGAAAAAATCGGACTTGAAAACGGAGAAGTAGTTTCGGAGCAGAAACTGAAGGACGTTGAATATAACCTCGAACAGTTCTACGCCGAGGACGGATACGCTCTCGCGTCGGTGAAAGTTGACAAACTGATTTCAGCGAACAACGAAGCAAGAATCAGGCTTAAAATAGACGAAGGCAAGAAACTTACCGTCCGCGAGATTTCTTTCGAGGGCAACACCGATATTCCCTCAAAGAAACTTAAAGGGGCTATGGATAATATCTCAGAAAAAGTATGGTGGAAATTCTGGGACGGAGCAAGGTTTGAAAAAACAAAATTTGAAGACGACAAAAAACTTATCGTCGAGTACTACCACGAGAAAGGCTATAAAGACGCGGAGGTCGTCGATTCGGACATGAAACTCTCCCCGGATAAGGAAGACGTGTTCCTTAAGATTAAGGTCAGGGAAGGCCGCCAGTTCAAGATTGACACACTGTTCTTTGAAGGGAATAAAATATATCCCGACTCTTTGCTGTACTCCAGACTTGGCATGAAAAAAGGCGAAGTCTATAACATGAAAAAATTCCAGCAAAACCTTTACGGGAATGAAACGGAGAATGACCTCGCCGCGCTGTATTATGATAACGGATACCTCGGCTTTAACGCCGATGTCGTTGAGACACCCGTGGGCATTGACAGAGTCAGCATTAAGGTTAAAATATCGGAGAATAACCAGTACAGGCTCGGCCTCGTTAACTTCGAAGGCAACGATAAAACCCAGGATAAGGTGCTCAGACGAGAGATGTACACGATTCCGGGAGAATATTTTAACAGGGCGAACGTTAAGAGAAGCATACAGCAGCTCAACGCTCTGAACTATTTTAATCCCGAAAAACTAAATCAGGATATTTCTCTCTTTAACGATTCGACTGTAAATATCAAATACCTTGTTCAGGAACGTTCTTCCGATCAGTTTAACGCCTCGGTCGGTTACAGCGGCTCGTTCGGGTTTACGGGCGCGCTTGGCCTGACGTTCAATAATTTCGACGTCACGCATCCCTTTACGGGCGGCGGCGGACAGGCTCTCAATTTTTCATGGCAGTTCGGCGAAGCGGGAACTTACAGGACGTTTAACATCGGGCTCACGGAGCCGTGGTTTCTCGATACTCCGACGCTTCTCGGTTTCAACCTGTTTGATACGAGAACTTACTATACATACGACGTTCGCGAAACAGGAGCGCAGATAAACATCGGCAGAAGGTTCAAATGGCCGGATGACTTTTTCAGGGGCGACTGGTCCGTGAAATTCCAGAATACCGACGTCGTCAACGGCGGCGGATATTATCAGGAAGGAAACAGAACGCAGTTCAGTCTCAGGCAGACGATAACGAGGTCATCCGTATTCGACCCGATTTTCCCGCTTACGGGAACAAGGGTAGCGCTGACGACGGAACTTTCGGGCGGTCCTTTCCTGCCCGGAAATACCGACTTCGTTAAAAATATATTTTCAGCAGAAACTTACACGCCTCTGTTCAGGAACTCAAGAGTAGTGCTTTATTCGGATTTTAATTTCTACATCGTAAACTCTATCGGAAGCGACAGGTACCTTCCTCCTACGGAACTTTTCTACATGGGCGGCAACGGTCTTGCGTATAATACAATCGCACTCAGAGGTTACGATGACAGGGCTATCGGCCCCAAGTATTCCCTTACCGGAAGCAGTCTCGGCGGCAAGGTCGCTCTTAAGTACGGCGTCGAACTCAGGTATCCGCTCTCTCTCGACCCGATACCTATATTTATTCTCGGCTTCGCTGAAGCCGGTAACGTCTGGTCTGAATTCTCGAAGGTCGACCCGTTCGACCTGAGAAGGTCCGCTGGTTTCGGTGTCAGACTTCAGCTTCCGGCTGTCGGCATGATAGGGTTTGACCTCGGCTACGGCTTCGATTCCAAGGCCGTCGATAATACAAGCCCGAAATTCTTATTCCACTTCCAGTTCGGAAGAGGATTCTGATTTTGAAAAAATAAATAAATTTTTATAATTAAAACACAGGAGATATTTTTGAAAACAAGCAAAGCGTTTTTTTTGTTGATGATTCTTTCCGCCCTCATATTCGCTCAGGGCGTGAATTCCCAGACTATTAAAGTCGGGTTTGTTGACAGCGAAATTATACTTAAGCAGCTCCCCGAATCTCAGAAGGTAATCTCGGACCTCGACGGACTGAAAAAATTGTATATCGATACAATTCAGAATAAGGAAAAAGAACTTAAGTCTAACGCCGAATCATTCAAGGCAAAATACGAAGAAGCGCAGAAAAAAGTTGAATCCGGACTGGTGAAAAGCGAATCTGAAATGAAAAGCCTTAACGAGGAAATTCAGGGACTCCAGAAAGCGCTTCAGGAACAAGATGACGCCCTGACAATTTACAAACAGAAAGTGCAGGAAGAACTTGTCCAGAAACAGAATGAAATGTTCAAACCCATAAAAGAAAAAATCACGAAGGCGATTGAAAACGTAGCGAAAGAACTCAAGATTAATTTTGTGTTCGATAAGGCGGACGGCACGCTTATATACGGCGATAAGGAATATGACATCACATTCAAGGTCCTGGATAAGTTAAAATAATTGATTTATCAATCTTAATTTTAATAAATTGAAAAAGTCATTTTCAGGGACGATTGCAGTCCTTATAGTTTTGCTTCTTGCTGGAGGCAGTCTGTACTCGCAGACTAAGGTCGGTTATATAGACTCGAAAAAAATTCTTGACAATCTGCAGGAGGCAAAGGACGCCAAACTGAAACTCGATAACCTTGTAACGGAATGGCAGACACAGCTCAATAATCTGCAGGACAGCCTTAAGCGTTATAAGGATGATTTCGAAAAGAAGAAACTTATTCTTTCCGACCAGTTAAAGCAAACGTACGAAAGGAATATTAAGGACCTTGAAACGGCAGTGGCAAATTTCAAAGTTCAGAAGTTCGGCGAAGGCGGCGAATATTTCCAGAAACAGACTGAATTCATGAAACCCGTACAGGACAGGGTATTCAAGGCAATCGAAACAGTGGCGAAAAAGGAAGATTTCGATTATGTCTTCGACAGAAACAGCGACCTTCTGCTTCTCTACGTCAATGAAAAATACGACATTACTGCCAAAGTGCAGAAAGTAGTGGAAGGAAAACAATAATATGAAAGCGGCGAAGATAGCGGAATTGCTCGGCGGAAAATTATCAGGCAATCCCGATACTGAGATTTCCCGTCTTGCCGAAGTTCAGAACGCGGCAGGCGATGAAATATCATTCATCTCAAACCCCGCATACGAAAAATATTTTGAAACAACCGGGGCCGGCGCCGTTATTGTTTCGGAAAAATTTGCTGTAAAAACCGAGCGCCCGGAACTGGCAGTTATAAGACTCGAAGACCCTTACATGGGCTTCGTTACGCTTCAGGAATTCTTCCACAGACAGAATGCCGAAACCGTAAGGGAAATTTCCGCGAAATCATCAATAGGCGAAGGAACTACTGTCGGAGCGGATGTTCATATTGGCGACTTTACTGTAATCGGTAAAAATTGCTCCGTCGGAAAAAATACCATAATCCGGGCGAATGTCACGATAGGCGACGGCGTTACTGTAGGTGATAATACGCATATTGAGAGCAGCGTTACTGTCTATCACGGCTGCAAGATAGGAAATAATGTTATAGTTCATTCGAATACAGTAATAGGCAGCGACGGATTCGGATTCGCGCGAGATAAAGAAGGAAAGTACAGAAAAATTCCGCAGACGGGAATCGTAGTTATTGAAGATGACGTCGAAATCGGAAGCAACTGCTCAATAGACAGGGCTACCATCGGAGTAACAAAAATCTGCCGCGGCGCGAAACTCGATAACCAGATTCAGATTGCGCATAACGTCGAAATCGGCGAGGATACTGTAATCGTCGCGCAGGCAGGCATTGCCGGCTCGACAAAAATCGGCAAACGCTGCATGATTGGCGGGCAGGCGGGTATAGTCGGACATCTGACTATCTGCGACGATGTAATAATCGGCGCGTCTGTCGGCGTTACAAAATCTATCGTTAAACCCGGAATGTACATGGGTTACAGATTCAAGCCGTTTAAAGAAGAACTTAGAGAGGAAGCGAATATAAAGGATATTCCTACGCTGAAGGATAAAATCAAAAAATTAGAATCAATAATAAATAAAGATAAATAAATGTTAGTAAAGCAGAGAACAATCGCCGGAAAGGCCTCGCTGTCGGGTGTCGGCTTGCATACAGGCAATAAGTCTAACATGACTTTTAAACCCGCTCCCGTGAACAGCGGGATAAAATTTAAAAGAGTTGACCTGGAAAACTCGCCTGAAATTCCGGCGGATATAGACCACGTGATAGATATCTCACGAGGCACTACAATAGCGCTTGACGGCGTTGAAGTGCATACCGTGGAGCACGTTCTCGCTGCGATTATGGGATGCGAAATCGATAATATAATCGTCGAACTCGATGCCAATGAGCCGCCGGTCATGGACGGCAGCGCCAAAGATTATGTACGGACACTCATGCATGCAGGCATCGTGGAACAAGATGAAGACAGGGACTATCTCGTTATCGAGGATACAGTCCATTACCATGACGATAAAAGCAATGTCGATATTGTAGCGCTTCCCTTAAAGAATGATTTCAGGATTACTGTCATGATTGACTTTCAGAATCCCGCTCTCGGAAGCCAGCATTCTGGACTGTTTAACCTTCAGGAGGAATTCGCGAAGGAATTCGCGCCGGCCAGAACATTTTGCTTCCTTAAGGAAATCGAACCGCTTATTCAGCATAACCTTATTAAAGGAGGCAGAATTGACAATGCTGTCGTCATAGTCGACAGGGAATTCGAAAGCGAACACGAATTCAAGGAATTTAAAAAGAAAATTAAACTCGACGATAAGGTTAAACTCGGAACGACCGGAGTGCTTAACGATACGCCGCTCAGGTTCAAGAATGAACCCGCCAGACATAAAGTCCTCGACCTAATCGGAGACCTGGCTCTTATCGGCGCGCCGATAAAAGGCCAGATACTTGCCGCGCGCCCCGGACATAAGTCAAATGTGGAGTTTACAAAAATGCTCAGGAAGTTGTACCTACAGAAGAAAATCGTGAAGAAGTTCCAGATGCTCAAATCATCGACAGGCGTTCTCGATATTGATTCCATAATGAAAATTCTTCCGCACAGGTATCCTTTCCTGCTTGTAGACAGGATTCTCTCGATTGACCTCGAACAGAATAAAATCATCGGACTGAAAAACGTTACAATGAATGAACCTTTCTTTCAGGGGCATTTCCCGGGTAAGCCCATTATGCCGGGAGTTCTTATAGTGGAAGCCATGGCGCAAACCGGCGGAATACTCCTCATGCACTCCCTCGAGAACAGCGAATCGAAACTCGCTTTCTTTACAACGATGGATAATGTTAAATTCAAGAAACAGGTTATACCCGGCGACCAACTAATATTCGAGATGGAAATACTTTCAACCCGTAGGGGATTCTGCCGGATGAAAGGAAAAGCCTTTAAATCCTACATTGGCGGCGAACTCGCGGCAGAAGGCGAATTCTCTGTCGTGATTGTGGATAAACAATAGAAATAATAAACTGTACAGTTTAAAAAACGGGAGCGGAATCTCCCGTTTTTATTTGTCGGATTTTGAAAAACTGTTGACTATTTCAGTTTCCGGGTATCTCCCCGCTCTTTGGGAGACTGCCTGCGATGTATTTATAACGGAAAAACAGCGATTTTGACCGTTTTCGCAACCTTCCGGCTTTTTGTGTGTTTTACGCGGGTTTCATCACCTCTAATATGACCATCATTAATGTGGATGAACCTTTCGTTATCTCTGACGCGGCTTGCGTCACGTCTGACGCGTACTCTGTTACCATTACTGATAACTCGTCCTATATGACGGACATCCCGTTACCGTTACCATAAACCACAGTACATGTAATAAGGGCTTCAACATATGTAATCGAAAACACATTACATATAACGGAACCCGAATCAGCGATAACGGAACCCGAATCAGCGATAACGGAACCCGAATCAGCGATAACGGAACCCG
>JAJTBN010000092.1 GCA_021286895.1 Bacteroidota bacterium | reverse complement strand
AAGAATACTTATCCATCTGGTCGAAAATCTGCTTGTTAATCTCGATAAGAATATCTTTCGGGGATTCGAACACGTTTGCCGCGAACTGTATCATCGCCTGTATCTGCGACATGTACAGCGCCGCTGGTATGCCTTTATCCGAAACGTCGGCTATTGCTACGAGAATCCTGTTTTCGCTCAGACGAATTATGTCATAGAAATCTCCGCCTATGTTCTCTGCCGGTCTGTAGAATCCGCATATCTCAAGGTTAGGATGCAGTTCGCACGATTTCGGAAGCAGGCTGTTCTGTATCCTTGCCGCGATGTTAACTTCTTCCTCGTATTTCAGTTTGTCCGCCTGCTCTTTCTGAAGTCTGGAGTTTTCAAGACAGATGGCGCTTTGCGAAGCGAACGATTTCAGAAGGTCGATGTCTTCGTCCGAAAATGCTTTCCCGGATTTCTTCTCGCTGAAATTCAGCGTGCCGAGAAGTTCGCCTTTAAGATAAATCGGAATTAAAAGTTTTATGTCCTTTTCCTTAAGCAGCGCTTCTTCATCCTGAGAAAGTTCCATTTCGTTTATCTTCAGGGCGTTGACTATAACAGGCTCCGTGCTTCCGCCTATGATTTTCCTGAGTATCACGTCGATATTCTCGTCGGCGCTTAAATCGAGGGCTTTGATATACTTCGGGTTGAAAACACGGAGAATGAAAGACGAAATCCCTACCGTGTCTCTTAAAAAGTCCCTAATACTTATTACCAGGTCCTCAATATTGTTTATGTATGAAGTATCTTTCGTGAAATTAAGGAGGGCTTTCCTGTAATTATACCGTTCCCTGTAAAACTGCTTGTCTATGAAATCCTTCGCGTGCCGGTTTACAAAATCAAACGAGAAAGTAAATATAATGATAAAAGTGATAATAAGAAGCTGGTTGTTGTTTTTGAACAGTTCCTTGAAATATGAGTTCATCAGGTAAACAAGAACCAGATAAACAGTGATGATTAGCAGCGTCACTATCCCGAACACAAGGCTCTTTTTGACGATTGATTCGGTGTCAAGTATCCTGTATTTAATTATCGAGAAGCCGAACGATATCGGTATAGCCAGTATAAGCGCGTTTGGAATGAGGTACAGCGGATTGACAAGAAAATACGGGTCCTTGTTCACAAGCGAGAACACCAGAGAATAAGTTATCCCTATGCCTCCGAGCAAAAATCCTCTGCTGATTATCGAGAGGGATTTCTTAAGTCCCGTATCGGTAATTTTTCTGTATGACCTTCTGAAAAATACAGTGCCTATTATGAAATATATTACGGGTATTATCCTTACAAGATACGTAGATATCGCGCTCTGATATTCCGGAGATTTAAAGATGAATACCGAAGTCAGAGGGATTAACACCAGTAAATAAAGTATCCACAGGAATAGTTTCCTTCTCCTGAAATTGTATTTTATCGGATAAGTTAGGAAAAAGTGTATGTACAAAGGCGGTATGAGCACCATCGCGACCGCGTAAACTCTGTTCATAAGCATGTAAAGGAAAGAACTGAGACTGCTGAGATTGTCCGTTCTTACCGAGCCCGCAGGGTTAATTCCGGAATACAGTATCAGTCCGATTGAAGCCGCGCAAGAGAAGAAAAAGAACAGACGAGACGTAAGTTCTTTCGGTCTCGAATAACCCACGATAGTACCGACGAAAAGAAAAGCAAGACCAACAACCCAGAATATGAGAAAACTTATGCTGATGAACTTATACACCCAGATGTCTATGTCCATCATTACGCCGCTTCTCATAACAGTGTAAGTTACGAACTGGTTGCTGTAACGGTTCAGTATGTCCATAGCGGATTCAGTGGTTGTGAACGTGCGTCCGTTAATCGCTATAAGGAGGTCGCCTTCTTTTAAGCCGGCCTGATCGGATACCCCGCCCGGAATTATCTGCGTGATTTTCAAAATCGCGCCTGTATCCGCCGTGTCGGTAACTACCCACAGGCAGTCGTCCGTTGTCATGCGGCGCGAGAAGAGGTTATTCTCAAACGAGATAACGTTCAGTATCAGGCATACGAATGCAAAGAGAATTATTAAAAATCTCAGATTGCTCTCCTGTATTTTTTCTATGAACTTCATCCTGATTTTAATACGTTTTAACCACCACCAAAGTTATATCGTCGTGCTGTTCGGCGTTGCCGGAGAACGTCACTACTTCGTTTATCAGATTCGTGCTTATTTCCGGCGGCGTCAGTTTTTTATGTTTCTGTATTATATTGATAAGTCTTTCCATTCCGAATTCCTCCCTTTCCCTGTTCATAGCCTCGTTTAAACCGTCCGTATAGAAGAAAAGCAGGTTGTCTTTTCCAAATTCCAGTTCGTACTCGTCAAGCGAATTCTTGAACAGTTCGTCCCTGTCGAGCCCGAGTCCAATGCCGCGTGTGTTCAGCAGTTCGATACTGCCGTTTCTCGCGTGAATCGCCGGATTGTGACCCGCCCTTATGAACCTTACTTTGTTCGTTCTTAGGTCGAAAAGACCAAGCGATACCGTTACGAATGATTTTTTCTCGAATCTTTCGTAAACCTGTTTATTGACTTCAACCATTATCTCTTTCGGATTCCTGAACACTTTCGCCGCGAAACGTATAAGAGCCTGAACTTTCGCCATGTAAAGCGCCGCCGGCAGGCCTTTTCCCGATACGTCGGCAATGACTACAAGAATTTTATCGTCATCAATTTTTATTACATCGTAAAAATCGCCTCCGATAATCCTTGCAGGTCTCGAAAGACAGGAAATTTCAAGGTTGCCGAATTTGAATGAAGTTACCGGCAGAAGCCCCTCCTGTATATTCTTGGCAATCTTTAACTCTTCTTCTATCAGATTTTTCTTGTACTCTTCGATTCTAAGCCTTGAGTTTTCAAGCGCGATTGAGATGTTCGAGCATATTGTCTTAAGCAGGTCAATGTCTTCTTCGGAATAAGGCGTATTCTCAGGCTTGCTGCCCATTAAAAGAGCGCCTGCAAGTTCGTTCTTTATCGTTACGGGAAATGCTATGATATATCCTTTTTCTTTAATCCTTCCTATCTGTTCCGCCGGAACGGAAAGCCCCGCAAGGTTTTGTTCCTGAAGGTACTGCGGCTCGTATCCGTCTTTGAATATCAGTTTTAGAAAAACAAGGTGACGCGTGGCGTCGTTTTCATCAGTCTCCTGCGCTATATACCTGCCGTCCGAAAGCAGAAGCGTGACTTTTTTTACCCCCATGCTCTTCCCGAGCATATCCGAAAGTTTTGTGCAGACCTCCTCAATACTGTTCAGGAGCGGAAGTTCGTTTGAAAAATCAAGCAGCGATTTCCTGTAGTTGTATCTTGACTTGTAAAATCTTTTATCGACAAATACTTTTATGAGTTTCGTAACGTAACTGAATGAAAATATCACAAGAACTATGATTATTACGGTTATCAACTGCTTGTTCTTAAGGTTGTAAGAATCGAAAATATTGTCAATCATCGTTATCAGGAACATGTAACCGGCAATTGTAACCGCCGTCACAATACCGAACACAAGGCTTCGCTTTACAAAAAACTCGGTATCAAGAATCTTGTAATTGTATATCGACCATCCGAACGCGATGGGTATCGCCAGAACAAGCACTATCGGAATCCTCAGCGCGGGGTTCATGTTGTACGTCCCCATGAGCAGGGGAAATACTACGTAATAATATAAAAGACCCAAAAATCCTGCCGTTACTCCGGCAAGAAGAATCCTCAAAGGCTTTCTTTCCTCCCTGTCTTTTATTTTCACGTAAGATTTCAGGAACAGCACTATGCTGGCGGCGATAAAAAGAAGCGGATAATATGTAAACAGCGCCTCAACCAGCCGCATTTCCGACATTTGCAAATATATTGTCTGGAAAAACGCCGGAAGGTTTATCAGAACAGCGATAAGATATACAGAGAATATTTTCAGTTTCCTTTTTCTGAAATCATAAAACAGAGGATATACTGAGAAGAAATGAAATATCAGAGGATATATAAAAATGCTCGCTACGAAGTAACTTGTCATCAGATAATCTATCTTGCCCGCGTAATACCATACTCCGCCGTAAATAAGAAAACCCTGCGATGCGGCGGCGGAAAGCAGAAAGAAAATTTCGGACGTAAGTTCCTTCGGTTTTGAAATTCCTACAAAGAAACCGTTAAACAGAAAACCGAAGCCGAGCAGAACAAATATGTAAAATATAAGATGAAAATACCTGTGAACATTTATCTGAATCGTCATCGGGACGCCTCCGCGGATGATGTAATATTCAGCCGGCGAATCCTTCGAAATTCTGCTTAATACATTCTGAAAATCCGGCAATGTCGGCACTTCTGTCCCGTTGACCGCTATCACAACATCACCGATTTTCAAGCCGGCTTTATCAGCAGAACCGTTTCTGAAAACCTGCTGAACCTGTATTACAGGTTTCGAGTCCAGTTCCGCCTGTATTTTAATACTGTCGTCAATCGTAAGCCTGTTTGTGAAAAGGGAATAGAAAACAGGAATGCCTCCCGCGATTACACAATAAAGCGTAATGAGGACTATGAAAAACCTCAGTGTGGTGTCGCTGTATTTATTAAGAAATCTCAATTTTCCCTTTATTTACAATACGGAGATAAACATGTATAAGTTGTAAGAAAAACATCAGATATCGTAGCCGATAGAGAAATAAAACGTGTACTGTCCCCAGATAAAACTGCCCTTCGAAAATCCTTTGTTGAAATAAAATGTCCGTCCTACCGAAAATCCGGCTTTGCCGATTGGAGTGTCGAACATTGCCGCGAGCCCTAAACCGTGACGAAGGTCTTTGAACCTTATATCCTCCGAATTTTCCCAGATTCTTCCAAGATCATAACGCATCGAAACGTATGTGTCGAAAAATATCTGTACCGGAAGCATGTATCTGTACTCAAGCGATGCCAGAAGTATCTGTCTGCCTCTTAATTGGTCCTCGACCATGCCGTAAAATGAATTGTCCCCGCCGAGTGAAAAAAGTTCGTAATCCGGAGTCGTTTTGTCGGCGAACCCGAAAATAAACTTCGGTTTGATTACGTGCCCGTGCCATACAGGTATCGAATGCGTCAGGTCGAATGAAAACTTTGTATATGTCACGCTGCTCGCTATGCTGTTTCGCGACGATTCATAATTGTAATTCAGAACTGTTCCCGATGTCGCGAACGGCGATTTGTCTTCAGTGTCAATCTTTCCTCCGAGTTTAAGTTTGAAAAGATTAAGACGGTCAATCTGTGAGATAGTTCCCTGAAGTTGCGACCTTGATATATTTTCAAGCGTTACCTGCGCGTAAAGCGTTCCGAATTTTTCAATCTGAGTCCCGACTTTGAAACTCCCGCCGTACCTTATGTCCCTGTATTCGCCCGTCTGCTGACGGTTAAATTCCAGTTCGTTCTCGTCTGTTATCTCTATGTAGTCGTAGTAATTCTGAAACTTATAATAACCTGATAGGTTGTAAGTCAAAGGCGTGCCGAAGAACTTGTTTGAAAGCAGTTCGATTTTGTATTCCCTGTCCCGAAGTCCTCCTTTTATTACCGCGCCGATTTCGGTTCCGCTGCCAAACAGATTTTCGTTTCTCAGCGACAGATACCCCTGAAGTTTCCTCTCGTTGTCAGCCCTGAATGAGAAATAAAGATTTCTTGAACTCTTTTCTACGAGGTAAATATCGAGTACGGGATGCTCTTTCTGGTATCTTATTGCAAGGCTCGTCTGCTGGAAAAGGTTCGTTCCGTATATTCCGCCAAGGCTTTCCTTCAGTTCGGAATATTTTACCGGTTTGTCCGTGGATACGTAAGTCTCGCTTAGTATAAGGGAGCTTTTTGTCTTGGTGTTTCCGATAATGTCAATTTCAGAAACCGTACCCTCAGTAAAATCTATTTCCAGTATACCTGTGTTTTCATTAATACAAAATTTCGATATGTCTATAAGCGAATATCCTTTGTCCCTTAACGCGCCGAGCAGGTTTTCGTAGAATCCGTACATTTGCCCGGTGTTGCTTATCGCGGAAATGTGTTCGTTTCCGAATGCCGTTATTTTCGGCATTACCGCGTCTGACACGTCTTTTGAAACCGGTTTGCTGTTCTCAAGTTGAGTTAAAACGAAACTGCCCGCATTGATAGAATCGGTCTTAATGAACCTGTAGTCATAGAGCCGCACGTCTCTGCCGCCGTTGAAAACTGCCTTAATCCCGTTAAGCCTCGTCATGTTTTCCGCCGCGTACTCAATCTTGCTCCTGCTGCCGTCAGAATAAATATTCGCCCTGACATTCCTGAAATAACCCGTTTTATATAAATCCCGCAGTCTCTTCTCTATAGTAACGTACCTGACAAAATTATTTTCCTGTTCCGCCCTGATTACTTTCTTCAGCGAATCCGGAATCATTTCTCCCGTGAACTTAACGTCGCCGTTGAACAGGAAATTATTGAAGTTTGGCGACGCGCCTGACTCCAGAGTGTCGATTTTCCCTGCTATTTCATTTATCTTGTTTTCTGCGGCGAGCCTGCCTTTATCTATAAGGTAATCTACGCTGCTGAAATCAGTCGAGTTGATGTTGAATATTTCCGGCGTTATAATGATATCGGAATTCTTCAATTGTTCTTCGTTCAACTGAGCGAGTGTGATTGACAGTATCTGGTCAGCCGTGTTTATCGGATTCTTTAGTTCCTCTGTGTTCTTCAGCGGACTCGTCGAATTTACAGTGATTATCATGTCAGCGCCGAGTTGTCTTGCAACGTCAACAGGGATATTTGCCGTCAGACCGCCGTCAACAAGTTCTTTTCCCTTTACTTTTGTTGGCGTGTATAAAAGAGGAAAAGTGAAAGACGCTTTTACAGATTCACTCAGGTTTCCGTCTTTCAGCACGACTCGCTCTCCCTTGTTCAGGTCAGTCGCGACGGCGCAAAACGGAATCTTCAGCGAAAAGAAATCTCCCCGCGGTTTATACCTCGCGTTCAGCAGGTACAGATTGAAAAGTTCCGCGATTTGCTGGCCTGATGACAGTGAAGTCGGAAGTACAGGCTTGAATCCGTCGAATGAAAATGTGAGGAATCCCTTGTCCTGAACTTTTTTCTGGTCAACAAACAAAAATTCACGTTCGTATTTGTTTGAAAGCGTCAGTTTCGATTTCCAGTCGATGGATTTTGTAATATCTCTCAGTTCTTCCGGCGAATATCCCGAAGTGTACATGCTTCCGGTAATTGCTCCAATACTTGTCCCTACAATCAGGTCGATATCAATTCCGTATTTCTCAAAAACATCAAGCACGCCGATTTGTGCCAGCCCTCTCGCGCCGCCTCCGCTGAGCACTAACGCGACCTTCTTGCTTCTGCAGTTTTTCGGAAATACATTGAACTTCGTAGAATCAAAATTCGGCTTGTTCTCAAATTTTAATTCCAGACTGCCGGTCAGAGAATCCTCCTGTGAATACGCGGCAGACGCGGCGAACAGCAATAAAAGCAATATTTTTAATAGTTTACTCAACTTCTTTTTTTCTGTTTACAAGCCCGAGCAGGTATATAACTATCCCTCCTCCAAGGCCAGGATACATGGGCTCTATGTAGCCAACTCTGAAAATTACCCAAAAAAACGAAAATAAAAATGAAACAATCATTGCACTCAAAAGCCATTTTTTATCCGAATGCAAAACCGGGAAATATGACGAAACGACCGCTATCAGAAGAGCGGGGATTGTTATACTCCCTATGATGTACCAGATTTCCACCACGGAAGGCACGAGCATGGCTATTATAAAAGATAATATTGACGCGGCTATGATACCGATTTTCGAAAATTTGTTTTCTCCGTCACCCTTGCTCCTTATTCTGTCGATTATGTCTTTTCCGAGTGTTGAAGCGGATATGAACATGTACGAATGAAGCGTCGACATTATCGTAGCTATAAGCCCGATGAAGAAGAATCCTTTAGCAACAGCCGGGAGTATTGATTCGGCGAGCAGGGGATATGACATGGCAGGCTCCTGAAGATTCTTTAGCGAAGCCACAGAATATAGGCCTGCCAGCGTAGTCATCGCGTCGAATATAAACCAAAAAATAAGTGATACAAACACTCCCTTGATTGCCGTATTCTCGCTCTTCGCCGCGTAGCATCGCTGGTGAAATCCAGGGTCTACTATTGCCCATGCTCCGATGAAAAACCATACGAGTATGTAACCCGCGGAATTTCCTCCGGACAGAGTCAGATGGCTTGCCGGCAGATTCGCGCCGAGATACCCGAAATCGCCAAGTTTTATGAAACAAAACGGTATGATAATTCCGAAACCGAGAAACATAAGTACAAACTCGAATATGTTTACTCTTACATCCGCGTTCAACCCGCCTTTGTACAGGTATGCTACAGACAAAATCAGGCATATAATCATAGAAATCCATAAGGGTATCCCGAATATCAGGGATGTGAGAATTCCGAGCATGAAAAGATAAGGCGCGGGTGTAACAAGAATGAAAATCATGAGCGCACCGAATATGCTTACACGCCTGCCGTAAACGAGATTGAGTTTGTCGGGGATTGTGTATAACTGCGTTTTCCTGATTTTTTTCGCAAGGAACAACGCGAACAAAACGATAAAGAAGTAATAGGGGAACGCGTTCAGAAACCAGCTTGAAATTCCATATCTGTAAGTGAATTCACCGACTCCGAGCACGCCTCCGTAAAAAGAGGAGACAAGCGTCGCTACGAATGCGGGCAGCGTCAGCCGCCTGCCCATAACAAGATAATTTTCTTCCGTGTCGTCCTTTTTTCCGGACCTGAAACCGATATATACGGCGGCAAGAAAGTAAATGATAATTATTATATAGTCGTATACGGAGAAATTTATCATCAATCGTATCGATGCGGTTTTTATAGAAAATGTTTCCGGAATAAGAGCAGTTCGCCTTTTTTAAATTCGACGGAAACCGAATTCCGTGTCGATAAATTAAGCGTGCCTTCTCTTATCCCCAGTTCAAGTGATTCGTTGTTCAATGGATACATAAGTCCTTTTGTCGTGATTCCCGTTGCAATCGGCATCGGCATTAATGATATAGTTTGCCCTTTTCTGTATTTAAATTCAGTCTTTTTGTCTATGAAGAAAGTCTCAAACATTTCGTCATATACGTGTATATCGAGTACTTTGCTGTATCTCTTTAAAACGCTGAAATTGTTCAATGTATGGTCCGGTCTGCTGCCAAACGCTCCGAAAATTTTTACATTATCAAGCCCGTTCGCGATTATGTACATCAGCGACTTTTCAAGGTCGGTCGTTTCCTGCTCAGTTATCTTGAGTAAAATGGTCTTTTTTCCGGTGAAGAATTTCAACGCCGATTTTGATATCGAATCAAAATCGCCAATTATAATATTGGGAATTATCCCGGCTTTTTTTGTAGCGTTTGCCCCGCCATCCGCGCAAATAATATAGGAATCTTTACTGCATAGTTTTTTCATTACCCTTAACGGGGGCAAATCTCCGTTTAAAATCAGTATTGTATTTCTAAACATCATCTTAATATGTATTTTTAAAGTTATTAAAATTAACGTTGTAAAACAGTGTAAAATCGGTAATATTTGTAAATAAGTATCATAATTGTCATACATTAATCCATATATGCTCGCGGCGCTTGCCGCAGCCGCGATTCCGGTTATCCTTCATCTTCTTAACCTTCAGAAGGTTGAGAAAATAGAATTCAGTTCTATTATGCTGTTGAAGGAAATCAGGAAATCAAGATTCAGAAAACTGAGAATTAAACAGTTTCTTCTGATGCTTGTCCGATTGCTCGCGATTGTTTTTCTTGTGCTGGCATTCGCCGACCCCTATATAAAAAACATACACGGCAAAGGCTCGGATGTCAAGAGGACAGGATTGATTTTTGTCGACAGTTCTTACAGTATGAGCGCTTCGCGGGACACAGCGAATCTGATTTCCGAAGCCGGGAAAATCGCCGGCAACATTGAAGGGCTTTTCTCCTCTTCGGATAAGATAATTAGAGTCAGTACTTCAGTTCCTGCGGGTGATTCGACTTCCGCTGTGAAAACAATTTACAGGCCTGATTTAAACTCACTTATTAGAACCGCCGGCTTGTTGGCGCCCGATAATCCTCCGGATGAGATTTACGTAATTACGGATTTGCAGAAAGTAAATTTTTCTGCGCCCCCTTACATCAAAGACAGCAGGCTCGGTGAAACGAATTTTTATTTCGTCGATATCTCAGACGCGAATCTTGCCAATGTTTCAATTAATAATGTATATAACGATACTAAAATCCCGAATGCCGGCGGCAGGATAAAATTAAGGGTAGCGGTTAAAAACGGAGGGGCAGGTTTTATTTCCGACGCCAGGCTTAAAGTTTTTGCCTCGGGAACGCTGAAATCGGAACAGACTCTTGAACTGAAACCTTACGAAAGAAAAGAAGCAGCGCTTGAATTCGTGCAGGATGAAACCGGTGAAATTCCCTGCTACGCGGAAATCGAAGGGATTAACCGGAATGATGACGCCTTCGCACAGGATAATGTTTTTAAGTTCGGTTTGTTTATCCCTGAAAAAATTAAAATCGGAATTATTAAAGGCCGTACAGCCGAAACAAAATATCTTGCTTCAGTCTTTGATGCCGCGAACTCGGATATCAAGCAGGGGATTAAGGTCTATGATTATTCGGTAATGACATCGCTGCCGGATGACCTGAACTACGACGTTTTATTCCTCGCGGGATACGAACTGAAATCTCCTGATGAGAAAAACAGACTTATGAAATTTGTCTCGGATGGAAAAGGGGTATTTGTGTTTCCTTCGAATGACTACAACGGCGGACTGATGGAAAGTATCGGCTCTGTGAGTATAGGGAATAAGTCGGTTTCGGGAGCAAGCCTGAAATTAAACGATA
>JAJTBN010000091.1 GCA_021286895.1 Bacteroidota bacterium | reverse complement strand
TGAAACGTTCAGGTCCGCGTATTTCAGGAAGACTATCTGTCCTCCGTGAGTATGCCCGCTGAACATCATGTCGAAGTTCATGCCCGAGACTTCGTCGAACATATAAGGCTTATGCGCAAGAAGCAGTTTGGGAACGCCGGCAGGATCGAGATTATTTTCCTTCAGGAATGTCTCCGACTTTGAGATAGTATCGTTTATATATTTCGCGAGCAAGTGGTTCGAGCCGTTTCCGCTATCCCTTGTATCTTCAGTACCTACAATCAACAGGTCTTTTCCGTTTATCTTCAGGCCGCTGAAACCGTTGCGCAGTACGGTTATAGGCGATTCGTTCCTGAGCACTTCAGTAATATAATCTGCGTCGCTGAAATAATCATGGTTCCCCATCGTAGCGAAGACTCCGTATTTCGCCCTTAAGTCCCTGAACGCCGCGGCAAATTCCTTCGATTCAGTTTTCTTAGAGTTAGTAACGTCACCGGGAATCAGGATGATGTCGGGTCTTATATCGTTAATCACGTCGCAGTAATGCTTCATAAGTCCGTACTCCATAAAAGGCCCGCTGTGCACGTCGCTGATAAGGGCAATTGTAAGACCTTTTAATTCTTCCGGAAGATTTTGAAGTCTTATTCTTTTATCCTCGAGAACGAACGAATCTTTGTTTAGCGCTCCGAGACCCGCGCCGACGAACGCGTAACCCGCGACCGCGGCGCTCGCGGCGGTAAGAAATTTCCTGCGCGACCTGTCGAAAGCGACGGCGGCCTTGCGCTCCTTTATTTTCCTGTATTTCTCCTTCAGAAAATTGACTCTGTTAATGAGAAATCTCAGAATCTGAAACGGCAGTTTTATGATTTTTCCGGCAAGCAGATAGAGACCGACAAAAATGACCGCGCCTTCAAACGCGAAAAAAGGAATTATGATGTATTTATTGAACCATGCAGGCAGTCCCGCGAAATCGAAACCCGTCATCATAAAGAATAAAAACGGAAGAATCAGAACCGCAAAAGGAATTCTTGTCACAAGGTTAACAGTCAGCGTTTTCATGCTGCTCCTGAGGAGAAAATTCCTAAACGTCCTGTAAACGAGATAATTTATCAGCAGAATTATGCCGAAAACTATCAAAAAAAATAATATTCTGTCGGATTTCATATACGGTTGTACGAATTATAACGGAATTTTGTTATCAATCGTTCTGTTTTAAATGTTGAAAATAAGCAAATTTAGAACTTCTATAAATACAAATGTGTGGAATTTTTCCCTTTTTGTTTTTAAATTCAGAAAATAAAAAAAATAAATCATGTCCGAACGCGTAAAAGTGCTTGTAGTAGATGACGAAGAGAATTCGACCAATCTTCTCAGAAAAGTTCTGGTTAAGAAAGGACTCGATGTAACAGAGGAAAACAACAGCGTCGAAGCAAAAAGATTAATCGAAGAAAACCATTACGATATTATCATATCCGATTTACAGATGCCCGAAGTATCCGGGATGGACCTTCTTAACATCAAGCCGAAGGACACATTATTCATAATGATAACCGGATACGGGTCGGTCTCATCAGCGGTCGAATCGATGAAGAACGGCGCTTATGATTACGTCAACAAGCCGTTCAACCTTGAAGAGTTCATACTTAAAGTTGAAAAAGCGATAGATAAAATTGCCATCACAAAAGAACTAAGCAGCATGAAGAATATGGTTACCGAGAAGGAACCGTACTTCGGCATAGTAGGTTCGAGCAAGAGGATGCTTGAGGTATACGACTTCATAGAAAGGACTGCGAAGATAAACGTTAATGTTCTTATTCAGGGGCAGAGCGGAACGGGAAAGGAACTGGTGGCGAGAGCGCTGCATTTCAACAGTGACAGGCGCGACAAGCCATTCGTTCCGATTAACTGCAGCGCCATACCCGAAAACCTTCTCGAGAGCGAACTATTCGGTCATACCAAGGGAGCGTTTACGGGAGCGACCGAGTCACAGAAAGGCGTTTTCGAGCAGGCGAACGGCGGAACGCTTTTCCTTGACGAAATCGCCGAAATGCCATACCAACTTCAGGCTAAACTTCTGCGTGTAATAGAGAACTGGGAAATAAAGCCTCTCGGCAGTGATAATGTCAAGAAAGTAAACGTAAGGTTAATATCGGCTACAAACCAGAACATACGCGACATGATAAACGCGAAATCGTTCCGCGAGGACCTTTTTTACAGAATCTCCACAGTCTCAGTTTCGCTGCCGTCTCTTAACGAAAGGCTAAGCGATGTTCCCGCTCTGACGAACTTTGTACTGACGAAACTCAGCAAGAAACTCGAGCGGAATCTTACCATAACGCCTGAAGCGCTTTCGATGCTGATGAAACACAACTATAAAGGAAACATAAGGGAACTTGAGAACATACTCGAACAGGCGGCGATAACCGCCAGCAAAGGCATAATCGACAGCAAGCATATAAAGACAAACGGAGAAAAAATTTATTTCGAAGATTACATGGCGGAAGCAAACGGCGTCAGCCTCAGGGAACTTGAGAAGAAATACATAATGAAGATACTCGAAATATCTAACGGGAACAAGAAGAAGACAGCAGAAATACTCGGCATAGACAGAAAAACTCTTTATAACAAACTGTCTGAATTCGGAGTTGAAATCAAATAATTTTGTGTTTGCATATTATTATGTAATTTCTTCCATCGTGTAATAATTCTACATTATCAGTCCATTATTTCCACAAGAATTAAGAGGCACTGAAATTTTCATACCCGCATAATTACGCATGTCCAAAACCTAACAAATATTGCATCTTTGTAGATATATTCTACACATATTTGCAGAAAAAATCTAAAAAATGGCGCATTTTTGGTACGCTTATTGCAAACAGTCTTATATTGCATACAGGGAAAAATGGAAAAACAAATTACAATTAGAATTTTCAGTCTGACAAGAGAGATTTACAAACTTATATCGAAAGTACTGGATAAGTACAGTTTTATTCACGAATTTGTTCAATTAAGCGATGTGGATACGGCGGCGTCTCTGGGCGAGAAACTGAAAGACTTCAATACAAACCCGGAAATAATTATTCTTGACAAGGAAATTCCGTCCGCATTGAAAGAGGACATTATCGGAAGATACAATGGTTCGTCCGTAATTTGTCTTCCATCCCTTAACGAATCCGATATAATATCCGCCGGCAGGGTGAATCAGATTTCGGAACCCTTAAGGCTGAGCGAATTCGAGAAAGTAATACTAAAATTAACGAAGAAAGACAAATGATGACTGCAAGAAGAAAATTTGTATTAATAGCCGCTACGATTACGTTTCTAATAACTATCGTTGTTCTTGTTTCGAATACAAAGTTTCTCAGGGCGACGGGTACGGACGATTGTTTCGCCTGCCATGAAGATAAGTCGCTGACTGCGGACAGGAACGGCAAAAAAATTTCGCTATATATAGACCCGGCTCTCTACAAGAAATCCACGCACGGTGACATGGACTGCAAAGACTGTCATGAGGGTTACAAGCCCGAAGAAATGCCACATAATCCCAACAAGAAAAAAATAGACTGCAAAAGTTGTCATGACAACGTAAAGCCGCTCGAGAACAGCGTGCACAAGAACAAGGAGTGCTACTCCTGCCACAATCCGCACACACAGAAACCAATTAAGGAACTGAAGGCAAACAACACATCGCTATGCCTTGACTGCCATAAAAACAAGAACGTAAAAGATTTCACGACGAGCATTCATTACAAGAAGAACATAGGATGCGACGGATGCCACAAAGGCGGACACGAGGTTCAGAAGATTAACAAGGGCGATATTCAGAATGTATGCGGAAAGTGCCACGGCAGCAATCAGAAAGATTTTAACAACAGCATACACCACACCGTGCTCAGCAAAGGCAACCAGAACGCGCCAAACTGCGTCAGTTGCCATGGTTCGCACAAGATAAACAACAGCAAGATGACGATTGAATCCGAGGCATGCCTGAAGTGCCATCTTGACGAGAAGTTATTCCCCGGAGATGAAAAGGGCTCTGCAAAATTCGTCGCGCATTACAAGACAAGCATACACAGTTCCATACAGAAAGACGGCAAGCCTGCGGCGGGATGTGTTGACTGCCACGGAGACCATACGATAGAAAAACTGACAGACCCCAAAGAATCTACTGTCAAAGCGAGAATGATAAACACTTGCGGAAAGTGCCATGCAGACGAGGTAAGCAAGTTCAACAATTCGAACCACGGCAAAGCCTTTAACAGCGGCAACAAGGAAGCGCCGAGTTGTTTCGACTGTCACGGCGAACATGACATAAAATCGGTACTGCAGTCCGATGAATTCTCGAAGATAAATCAGGCAGACATCTGCCTTAAATGCCACAGCAACAACAAGGTGACGCAGGGAAAGGACAATCATACCGAAGATTACAAGTCGAGTTTCCATTATCTCGCTCTTAAAGACGGCAATACCGCCGCGGCGACGTGTTCAAACTGCCACGGCGCGCACGACATGAAATCGGCAGGCGATCCGACGTCGAACATAAACAAAAAGAACGTGGACAAGACCTGCGGACAGTCGGGATGCCACACGAAGGAACTGTCCGAATACACGGGAAGCGTTCACGAAGTATCGCTAATGACGAAGGAAAATTCCGACGCGCCGAACTGTGTAGGCTGCCACGGCAACCACCAGATAAAATCAACCGATTCTCTCGGTAACGCCGAAGGTTCAAGGCAGAGAGGGATTATAAAACTTTGTTCATCGTGCCATGCTTCGGTAAAGATTATCAATAACAATAATCTCAAAAACGTAGCGGGAACATATCTTGAAAGTTTCCACGGGCTCGCGGTAAGAGGCGGCTCGACACAGGCGGCCGACTGCGGCTCCTGCCACGGAAACCACAACATCAGAACTTCAAGCGATACATTATCAAGCATAAACAAGAGAAATCTCGGCAAGACCTGCGGCAAATGCCATCCGGGAGCGAGCGAGGTTTTCATAAATTCAAGAATACACACTTTGATTACGGATGAGGATAATCCGATGCTCTTGTGGATTTCGAGAATTTACATTCTACTTATCATAGCGACAATAGGAGGAATGACATTACACAACATACTCGATTACAGAAGAAAAATGAAAGATAAAAAGGCAGGGAAAGAGTCATGACATCAGAGGGAAAATATTTAAGAATGACAAAGAACGAGAGGATTCAGCATTTCCTGCTGCTCTCATCATTTATAACGCTCGTAATAACGGGTTTCGCGCTGAAATTCCCGGAAGCGTTCTGGGTCAAATGGTCAATATTTATAATCGGAAAAAACGCTTTTGAAGTGAGAGGAGTTGTTCACAGAATAGCGGCTGTAGTAATGGTGGCAGGCTCCATATACCATCTGATATACGTAATCTTCACGAAGCGCGGAAGGAAACTCGTTAAAGACCTCTGGTTCTACAGAACCGACATTACCGACCTCAGAGATTCGCTCATGTACATAATCGGAAAAAGAAATGAAAGACCTTACTTCGACAGATTCTCTTACATAGAGAAAGCCGAATACTGGGCGGTAGTCTGGGGAACGGTTGTAATGGGCGGCACGGGAATGATGTTATGGTTCGAGAACTATTTCCTGCCGATAATCAACGTTTCAGGAATGAACATAGCCACCGCTGTACACTGGTACGAGGCGATTCTCGCTTCGCTGGCGATACTTGTATGGCATTTTTATTTCATATTCCTGAATCCCGATGTATCGCCGATGAACAAGGCTTGGTACACGGGTTTTCTGACGAGGCATCAGATGGAACACGAACATCCGAGAGAACTCGCGAAGATTGAAGAAGAAATGCTTGAACGAACAACAGAAAGCAGCGAAAAGACGGAGTGATTTTATAATATTTATCATTTATTTGAAAATTCATATAATATATTCAAAAATATCCCCATGGAAGAAAACGCTGTTGAAACGAAAAAGAAGAAAAGATTTTTCCCGAAGGTAAGAGGTTTCAGGAGATTTCTTCTTTTTACAGGAATATGGTTTGTAGTTCTGATAGTATTTTTAGCCGCATCCGCTGAATATACATCGAGGCCTTCTTTCTGTCCGACATGTCATTACATGGAGCCGTTTTACCAGAGTTGGAAAACGTCTTCCCACAACAAGGTTGAATGCGTTCAGTGTCATTTTGAACCGGGACTTGAAGGAAAGATAAAAGGAAAACTCAACGGACTCGTACAGATTGTAAACTACATATCAAGCAGTTACAAGAAAAGGAAACCATGGGCGGATATTCCCGATAATACATGCGGAAGGGCGGGATGCCATGAGAATCAGGCTTTCAAAGATACGGTATATGTGACCAAGGGAATAAACTTCAATCACAAGCATCATCTTCAGGAGTTAAGGAGAGGCAAGAAACTGAAATGCACGAGTTGCCATTCGCAGATAGTGCAGGGCTCTCACATGCAGGTGACATACACGACATGTTTTAACTGTCATTTCAAAAAGTCGGACGATCCGGAACATAAACTCGACAAACTGTCGAACTGCAAGACCTGCCATACACTCGACCAGAAAACTCCGGAGCAGCTTGCCGCGATGAGGTTCAATCACACCTCCGTGGTGGAAAGAAAAATCGAGTGCAACAGTTGTCACAGCAACGTTGTCGCGGGCAACGGAGAAGTAGGCAAGGAAAGATGCTTCCAGTGCCATTTCGAGACTGAAAAACTCGACAAGTATCCCGACGTCGAGTTTATGCATAAAACGCACATACTCAAGCACAGCATGACCTGCATTTACTGTCATTCGCCGATTGAGCACAAGGTTCAGAAGTTACAGGCGGGAACGGCTCCGGACTGCAAGTCATGTCACGAAAACAGCCACTCGCCGCAGGTTGACCTGTACACCGGTGTAAACGGAAAGAACACGGAAGAATCGCCAAGTTCAATGTACGCAAGCGGAATCAGTTGCAAGGGATGCCACACGCTGCATGAGGCGGGCAAGAGCAGCACGAACACGATGAAAGCGAAAAAGGACGCATGCGATAACTGCCACGGCAAAGGATACGGAAATCTCATAGGGCAGTGGGAGCAATCGACATCGAAGAGGCTTGTGCAGATAAAATCGATATTCAATTCAGCGAAGAGAATAATCGAAGGTTCAAAAAGCGACAAGAAGAACGAGGCTCTCGTAAAGCTTGACGAAGCGCAGCACAACATAAAAATCGTCGAACTCGGAAAGAGCGTACACAACATACAGTTCGCGGACAAACTTCTCGTCGGAAGTTACGGGCTGATGAAGGACGCCGTCGGGATGGTATCGGGTTCAAAACTTCCCGACTTCAAGTCGAACGCCGATTACGTACCGAACGAATGCAGCAACTGCCATTCCGGGATACAGGAAGTGAACAAGACAATTTTCGGAAAACAGTTCTCGCATAACGTTCATATAGTTAAGCAGCACGTTCAGTGCAACAAGTGCCATTCAAACGACAAGAAGCACGGCGAATTAATAATTTCCTTCAACACTTGCAACTCGTGCCATCACAGCGAAGCGAAGACAAACGACGCCTGCGCGAAGTGCCACGGTTTGACGGCACAGGTTTACAACGGCACGTTTGAGGGAAAAAACAGTCCGGACATAATGAAATCGAACGGCGTAGGATGCGTTGATTGTCACAACGACAAGGGGCAGATTGTGAAACCGAACGAGAAAATCTGCGCGAAATGTCATGACGCGGAATATTCGAAAATGATGCTTGACTGGAAATCGGATATAAAGAAACTATCCGGAACATTGAATGAGATATTAAGTAAAAATAGTGCGGAGTTAAACGGAGACGCGAACGCGGTAAACGACGCGAAGACGCTCATAAAGAAAATAAACGCGAACCCGAGCCTTTTCGCGCACAATTACGACCTTCTTTCGACGTTATTAAGCGAAAAAAAGAAGAAATTAGGCAAGTAATATTTTAGAGTATAATTTAAAAAAAATACATATATTTCATTAAACCTAAACAAAAAAAGAGACATGAAAAAGAATCTTTATTTGAAAGCAGGTTTATTTTTGCTGGTAGGGATTTTCATAGTATCCGTATCATCGAATTTACAATCTCACACGTCGGGTGCCGGCAAGTATGTCGGCGTCAACAAGTGTGCGGGTGCCTGTCACAAGTCGGATGCTCAGGGAAAACAACTTGACATCTGGCAGAATTCAAAGCATGCTTCGGCATGGAAATCTCTTGAGACTCCCGAGGCCGACAAAATAGCCAAGGATAAGGGCTTCAACACAAAGGCAAGCGAAACTCCCCAGTGCATCAAGTGCCATGTGCTCGGCAAGGATATTGATCCTTCCGAACTCACGGAAACATTCGACAAGACACAGGGCGTGCAGTGCGAAACCTGCCACGGCGCGGGTTCGGAATACAAGTCAATTTCGATTATGAAAGACAAGCAGAAAGCCATCGAGAACGGACTCATCGTACCGAGCGATAAAGCGGCGTTCTGCCAGAATTGTCACAATTCGGAAAGCCCCACGTTTAAGGATTTCAATTACGACGACGCATGGGCGAAGATTCAGCATTACAAACCCGGAAAGTAATTTTAACAGTGAAAGGCCATACTGCAGGTATGGCCTTTCTTTCATTTAAGAAAATTTTTACTAACAATACTTCATACTATGAGGAAGTTTATTCTACTAACAATCGTTCTGTTCTTTGCAGTACAATTATCGGGTTTCGCCCAGACACTCAACCTCAGGCTGAACAATTATTTCTACACCTGGAAGAGACTCGATGAAGTTCCCCAGCAAGGGACGGATGGAAATTACACCACTCATCTGAGAGGCTATCAGAATCTCGCTTTCGACGTTAACATGGGAAAGTGGACTGTCAGTTCTTTCATGCAGACTGATGAGGATGTAATAAAGAAAGTAGGCAGGGGTTTCACCTACCGGTTTTATGACGCTTTCATTAAGGGAACAAACCTGTTCAACGCCCTTGACCTCAAACTCGGAAGGCAGTACGTTTCGGCCGGTTCGGGAAGAGGAACGATAGAAGGCGCGAACTTCAAACTGAAACTCGGCGAAAGAAAGCAGTTCCAGGTTGTCGGCTACGGCGGTTATCTTTCCCCTCTTGATTATGATTTCAAGGGATACAACTACAAACTTACCGACAATTTTCTCGCGGGAGGACAGGCGCTTTATTACGGCGTTCCCGACCTTTCAGTCGGATTAAGTTATTCAATGAAACGAAGGGCGCTCGACCCGTACTACACTCTCAGGGCCGACGAACTTTTCAACAACAAGACAGTTTACATCGAAACTGAATCGAAGGCGGAACAGTACGGAGGCCTTGACCTTACGTACAGGCTGCTTAAGAAGCACACGTTCTACGCCAAGGCTTATTACGACATCAACCGCATGAAATTTCAGAGGGGCGAATTCAACGCTAACATAGCCCTGAACAACAGGCTGAAATTCACCGCGGGTTACATGTACAAGGAGCCTCAATTAGCGTACAATTCCATTTTCTGGGTATTCGAACACAAGAGTTATCACGAAGTGGAAGGCGGGCTTGATTACGCGGCTGACGTGCTCGGGACCAACCTGAACATATACGGAAGGTTCGGCGGAGTGTTTTATACAGACGACCATTCGTTCAAGATTCAGTTAGGCGCTTCAAGCCAGTGGTACGGTCTCGGAATCACCAAGTACACCGGTTACGCGGGAGAATCAGAAGGCGTTTACGCTTATTTCAACAGAGAAATGATAAAATCGCTTCTGACTCTTACATCAAGTTTCAACTATTCGAGATATGACATAGGAAACGAAAGTGTTCAGAAGACTGACGTATTCGGCGGCATGCTCGGGTTTACTTACAGACCTATGAGCAGGATTTCAATCGACGCTCAGGGACAGTTCATCACGAACGAAATATATAAGTTCGATACAAGATTTCTTGTCGGATTCAATTACTGGTTATTCACTAAATTCTAAATTAACATAAGCAAAATAAAAATCGAAATTATGAATTTAAAAAAGTTTTACATAGTGTTTATAGGATGTGCAATCCTTTTTGTTACACTGACTGCTTATGTTACCACGAATAAGAGTTTGACGGGGGTTTTCGGAAAATCCGCCGTTACGACAATCAGTGCCGACAACAAGGACGTGATTAAATTCAATCACTCCAAGCACATCAAAGACGCGGGTCTGACCTGTAAAGACTGCCACAAGGCGGCATACGAGTCGCTCAAGGGCACGGACAATTTAATGCCCGCGAAATCGGACTGCGCGAACTGCCACGACGTAAAGGACGAGAAGGAATGCAACTTCTGCCATTACGGAGGGGTGTTCAAGAAATTAAACAGGACTGACAAGAATCTAATATTCCCGCACAAGAAACACCTTGCTCAGAATATGGATTGCAACACTTGTCATACAGGAGTGCAGTTCTTCAAGTATTCTTCGGAAGCCCCCAACGGCGGTTTTCCGAAGATGGAGACATGTTACGGATGTCATGACGGCAAGAAGCAGGTAAACAACTGCGAGTCCTGCCATCTGAACCTAACAAACCTGAAGCCGAACGACCACCTTAACAAGAATTTCCTTAACGAGCATAAGGTGTTCTACGACGCTTCAACGGGCAACGGCAACAACAACTGCATGATGTGCCATTCAAACTATTTCTGCGAAGCGTGCCACCAGCCGGGGAAGTATACGGGCGACAACGCGAACGGCAAGTTCTACGCTCCTTATTACGGCAAGGATTTCGCCACGAGGACGGACAGGACGGCGCTTCAGAAACTCACTACGGTTCACGACCTGAACTATCAGTTCACGCACGGACTCGACGCGAAGCAGAAGGGATTTGAATGCAAGACATGTCATGACCCTGTGGATTTCTGCGCATCCTGCCATCAGGACGGCGGAAACCTGCAGACGGGTATGATGCCTAAAAACCATTTGCTGCCTAACTTCAAGACATTCGGAGTAAACACGGGCGGCGGACTGCACGCGACGCTTGCAAGGAAG
>JAJTBN010000090.1 GCA_021286895.1 Bacteroidota bacterium | reverse complement strand
GCAAGGACGTTACAGCGGTGAAAAAAATAGAAGGGCTTGATACGGATAGAGCGGATATAATAACGGCGGGCGCGATTATACTCGAACAGATATTCACGGAACTGGATATAAAGGAAATTACTCTGGCCAGTTACGCGCTGCGGGAGGGCATTATTTTCGATACTATCGACAAGGAACATAAGACGCTCGAATCAGCGGATGTAAGCAATGTAAGGTACAGGAGCATCATTAATCTCGCGAAGCAGTGTGGATACGACGAGCCGCATGTCGGAAAAGTTATGAAGTTCTGCGAAATGATTTTCAACAGCGTGCAGGACAGGTTTGAACTCGGCGATAAAGACCGTGAGTTTCTCGATGCGGCGTGTATCCTTCATGATATCGGCCACAGCATATCGCAGTCGCAGCATCACAGACATTCGTACTATCTTATAAAAAATTCAGAACTCCTCGGATACAATAACGACGAAATCGAAATCATTGCGAACATTGCCAGATACCACAGGAAATCCCATCCGAAACAAAAACACACTGATTACTACAAACTCTCCGCTCTTAACAAGCGGCGTGTCAGGATGCTTGCCGGAATACTCAGGATTGCTGACGGTCTCGACAGGGGACACAACGCCGTAATTGAGAAAATTGAAATCTCCGTTAGCGCGCCCGAATACAAAATAAAAACTTTCCCGCGTGACGGCGCGGACCCGTCTCTTGAAATATGGGGCGCTGACATGAGAAAAGGCCTCTTTGAGGAGGCGTTCGGATACAGCGTTGTAATAGAGTAATACGTTTATAAGAACCGTAATTCTTTATTATGAAAAACTACATTAGAGCATTCAGGAAGTACGCCGTCTTTGAAGGACGCGCGGGACTTATCGAATTCTGGACGTTTTTTCTCTACAATGTAATGTTCTCGGTGGCGGCTTTCATTCTTGATATTGTTCTCGGGCTGGACGGGAAAGGTCTTATGCATCACGGCGTTATTTCCGAGATATACGGAACGGTTGTTTTTATTCCGGGAATGGCCGCGGCAGTAAGAAGACTGCACGATGTCGGAAAGAGCGGTTTCTTTATTTATATTGTGCTTATACCCCTGATAGGAATAGTAATTTTCTTCATTACGGCAATGGGTGACGGCACGCCCGGTAAAAATCAATATGGCGAAGCGCCTTCCGAAAACAAGAAAAAAAACACCGTAAGAAATAATACCCGTAATGTTCACACCAAAACTCCGTCCTGACGTTTTATGGCTCAGGCAGGAATGACAAATTTTTAAATTTTTCTGCCTTAATATTTGTTACATACAATGACTTATTGTATACCTTTTCATTTTAATTTGATGATTTATATAGGTATTTTTATTTAAACAATCTTACAATCTCAGCTATGAAAATCGGAATTACGTGTTATCCCACTTACGGCGGAAGCGGTGTTGTTGCTACTGAACTCGGAAAGACTCTCGCGATGAAAGGACACGAAGTGCATTTCATTTCTTATGCCATGCCCACAAGACTCAGTTCGTACATCGGGAATATTTTCTATCATGAAGTCGAAATGTATAAGTATCCTGTCTTCGACTATCCTCTTTACTCTATCGCCTTGACAAGTAAAATGGTGGAAGTGGTAAAGTTTCACGACCTCGATCTTATTCACGCACATTACGCCATCCCGCACGCTTCGAGCGCGTATATGGCGAGGGAAATACTGAAAACTGAGAAGAAAAATTCGAAAAATATAAAAATCATAACGACACTGCACGGCACCGACATTACTCTCGTCGGACTCGAGCCGAGTTTTCTTCCCACGATGCGGTTTAGTATAGAGCAGTCGGACGGAGTAACTGCCGTTTCGAAATATCTTAAGGACAAAACAATTTCGAATTACCAGATTGAAAAAGACATCGAAGTGATTTACAACTTTATCGATACGGAGAAGTACAAGCGGAAAAAAATGACTGAGTGCAGCGCTTTCAAAAAAAATCTGGTCAAACCGGGAAATAAGGTGCTTGTTCATACCTCGAACTTCAGGCCTGTTAAAAGAGTTGACGATGTAATTAAAATATTCTCTAAGGTTCGTGAATCCGTGCCCTCAAACCTTCTGCTTATAGGCGACGGGCCGGAGAGGAGCGCCTGCGAGAGACTTTGCAGGGAACTGGGACTTACGGATTACGTGAAGTTCATGGGCAAACAGGAATCGCTTGTGGAGATTCTGTCGCTTGCCGACCTGTTCCTTATGCCTTCGCAGTCCGAGAGTTTCGGGCTATCGGCGCTTGAAGCGATGAGCTGCGAGGTGCCCGTGATTTCGTCGAGCGTCGGCGGACTGCCTGAATTAAACCTGCACGGCGAGACGGGGTATATTGCCGAAATCGGAGACGTTGACAGAATGGCTAAGTACGCGGTTGAACTGCTGTCCAACGAGAAAAAATATAAACTGTTCGCAAATGCTGCCCGGGAAAGAGCGGAGTATTTCAATGAGGAGAAAATTGTCAGCGTGTACGAGAAGTTTTATGAAAAGACGCTTGGGAGGTAAGAGTTATTCACCACAGAGACCACAGAGACCACAGAGAAAAAAAGAACGGTACACAAAGGGCGCAAAGAATACAGAAAGTCCCATAAAGATTTTTCTATTCATCACGGAGCGCACAGGGGACACAGAGAAGAGCTGGAATTATTAAATATTAATTACTAATTACTAATTATCTCTTAGTTGGTTTGTCGCTCCGCAATATGAATCCCGGTAATGTGAGGAGAACCGTGCTCATCTTCACTTCGGGAACGTACTGGCCTTTGGGGAATTTCTCAATTCTGATTTTCGACACTTTCTGATTTTCGTCGAAAGAGATGTACATGTTCTCGCCGTTGACGAGGTTGACGCCGTTCGCTTTTGCGTTATCGTACGTGAAATAAATGCTCTGTGAACTTTTGTAAACTTCGACCGCTTTTATGGAATCGTTTTCAAAAATAATCTTGATGTCGTTTCCCGTAATCTGGTCAAACCTGTCCTTGAAAGTTGTGTCTCGGTTTGTCACGAGCAGAAACGATTTCTTTGTCCCGGGAAACCCCTCAAGTTTCTTCGCGAATACGGTTTTGAGTTTTCGGTTGAAAAGTTCGGCGTAAACCGAATCGGCCGTTAGTTGAAGGTTATCCTGCCATACAATAGGTTTCGGGAAGAGCGAAATAATGTCGTAGTCCTTCTGATTTGTCCTCGAGAACACCGCGGTGTCGCTTTTAGCGAGAAAGTTGCCGCGTATAATTTCTACGTTTTCCTTCGCGATGTATTTCTCAGGCGGAGTCCTGAAAGTTTCCAGCAGTTTGCTGTATATAAAAAGCGTATCCTTGTCGTTTTCTATCTGCGTGAGTTTCGCGTTATCGCGGACGAAAGCGTATTTCGCCGCTGAATAATTTTCAGCGTAATTTCCCGTCACAACCAGATTGTTTCTCAGGTTGACCATCTTCACGTTGCTCACCGCGATGCTTTTTTTCTCGAACGACAAATCCGTCAGCGTGTCGGAATATATGATTGAAGAATCCTTCTCGACGCTTACGTTTTTGTAAGCAAAAGTCTTTCCCGCGCGTTTCAGAAAATCTATGTTCTCGGCTTTAATGACCGCAGAGTCAGAATTTACTACAACGTTGCCCCTCGCGTACGAATCTTCAGTGTTGCGCATGTAAGTAAGTTCGTCGGAAGTGATTCTGTAAGCGGGATTAATGATAATCACGTCACCCGTGAAGATCGCTTTTGCCTCGTTGAAATAATATAAGCCGTGGTTCGCGCGGAGAGTAGCGTTCGGGTCTTTGAGCGTAACGTTCCCGTCGCAAATCGCTTTCTTGTCGTTCCCGTAATACGTCGCTTTTGATGTGAACAGCGAAAGCGTGTCCTGATAAAGCCGCACGTTTCCGCGGAGTTCAACCCAGTTGCCGTCTATGTACTGAACCGCGTCATCGCAGTACACGTCGACATTGCCCTGTACAAAATGAACATTCCCTGTCGCTTCTCTTACCGATTTACCTTCAATAATCTTGCCTGTGAGTTTATCACTCTTCTTAAGTTCGATTTTATCCTGTGAATAAACGGCTGAAGTAAATATGAATAACGCCAGTAATATTACAAAAAAACGCCCGTTCATTTCGAAAACACTCCAGTCACTTTGTAGATTGTGTAATTCTTCAGGTTCTGGTCTGATTCGAAACCTATGCCTTCTATGTCTTCTTTCGGCGTTTTGATTTTCACGTAAACGTCGGTGGAAACGCGCTGTGACTTGTTGTTCCAGAGAAGTTTCTGAGTGTTTAGTATGCTGCCTTCTTTGTTTACGACAACCACGCTGTCGAAAATTTCAATATCCTTTGACGGTTCGAGCACCTTGCCGCGTTTGCTTGTCAGCGTTGAAACCTTATCGCCGTTCTTGAAGAAATCGACAGTCGCGCCGCTGTCGATAAGTGTGTATCCTTTCTTGTTGTAAACTGAAATATGCCCCGCTTTCAGGACGGCTTTCACGTTTCCCGAATCGGAAAACGCCACTGACGAATTCCAGCTTTCCTGTTCCGGAATCTCGTCGGCCTTGATGTCTGTTTTCGGAGGACCGAATTTGTTTTCGCATGAATAGAAAATCAGCGCGAGGAAAAGAATATTATATATGAGTATCTTCATCAGAGTCCGAGTTCAACGAGCGTATGTATATGCAGCATACCTGCGAGTTTCTTTTTGTCGGTTATAAGCAGTTGTGTGATTTTATTCTTTTCCATTATTTCCAGCGCGGCTTTCGCGAGGATTTCTTTGTGTGCCGTTTTCGGAGTTTTATTCATAAAGTCCGCCGCTTTCATGTTTCTCACGTCATCGTCTTTTTCAAGAAGTCTTCTGATATCGCCGTCAGTAACGATGCCTTCTATTTTTTCGTTATTCATGACGACCGCGCAGCCGAGGCGCTTCGACGAAATAGTGTAGATAATGTCTTTAAGGCGTGTATCCTTTCTTACAACGGGAATATCCTTTCCCTTAACCATAATATCCTCTACACGAAGCAGGAGTTTTTTCCCGAGAATTCCGCCCGGATGAAGGAACGCGAAATCTTTCTTCGTGAACCTGCGTCTTTGAAGCAGCGAGACCGCGAGCGCGTCGCCGATAACAAGCGTAACCGTCGACGACGAAGTCGGCGCGAGGTTATGCGGACACGCTTCCGTCTTTACGGACGCGTCAATGACTATATCCGTGCTTTTCGCGAGAGTCGAATCGGGATTCCCAGTAATTACGATTATCTTGGTTTTAAGATTTTTGAGATACGGAATAAGGTTGTTAACCTCGTCGGATTCTCCGCTCTTGGAAATAAGAATAATCACGTCGCCCTCTTCGATAATACCGAGGTCTCCGTGAATGCTGTCCGCGGAATGGAGAAAGACTGAGTGCGTTCCCGTCGAGTTGAAAGTCGCCACGATTTTCTGCGCGACTATGCCGGATTTCCCGATGCCGGATATTACAATTTTTCCTTTGCAGTTGTAAATCGCGTTAATCGCCTTAAGGAAAATTTTATTAAATTTTTTGTCAGAAAATCTTTTTTCAAGTTCGGAAACTGCCCTTTTCTCCTTGGAGACGACAGTTTTCGCGTTAAGAAGGTCTTTTTCCATGTATTTAAAATATTCCGATAATTGGTAAGATTCAAGAGAATTTCTATTCAGAAGAATCAAGAATCAAGAATCAAGAATCTTTTAGTGCCGTATGTACGGAAGTGTTTTAGAAATAAGATATATTATCTTTTTAGACCCGTAGGGTCGACAGTGTATTAAATAATACTGTCGTGCCTACAGCACTCTTTGCATTTCAAATTACTTTAACCAAAATACTATCGTCCCTTCGGGACTCTTTTTACTCTAAAGCATTTTTTCTATAATACAATCATCCTGCGGGATTAGTGAGCATAAAAATCATTTTCTGTATTCAGATTTTAATTGGATTGTAAAGTTTTTTTATAAATGCGAAATTAAAAGAAATCAAAGAATTAATGTCAGCAGAGTACAAAAAGGGAAACCAGATAAATCTGAAGATTACGGCTCTATCTTCCGAAGGCAAAGGCATTTCGAAGGATGAAAACGGATTTGTCGTTTTCTGTGAGAACGCTTTGCCCGGCGATACGGTGCGCGCTGAAATCAGGCGCAAGAAAAGCAATTATGCGGAGGCGAAAACTCTTGAGGTGATTGAAAAATCCCCGTTCCGCGTCGAGCCGAAATGCCGGCATTTCGGAACGTGCGGCGGATGCAAGGTGCAGAACTACTTGTACGATAAGCAGATTGAGTTCAAGACCGAAACCGTGAAGAACGCGTTCGAAAAAATCGGCGGATTTACAAACGTAAATGTCCCGTCGGCGCTAAATTCGGCAAATGAATATTACTACAGGAATAAAATGGAGTTTTCTTTTTCGGACGATAAGTGGATGACAAAAGAAGACATGCACAAGGAAAGAGAAAAGTTCGCGCTCGGGCTTCATATTCCGAAATTCCATTCGAAGATACTCGATATCGAAGAGTGTTTCCTCCAGTCGGAAGTATCCTCCCGCATCGTGAATTTTTCGAGAGACTTTTTTAAAAGCCGCGGACTCTCCATATACAGCACCGAGACTCACGAAGGGTATCTGAGATTCCTGATTATACGGCAGTGCGGAAATACCGCCGACCTGATGCTGAATCTTATTACATACGATTATGACGAAGAAGTGATTTCGGATTACGCGGAAGAACTCAGGGAAAAATTCCCAGAGATAACTACGTTCATAAATTCTTTCACTCAAAAAAAAGCGCAGGTCGCGTTCGCGGAAGACGTCAAAATTATTTACGGCAGGGGATATATTGAGGATAAATTGAAAAGGGGTGAAAAAGAATTTGTTTTCAAGATTTCGCCCAACGCGTTTTTCCAGACAAATACGAAACAGGCTGAAAGGCTTTATTCGCAGGTCGTGGAGTTCGGCGATTTCAAAAACACCGACAGCGTCCTCGACCTTTACTGCGGCACAGGCTCCATATCGATTTTCATTTCCGACCTTGTCAAAAATGTAACGGGTGTTGAACTCATAAGTGAATCGATTGAGAGCGCGGAAGAGAACGCGAAACTTAACGGGATAAACAACGTTAGATTTATTACATCCGATATCAAGGATTTTCTTGAAGAGGATGGCGTGACATCGGGATTCAATAAACTTATACTCGACCCGCCGCGTTCGGGTCTTCATCCCGACATTTGCGAAGTGATAAGCGGGAAGGAATTCGAGAAAATTGTTTACGTCAGTTGCAACCCCGCTACACAGGCAAGGGATTTGAAAATTATTATGAGCAAAGACAAATATGAAATCGGTAGGGTTCAGCCTGTGGATATGTTCCCGCAAACGTATCATACCGAAAATGTAGTTGAACTAAATCTTAAACGTGTTTAAATTGTTATAAACATATAAAACAATAGATTAAATGACGTATTGATACCATTTCTCTAAACAAACGAAAGAATTATGGAAAACAAAGCTGTTATTCTCTGGGTAGATGACGAAATAGACTTACTTAAATCAAACATTCTTTTCCTCAAACAGAAAGGTTACGACGTTTACGAAGCCACTAACGGCGGTGACGCCGTTCAGTTCATAAAAGAAAACGATGTTGACCTCGTCTTTATGGATGAAATGATGCCCGGTATGGGCGGTCTTGAAACACTTTCCGAAATAAAGGACATTAAGCCGAATCTTCCTGTTATCATGGTGACAAAGAACGAAGAAGAGAGCCTCATGGAAGACGCCATAGGCAAAAAGATTTCCGATTACCTTCTTAAGCCCGTTAATCCGAAACAGGTGCTGCTTGTCTGCAAGAAATTTCTCGAGGGGAAAAAACTCAAAGGCGACCAGGTCTCACGAGACTATATTCAGGAGTTCAACCAGATATCCATGTCTCTCATGAACGACCTTGCATGGGATGATTGGATAAACATTCATACGAAGATGACGGGCTGGGAGATAGAGCTTGACGAGCATCCGGAACTCGGCCTTAAGCAGACTGCCATCGACCAGAGAAGGGAATGCAACGTCGAGTTTTCCAAATTCGTCGAGAAGAATTACAGAAACTGGCTTGACGATTCCGACAGCGCTCCTGTGCTGTCAAACAGAGTCGTCGATAAGTACGTCATCCCCGACCTCGATAAATATAAATCCGTTTTTCTAATCGTTGTCGACTGCATGCGCCTCGACCAGTGGTTCATGATGGAAAGGTATCTCGAAAACTATTTCCGCATCAGCAAAGATTATTACTTCTCGCTTCTGCCGACTGCGACGCCGTACTGCAGGAACGCCATATTCGCGGGACTCTATCCTTCGGAAATCGAAAAGCATTATCCCGAATTGTGGAGAACGGGAGACGACGAGAATTCGAAAAATAATTACGAAAAGGAATTTCTTCAGAAACTTCTCGAAAGAAGGAAAATAAAACTAAGAAATGAATTGCGTTATACGAAAATAATGGATTCCGATTTCAGCAGGGGAATCGAAAGCAAGATACTTTCTTTCTGCAACAACCAATTGAACGCGATTGTCATTAACTTCGTCGATATGATTGCGCATTCGAGAAGCGATAACGCTATACTTAAGGAAATTGCACCCGATGAATCCGCGTACAGGTCCCTGACGGAATCATGGTTCGAGCATTCGTCTTTCTTCGGCATGCTCCGCCAGTTGTCGACAAAGTCGGACGTGAAAATTATCATTACGACCGACCACGGCAGCATTCGCTGCCTGCACGGCGTAAAGGCTATGGGCGATAAAGAATCGGCTACGAACCTAAGGTACAAGTACGGCAGGAACGTGAAAGCCGATTCGAGGAACGCCATATTCATTAAGAATCCTCTGGAATATAAACTTCCGCTCAGAAACGGTCTCGTGAATTATATCCTGGCAAAGGAAGATTTCTATTTCGTCTATCCGACGGATTATCATAAATTCCTAAATTACTATAACGACACGTTCCAGCACGGGGGTATCTCTATGGAAGAAATGATACTGCCCGTAGCGTTTCTGGAGAGTAAAGGATGAAGTTGGTATCCCGTTCGGCTGAAGATACAATGATGCAGGGCGAACTGTTTTCACGCGATTTGCAACCCGGGGATGTCATCGGTCTCGACGGCGATTTAGGTACGGGGAAAACCCAGTTCGTCAAGGGTGTCTGCAGGGGACTTGAAGTTACCGAAGTGGTGAACAGCCCGACGTTCATAATCGTGAACGAATATTCGGGACATTACAGGCATAAAGACATTAAGATTTATCATTTCGACCTTTACAGAATGGTCACTCCGGCCGAACTCGGGACGCTTGGATTCGAGGAGTATATCGCCGATAATTCAATTTGCCTAATAGAGTGGCCGGAACTTGCTGAAAAATATCTCGGAAAAACGCTTAAAAAGGTCAGGTTTTCATACGGAAACGGTGAAAATGAACGAATAATTGAAATAAATCATTAAAAATTGAATATTTTACTCATAGATTGCGCATTTAAAAAAATCGAATTTGCCTATAACAAGAAAGGCAATTTTATTATATTAAATGACCTCAAACCGGGTGAAAATGCCGACAGTCTTGTTCATGTTATGAAGACGGCATTCGACTCGGCGGGGTGTTCTTTAAGCGAAGTGGATTATGTAGGATTGTCGAACGGCCCGGGCTCATTCACGGGAATTAGAGTCGGTTCGGCAATCGCAAAGGGTATCTGTTTCGCCGGGAAAGCGAAATTAGTCGAACTTGTAACCCTGGATATTCTCGCGGGCAAGTTCACTCAGGACGCGGAGGGTAAAATAATCATGCCACTCATCTACACGTATTCGGGAAGCGGGGAATATTACACCGCTGAATACAGACAAACCGGCGAAGGACCTGAAAGAATATCGGATTACAGAATCATTAATCCCGCGGAATTTGGAAGCGGAAGGGTCTATTTGATAAACGAAAATCCGGGAAAAGTTTTGCCCGGCAGCCTTGAAATACACGATATATCAGCGTACACCGGCATGAACGCAATGTATGAAATGACCGTTAAGGCGGTGAACGGCGGAAGAATAAACGATTACATGACAAGCGAGCCTTTTTACATGAAGAACATGTTTGAACAAAGAAAGTGACGTATCTGAGTACGCCGGGCGCGTTCTCAGATTCGGCAATTTTTAAAAACTAAATTAACGACAATGGCCTGGTTTAAAAGAAGCGAAAAGAATATTACAACGGATACTCCAAAGCAGGACGTACCTGACGGAATGTGGGTTAAGTGCGACGAATGCGGGGAGATGATGCATAAGAAACAATGGGAAGGGAATTCCTATACATGCATAAAATGCGGATTTCATTTCAGGATTGGCAGCAACGAGTATTTCAGCCTTTTATTCGACGAAGGAACATTCAAGGAATACGACAAGAAAATGAAATCTGTCGACCCGCTCAAATTCACCGACACAAAGCCTTACGATAAGAGAATTGACGAAACAATAAGAAAGACGGAACTCGTTGACGCTGTCAGATGGGGAACCGGTGAAATTAACAAGATGCCGAGCGTAATCGCGTGCATGGATTTCAGTTTCATCGGCGGAAGCATGGGAAGCGTGGTCGGAGAGAAAATTTGCAGAGCGGTTGACAAGAGTATAAAAACAAAAGCGCCTCTTTTTATAATATCATCGAGCGGCGGCGCGAGAATGATGGAAGGCGGTATATCGCTGATGCAGTTGGCAAAAATTTCTGCAAGGCTCGCTAAACTCGCGGAAGAGAAAGTGCCTTACATATCCGTTATAACCAACCCGACGACAGGCGGCGCGAGCGCGTCTTACGCGATGCAGGGCGACCTGAATATCGCCGAACCCAATGCCCTAATTGGTTTCGCGGGTCCGCGCGTTATCAAGCAGGCTACGGGAAAAGACCTTCCGAAAGGTTTCCAGCGCTCGGCATTCCTTCTCGAGCATGGTTTCCTCGACCTGATAGTCGACAGAAAAAACATGAAGGAAAAAATTACACAGCTCCTTAAGC
>JAJTBN010000089.1 GCA_021286895.1 Bacteroidota bacterium | reverse complement strand
AAGATTAAACATGTTAGCGATATTTCTTTTGTATCCAAGGCGCGAATTGAGAAGCGAATACGAGGGAGCCGCATGCTGGTTATTAAACGTCGTGTAAATCTCATCTGTCCAGGAATAAGTCATGTTCAGATAAAGTCCCTGTTTTGAGAAAACGTCGAGACCGAAGTTTAAAACGTTCGGAGCCACGCCCGGTACGACGAGACCGCTGTAGTCTTTTGTATTCGCGTTGTTGTTATTATCGCTCTTGAAATCTACGTTCTTATTGTCAGTGTAGGTGTAAGTGACGAAGGGCCTTACGAGCGAGATGATATTCGAGTTTGCAGGCAGGTACGCGTACGAAACCTTTCCTTCGATGCCCTTATAGCGGACTTCACCGGCGTTTGTCGTGATTGAATATGCAGGTGTGCTTCCGCTCGCGACGAAATTCTGTGTGACAAGTTTGTTGCTTACGTTCATAAGATATCCCGCTATTTCGTAACTGAGTTTCTTATCGAAGAGGTCACCCTTTGTTCCGATTTCATAACTGACTGCGGTTTCGGACTTGAGGTCAAGATTGACTTTTCCAAGTTGAGTAATCAGCACCTGACTTGTCGAAGGCGGAGTGAAACCTGTGCTTACGCTCGCGTAAACCGAGAACAGACCTTTGATAATCTGGTTTATCGCAACGCGCGGAGTTACTATCGGGTCGAATTTTCTGTATCCCGTCATGTTCACGTGAGTCGGAGTACCCGCCATCATATCGGTTACGCTGTACTCTACGAAGTTTAGGCTCGCGCCAGCTGTGAATAAAGTAGTTTTCGTAATATCAAGGTCAACCTGCCCGAACATATTGTACGTCATCGGTTTAATTTCCTGATCGCCGCGTAGCGCTCCGAGCTTACTGTCGACAAGCCCGTATGATTTCTGGAAATTAAGGTTTTGAAGGAATTCACCGCCGAAAGTAAAGTTCGCGGGTACCGTACCAATTACAGGCGAATAGGAAAACGTCGTTCTGCCGCCGAGTTTTGTCTTGTTTGCTCTTGTAAGTCCTGCCGCTGAAGGCTGGTCCTGAAAGAAGAAGCCCGCGTAAATTGTCGTCTTGTTCTTGAAAACTTTCGAGAAGAGATGCTCGAACGAGAAACCTATTCTCGAACTTTCGCTCCTGATATGAGCGTCATTGTTCACGTATTGAGTGTCCGCGAGAGTCGGATTGTTGAGGAATGTCAGACTGTCCTGCTCGCCGGCCAGCGCGTTATAGACGTTCGAATAATTTCCGAAGAATGAGAATGTGTTTTTCGAATCTATATATACAGTTCCGTTCACAATCGCGAAATCTTCCTGCGTGTTGTTGTGCTGCCTGAAGCCGTCAGCCTGCTGGTGGCCGTAGTTCACGAAGAGATTGAGTTTTTCGCTGCCGACTGAAATTCCTGTATTTGTCCTGAAAAGTCCGAAAGAACCTCCGAGTCCGCCAAGGACAATGTTAGTTCCCCACGGTGCTTTGTCGGTTTTCATTATAAGTGTACCCGCTATGTTCGCTCCGTAAATGCTGGATGAAGGTCCTTTGTAAACTTCTACGTTTCCAAGGTTCGTATAATCAACTTCGTCGAGCGCAGTCGTACCGTCCGCGTCCGTTAATGAAATGTCGTTATAATAAGCCTTGTAGCCGTTGCCGTTGAAATTTGTCTGCACTCCGTAACCGCGTATTGACATAAGAACGCCCGAGCCGAGGTTCCTGAACTGCATTCTCACGCCCGGAAGAAGATTCATTGTATTCTGGAAATTGATGCCTATGTCCCTGTTAAGGTCTTCTTTTGAAAGGTGTCCGATACTCTGCGGCGTTTCGATATTTCTCTTCATATTCGATTCAACCTGAATTTCTCCCGTTGAAAGATTAGTAGGCTGAAGAGTAATGAGAATTTCATTCTTGTAATCTGATACGGTAATTTCCTTCTGTTCGTATCCGATGGCTCTTATAGAAATAGTCGTTATTGCAGACGAAGATTTTAACTCAAACAGTCCTTCATCGTCAGTCGATGTATGAATTTCCGTTCCGGGAATAGTAACAATCGCGCTTGGAATCGGCAGGTTATTCTGGATATCCCTTATCGTTCCCCTTAGACTGTACTGCGCATGCACGTTGAGATAAACTATAAGCAAAATGCTCAGTAATATAATTTTTTTCATATTCTGTATTAAAATTGATTTTATCCTTCTTAAGAAGGAATTTTGAAAAATTGTTTTAAAGTCTGTATGGAGAATTAAACCTCGGGAGGAGGAGTGGGTATTTTAATCAAAGCGTCGAGCAGCGAAAAATTATCCGCAACCGGATACGCGATTAAACGTGTTGATATGGAATTATAGTAGAAGGATGCCGGATATCCCGACATGCTGATGAGTTTCATTAAAGTCTGCGCGGTTTTTGAAGTTGTATTTTTTTCGGATGAAAAAAGGAAATTGTTAAATGCTTTCTCAAGCTGCTCTTCATTTTTATCGCTTATACAATAGTAAGTTTTCTTACCGTTCACGCTCACAGTTTTAAACACATCGAAATACCGGCCGTTTATTTTAATTTCATCATTCTCAAGCGCGACTATATCAGGATTCGAATTAATGTCGTCGGAAGTGACAATCGTCACCGGCAAATTATAATCCGATATTTTCAATGAAGAGAGAAATTCCTTCTTCAATTCGCTTTTGGCAATAAAATACAAGACACCGAAAAAAACGGAGTTGAGTACAATAAGGAAAACAAGAAATATTGATACTATCCTCTTCAAATAACTGTTTTATTATTAAACACTTTCAATCAAAAGAAAATTTCTTTTTAAAAAGAAATAATTAGACATATTTTTCAATAAAGTATGTAAATATATGGATTTTTGTTGATTTTTTACATGGGAAAATGAAATTTTCGAAATTATCTGATTCTGAGATAAATTCACCGATTGCTAAAACGTATAATTATTAGACATACTGACCTTAATTTGACATTATATCAATTTTGTGCAAAGGACTCAGTTTCCTGTTATTGTCATTATCTTTTGAAGAAGCAAAAAAAGAAGTGCATAAATTCAATGATTAAGATTATTACTGTGGTTTTCTTTTATGAATCAGTATATTTACGGATTTTCAAATATGATTTCAGATTACAAACTCGGGAGAACGTCTGTGGAACAACGGGGCAACTTTCGGTTAAGACGGTATGCCGGTAATTTAGGAATATAAAAATAATCCTGACAAATTCACAAAGAGTTTCTGAATTCCGCATACATTTTACATCAAACTACGGCGTAAAAAATAAAGTCGAAAATAAAATTTTGGAAAATTCACTTTAAAACGTTTAAACGCAGAATTTTTACTTGAAAATGAATTGAAAAATGGGGCTTTTTCGAGTATTTTAGTGCATGACTTCATATAAATCCTCCGGCGTAAATATTCAAAAAGCCGATGTATTTTTAGACAGAATTAAACCGTTAGTCAAGACTACATTCAATAAAAACGTTCTGACCGGCATCGGGAATTTCGGCGCGTTCTACGAACTGGATTTCAAAGGAATGCGCAATCCTGTTTTTGTATCCAGCACAGACGGTGTTGGCACAAAAGTTAAAATCGCCGCTATTCTCGGTAAATACGATACTGTAGGCGAAGACTTAATAAATCACTGTGTTAATGATATCGCCGTATGCGGCGCCGTTCCGCTTTATTTCCTCGATTATTACGCGACCGGCAGACTTCATGTGGAAAATTCCGTTAACATCGTAAAAGGTCTCGTACGAGGATGCAAAAACAACAGAATGTCGCTTATAGGCGGCGAGACTGCCGAAATGCCGGGTGTTTACGGCGATAATGATTTCGACCTCGCGGGTACCATCGTAGGTATTGTCGATAAAAAGAAAATAGTGAACTATGAAAACGTAAAAAGCGGCGACGTGCTTGTAGGATTCGAATCGAACGGTCTTCATACGAACGGCTACTCGCTCGTAAGAAAAATCTTTTCGAACAGGGATTACAAACTGCGCTTCCCCGGACTTAAAAGCACTCTCGGTTCAGAACTTCTGAAAGTCCACAGGTCATATCTCGGTATTATACAATCATCGCTTAAGAATTTCAGGATTAAGTCATTCTCACACATCACAGGCGGAGGCATTGTCGGCAATACGAAACGCGTCGTTCCCAAAGGGCTTGAAATGAACATCGACTGGGATTCATGGAGACGTCCTTCACTGTTTCAGTTGATTCAGAAAAAAGGAGGCGTACCCGAGAACGATATGCGCAAAACTTTCAATCTCGGAATCGGGCTGGTTGTGATTATAGACAGGAAACTTGTCCATGATTTCACCTCATACTGGAAAAGGAAAAAAGAAAGAACACACATAATAGGTTATATAAAATAAAAATCAGTTAACAATTTAAATCTGGAGTTTTATGATTAAAAGACACAGCGTCAAACCGGAAGAAGTTCAGGATGTGCTGCGGAAGAGAATGCTTGTTGACGGATTCGACATGACTCTTGACCTTCATGAATCAAAGAACGGATATCTCTATGATTCAAAGAGAAAGAAAAGAATGCTCGATTTCTTCACCTTCGTTGCATCCAGCCCGCTCGGCATGAACCATCCAAAACTTAATGATGAAAAGTTCATCATGGAAATTGGCAGGATTGCATTAAATAAACCGTCTTTATCAGACATTTACCTTCTTATTTCAAGTATTCGTTTTTCATCGAAGGAGGAGCGCTTGCAGTCGAAAACGCGATAAAAGCGGCTGTCGACTGGAAAGTGCAGAAGAATTTCGCTAAGGGGTGCAAGGAGGAAAAAGGTAAGAAGATTATACATTTCAAGGAAGCGTTTCACGGACGTTCAGGCTACACGCTGTCTCTGACGAACACGGACCCGGTCAAGATATATTATTTCCCAAAATTCGACTGGCCGAGAGTCACGAATCCGAAAATCACATTTCCTCTCAACGAGGAGAATCTGAAGAAAGTCATAGAACTCGAGAAACAGTCGATCAATGAAATTAAACAGGCCATTCACGATAATAAGGACGATATCGCGGGACTAATCTTAGAGACCATTCAGGGCGAGGGAGGCGACAATCATTTCAGGAAAGAATTCTTCATGCAGTTGAGACAGATTTGCAACGAAAACGACATTATTTTCATAATCGACGAAGTGCAGACAGGCATCGCGATGACGGGTAAATGGTGGGCGCATGAGCATTACATAAAACCCGATATTATTTCATTCGGAAAGAAGACGCAGGTTTGCGGTATTCTCTCGACCGACAGGATTGACGAAGTCGAAGAAAATGTTTTCAGAAAACCGAGCAGAATCAATTCGACATGGGGCGGCAACATTGTGGACATGTTCAGGTTCAGGAAAATACTCGAAATCATCGAAGAAGAAAACCTTGTGAAGAACTGCGAAACAACAGGCAAATACCTTCAGGACAAGATTCACGAATTGGAAGAAAAGTATCCCGGAAAAGTCAGCAACGGCAGAGGTCTCGGACTGTTCTGCGCGTTTGACGTGAAAGACGGCGATATGAGGAACAGCATAGTTAAAAACGCGGTTGATGAAGGTCTTCTTATACTCGGATGCGGACCGAAATCGATAAGGTTCAGGCCTCCGATTACTGTCACACCCGAAAAGATTGACGAAGGTATGAATATACTCGATAAATTAATTAGTAAATTATAAAAGTCATTCAGATTAATTATATTATCCCTGAATCAAACGATTCAGGGATTTTTTTATGGACAAAAAAGAATACAAGGAAATATTCATAGCGTATCTCAAAGAGAACGGACACAGAATCACGAACGAGAGGATTCTTATACTGGACTCCGCCCTGTCGATGGAAAACCATTTCGACGCGGACGATCTTTACACAAAGATGCGCGGTGATTTCATACGCGTGTCGAGAGCGACGGTTTACAACACTCTCGAACTCATGAACAACTGCAAGATACTTACCAAGCATAATTTCAAGGGAGACAGAGCGAGATACGAAACACAGCACGGGAGAAAAAATCATTACCACATTATCTGCCTCAGTTGCAATAAAATCATTGAATTCGAAAACAAGACGATTGAGAAATCACTCCTGAATGTATGCAAGGAGAAAAACCTCAAACTTATGGATTATTCGATACAGGTTTTCGCTTCATGCGAATACGCCGACAAATGCTCATTGACAAGCCAGAACTGCAAAATAGATTAAATTGACTTGATTTTGCGGTTTATCTTATTTAGATTTAGTCTAAATAAATAAAGATGACAGTAGCGGATTTACATTCCGGCCAGACGGCTATAATTAAGAACATAGATTTTTCGCATCCTTCTTCATGCAGGGTTGTGGAATACGGTTTTACGCCTGGTCAGGAACTGCAGGTTATCAACAAATCAATATTCAACGATCCCCTTTCTGTCTCGCTAAGAGGCGCGCTCATAGCAATCCGCAAACAGGACGCACGTTGCATAGAGGTATTTCTGCCGAATGAGCATTGATACCGAAAGAAAAAAACTGGTCACTCTCGTAGGCCCTCCGAATTCCGGTAAAACAACTTTATTCAACACATTAAGCGGCAAAAAACACAAGACGGTCAATTATCCCGGAGCGACGATTGAATACAGCATTTCATCGTTCCTCGAGCAATTCGATATTGACGCGCAATTAATGGATTCGCCCGGAATTATAAGCCTTATTCCCGTTTCGCCCGACGAAAAAGTGACTATCGATAATCTATACAACCACCCGGAATTCGGTAAACCGGACGTTGTCGTCGTGACCGTAGATACTTCGCAGTTCTCGAGACATCTTCTTCTGGCAAGACAGATACTCGATTCCGGATTCAGGACAATCGTCGTTCTTACAATGAACGACCTCTTAAAGGAAAAAAGTTTTGAGATAGACGAAATGATGCTGAGTGAAATACTCGGATGCGACGTTATCAAATGCGATCCCAGAGACGTCAAAGAAATAGAACCTCTTGTAAAACTTATTAAGGATAACCTTGAAAGCAAGACAGTTCAGGTGCATAAACGCGATAAGCATACGGAGGAAGACATACTCTGCATATACCGCGAAATAGAAGTGCTCGAAAAGAAAGTTCTAAAAGACCTGAACACAGAACATCACGAAAATCCTTTAATAGCGCAGGCTAACAAAGAACTTGTTATAGCCGGACGGGGCAGCAGCATTAAGATGCCCGACAGCCTTACCATGAAAATTGACAGCGTTCTGCTTCATAAAGTATGGGGCATTTTCATTTTCCTCTCCATTATGGCTCTGATGTTCACTTCCATATTCTGGGTAGCGTCGCCAGTTATGGATTTGGTGGACACAGGCATTCATAATTTCGAAAGTTTTGTGAATATGGGACTTGGCGACAACTGGTACTCTGATTTGCTTGCTAAAGGAATAATCGGCGGATTGGGCGTCGTGCTTGTTTTCCTGCCTCAGATTGTCATACTTTTCTTTGTGCTCGGTCTGCTCGAGGATTCGGGATATCTCGCGCGCGGAGCGATGATTATAGACAAGCCGCTTTCAATGCTGGGTCTGAACGGACGCTCATTCGTTCCTATGCTCTCGGGATTTGCATGCGCCATACCGGCGATACTGGCGGCGAGAACCATACAGAACAAGCGCGAAAGATATCTTACGATTTTCATAATTCCGCTGATGAGTTGCAGCGCAAGACTGCCTGTTTACGGGCTTTTGCTGTCTTTTCTTTTCCCGGGAAAATACTTCTTAAGCGGTCTGATTCTTTCACTGATTTACATCACTGGCGTTATTATATCACTGATAGTCGCTGGAATTATCAACCGTTATAAGAGGGCTATTCTTAATTTCGAGGATAATTCGTCTTTCATAATGGAACTTCCTGTCTACAGGATTCCAAAACTAATGAACGTTTTCAAAGACACTTATTCTAATGCCGTGCAGTACCTGCAGAAAGCAGGTCCGACAATCGTAATCTTCTCGCTGATATTATGGACTCTGACAAATTTCCCGAACAGAACCGTAAACGATACAACTGACATGCCAAAGGGCGACCCCTCTGTTCAAAGGCTGATTGAAGCCGAAAGAATAAATAATTCATACGCTGCGAATATCGGGAAAGTTATGGAACCCGTGATGAAGCCGCTCGGTCTTGACTGGCGTGTTGGTGTCTCGCTGATTGCCACCTTTGCCGCGAGAGAGGTATTCGTCAGTTCGCTCGCTCTTATTTTCAAAGTAACGGAATCTGACGATGATAACATGAGCCGTTCTCTTATTAATGAAATGAAGAACGCGAAAATAAACGGTACGGGACAAAATCTTTTTACCACAGCAACCGCGGCAGGGCTTATTGTTTTCTTCATGCTGGCTTTGCAGTGCATCTCGACTATAGCGATTACAAAGAAGGAAACGGGCGGATGGAGGATTCCTGTAATGCAGATTATTATTTATACAGGCGCGGCGTACCTGTTTACATTCTTAACCGTAAACGGTCTGAGGTTTTTCGGGGTAAATTAGCATCTTATTTTTCAAACACATTACAGAATGTGTTTATATCAACAAGGGTTTTAACGGCTCGTTACCAATTAGGACTTCTGAATCGAGTAAAAAAATATTTTCGGCAAATTTATTTATACAATTATTTTAAACATTAAACCTGAAGAACACAATATCCCCGTCTTCGACTATATAATCTTTGCCTTCGACTTTCATCAAACCTTTTTCCTTTACCGCAGCTTCGGAACCTAATCTTATTAAGTCGTCATACTTTATCACTTCAGCGCGTATGAATCCCTTTTCGAAATCAGTATGAATCTTACCGGCCGCCTGCGGAGCCTTAAGTCCCCTGTCGATTGTCCATGCATGAACTTCCTTTTCTCCCGCGGTATAGAATGTTATAAGTCCGAGAAGCGCGTAACTCTCGCGGACAAGCCTGTTCAGTCCGGATTCGCTAAGACCGAGGTCCTTAAGGAATTCAATTTTTTCCTCCATGGTTTCTATTTCCGATTCTATTTTTACCGAAAGTATCAGGAACTTCGCTTCTTCCTTCTTTGCAATCTCTTCCACAACCTTCGTGTATTCGTTGCCGCCGACTTCGTTTTCTCCGACGTTCGCAACATAAATAATCGGTTTGTCGGTTAAAAGATGCACGTCCGCGAGTATATCTTTGTCTTCCTGCGCGAGTTCCATAACAAAATAATGCGCGAGCCTGCCTTTTGCGAAATGGTCTTTCAAAGCGTGAAGCAGTTCCGTCTCGCGTATGAATTTCTTGTCGCCGATTCTCACGCTCTTCTCGATTTTTTCCAGACGTTTTTCTATGACATCGAGGTCTTTAAGAATTAGTTCGGTTTCAATAATCTCAATATCTTCCTTCGGATCAATCTTGTTGTTTACGTGAATAATGTTTTCGTCACTGAAGCATCTGACGATATGAATTATCGCTTCAACTTCGCGGATATGCGACAGGAACTGGTTTCCAAGGCCTTCCCCTTTCGAGGCGCCTTTCACGAGACCTGCAATATCCACAAAACTTATCGTGCCCGGAACGATTTTCTTAGGGTTATACAGGCTAACGAGTTTATCCACTTTCGGGTCGGGCACTATAATCGTACCGACGTTGGGGTCAATCGTACAAAAAGGATAATTAGAAGCTTCCGCGTTCTGTGATTCGGTAAGCGCGTTAAAAAGCGTTGATTTGCCGACATTGGGCAGTCCTACTATTCCGCAGCGTAATGCCATGTTATAAAGTTTTTATTAAAATTGTAAAAATGAATCCGTAAACCAGTGGTATGGTCAGATTGTCGTTTAATTTATCGATGTATAATTCTATAAGCGTTGTAATAAAGAGCGCTATGGCGCCGTAAATGAGCGAGGGAAAGGCAGGCATCAGAAGATAAAGTATAAAGGTTATCACCAGTCCCGTTACAAAGAACATCAGCGAGCCTTCGAGGGTTTTGCTGCCATTAATCCTGATTCTTCCGAACGATTTTCCAACAATCGCCGCAAGCGTGTCGCACCATATCATCACGAGTATTGAAGCAATCGCCACTTCCATCGAAAAAAACAGGAGCGAAAGAAAAATACCGAAAGCGTAATATGTGCCGCCCGTAAAAAGTTTTTTGCCGAAATCCTTTTCATCTTCCCGTAGTATCCGCACGAAAACCATTTTATAGAGTGAACCGACAGGCTGCGAATACCTTTTCAGCACGTCAATCAGTATCATTATGACCGTGCCCGTTCCGACAAGTGTTATTATAAATTCATAGGAAGTAAAATAATAAACGACGGGGATAACAGTCGATATGATGTGGACAAGTTTCCTGTAAAACTCATATTTAATATCAATATCCCTCTTCATGCATTTGAAAACGAAAAAAGCGAGATGAACTCGCTTTTTCCGAGAATTATAAATTTAGTTTCCCGAAACAGTCGTCTCGCTTTCGGCTGTTTTCGTTTCGCATTTAACCGCTCCGTTTCCGTTACTGCCTTCCTTTTCAACCGGCGGAAGCGTTTCGCCTCTTATTACCTTGTCGATTTCTTCGGAATCAAGAATTTCCCTTTCAAGAAGTACTTCCGAAAGTCTGTGCAGTTCGTCTATGTGCTCTGTCAAAACGCGCATTGCCCTGTCCATACCCGCGTTTACAATCTTTTTTATTTCATCGTCAATAAGTATCTGCGTTGTTTCGCTGTAGTTCTTGTGCTCGTGAAGTTCCTTGCCGAGGAAAACTTCTTCCTGTTTATTGCCGTAAGTAATCGGTCCGAGTTTTTCGCTCATTCCGAATTCACATACCATTTTTCTCGCTATAGATGTTGAGCGTTCGATATCGTTGCTCGCGCCTGTTGTAAGTTCATTAAAGATAAGTTTCTCCGCAGCGCGGCCGCCCATCGCGTATGCTATCATCGCTTCGAGATATTCCTTCGAATAAGTATGTTTCTCGTCCATCGGCAGATATGTGGTTACTCCTAATGCCCTGCCTCTCGGGATTATAGTCACTTTATGTACCGGGTCGGCTTCGGGAGTGTATTTCGCGACAAGCACGTGACCGGTTTCATGATAC
>JAJTBN010000330.1 GCA_021286895.1 Bacteroidota bacterium | reverse complement strand
GAATAACTTCACCTTGAAGCAGAGGCAGATGCAGAGACTACAGGCGGAGACGAACATAAAGGAAACGAAGGACGAGGTGAGCACGGAAGTGGAGAAGTCGTACAGGAAACTGAGACAGTTAAGGGATTTGATGAACGTAGCGATGAAAGTTGTTGAATACAGAAGGGAAGACCTGAAAGTGCAGAGCGACAAGCGTGAGTCGGGTTTGAATCTTGAAGCGGACTATCTGACTTCGAGAGCGGCTCTCGCGAAGGCGGAATCGGATTTATACGCGGCGCAGTTGAGTTACAGGATAGCGTTGAATGAGTTGAAGATACTGACAGGGAATTTTTAGAAACAAAGTTATAGCTTGTTCATTCTTGTAATTCCCATCCATTGCGCTGGAGTTTTGTAGGGAATCAGGAACAAAACCGCTTATTACCCGAATTACATATGGAGCCGCATACATTTTATAAACGATATTGTTCTTGATCCCCGCTAAGATCATGCGGGGATGACAATTATTTTTCTAACTTCTAACTACTAACTTCTTCGGGTTTCTTCATTTTTTCTATTTTAAACCAACTCAATTATTGGTAACTTTGAAACAATCAAACAGGATTCAAAGGGTTAATCTATTATGGCAACATCCACAATCAAGTATCTCGGAGACTTAAGGCTTGAAGCAAGGCACGAGAAATCAGGTCAGATTATCACGACCGACGCGCCGACAGACAATCAGGGCAAAGGCGAGGCGTTTTCCCCGACTGATTTACTCGCTACCTCACTTGGAGTTTGCATGATTACAATCATGGGTATAGCGGCAAAATCGCACGGATTTTCAATCGAAGGCACGACAGCCGATGTAACCAAAATCATGGGTACCGACCCGAGGCGTGTCAAGGAAATCGTAGTGAATATATATTTCCCCAAGAAGGAATACACGGATTCGCAGAGAAGAATACTTCAGCATTGCGCTGACACATGTCCGGTTTCAATGAGTTTGAGCAGCGCGCTGAAACAGAATGTTACGCTTCATTACAATTAGTAATTAATAATTAATAATTTAGAGCCGGGTTTTCAATGTCCGTAACTTCGTATATTTCAGTTCGGCGCACCGTAACTTTTTTTATTTTTTGCGTATAATAAGAATACTCTGTTTATTTATATAATTATCTCTGAAATTGTAAAACTTGGCTGCAAAAATCACATACGATAATTCCGTAATAACATTTCAAATAATTTTTCAAAACTTATACAAATTTATATGCGTTACCTGAAATTAATTATTGCTTCCTTTTTAGTGTTTCTGGTTTTCGCCGCGGTATCCAATGCTCAGCCGATACTTGACAAGAGCAACATGGACGTAACGGTAAAACCCGGGGACGATTTTTTTGAATACGCGAACGGGACATGGATGAAGAACAATCCGATACCTCCCGACATGACGAGATTCACGTCATTCGACGAACTTCGCGAAAACAACATGAAACAACTTAAAGAAATCGTCGAAGAATGTTCTGCCGACAAGAATCTTGTCAAAGGCACAAACAGGCAGAAGATCGGCGATTACTTCGCGAGCGGGATGGACGAGGACAAAATAAATTCCCTCGGATACGTTCCGATAAAGAAGTAC
>JAJTBN010000088.1 GCA_021286895.1 Bacteroidota bacterium | reverse complement strand
ATGCGTCAAATGCCATTTTGACAATGACGCAATCAAGGGCACGAACCCGAAAACTCACGAAGTTGATTTCATGAAAGACGAGCACGGAAGCTGGCATAAGACTAAAGGCGCGGTTTGCTACACATGTCATACAGACGCTAACGCCAGACCCGACGGTGTCGCAGGAGTCGGCTTCTGCGGTTATTGCCACGGTACAAAACACTAAATAAAAAAAAGAGTATGAAAAAAATATTTATTTTTTATTCGCTGATAATTTTAACTGTCTTCGGCTTCATTTACGGATGCAGCGAGGTCAAGGATAACGTGGTAATGGCGCCTACAACGAGTTTCCACGGCGAAGGATGGCTCAATCCCGCTTCGACGAACTTTCACGGGAAAACCATCGCCGCCGACAACTGGAATCCCGGCATGTGCAAATCATGCCACGGAGCCGATTATAACGGAGGCACGGCGCAGGTATCCTGTTTGACATGCCACGAAAACGGTCCCGAGTCATGCAACACGTGTCACGGCAACGACAACCACATTTATCCGCCGAAGTCACTGTTCGGGAACACGCTGAACACGCAAACAGGAGTAGGGGCGCATGACAAGCATATGAACTCTGATACAACGCAGCGTTTCACCGCAGTTGTCGAATGCGAGGAATGCCACCTCCCGGTCTCATCGTTCTCTGACCCGAACCACATTGCAAACACGAATTCAACCGCGACTCTTGTTTTCGGAAATCTTGCGAAAACCGTAACGGAAGGCGTTACACCAAACCCGACATGGGACAAGGGAACGCAGACCTGTTCGGGCACGTACTGCCACGGAAATTTCAAGAACGGAAACACGACTAACACCGCGAATTTTATAACGCCGAATTCGGCAGGCTGCGGCACATGCCACGGCAATCCGACAACGGGCAATCCGCTTCCGGGCGGGACGCATCCGCAGGGCTGGACGCTTAATAAGTGTTATCTCTGCCACGGCGCGGTTATCAATTCCGCAGGGGTTATTATAAACCAGTCAAGGCACGTAAACGGAGCAGTGGATTTCGGAGTGAACAATTAATTTTATTTGTTTGTATGAATCCCGTCCCTCTTTCTGGGGGACGGGATTTTTTTAAATCTATAAAGACCGCTATTGTTCTTTCCTTTGAATTCCGTTCAAAAAACCGAAATAAAACGCCTGAAAAATAGCAGTTTATTTGAAACGCTTTAAGTGTATATATTGTTACTATTTATAGAAATATTAATTATTAAAATTTGTATATTTGTCTAAAATAAAAAAGAAAATTAAATGAAGAAAATAGTTTTATTGTCGCTATCCGCTTTACTTATCGCAGGATGCACAAAGATGGAAGAAAAGAAGATGACGGATAACAAGACTATGCCTCCGGTGCAGCAGAACATGCCCAATCCTCACGGCAATATGAATCCCGACCAGATGAATCAGGACAACACACAGGGTAACATGGACACGGCTCCCGACTCGGCAGTCGATCCGAAGGCGGACGAACTTTCGAAGGGCGCTTATGATTTCGAGAACAATTACAAAAAAGACCCGAGCGTAAAGAACGAACTTATAGCAAAACACATGGCGGCAGGAAATTATCTTATGTTCGAGGCAAACGTCAGCCCTAAAAAGAAATACAGACCGGCATTGAAACATTACAGAAGAGTTCTCGAACTCGACCCGAACAACGTTGAGGCGCAGAGAAACAAGAAACAGATAGAGGAAATTTACGAAAGCATGGGAAGGCCGATTCCTAACGATTAATCAGCGGTGATGAACAACATTTATAAATCAATAGTATTTATTTCAATAACGATAGTTCTTGTCGGAACGACGTTAGTGCCGATACCATTTATACCGGGACTGGGCGATAAGGCAAGAATTATATACCTGCACGTTCCGATGTCATGGATTGCGGTGCTTTCATTCCTGCTTTCGATGATTTATTCCGTGCAGTATCTCAGGAAAAAGGACCTGATGTATGACATCAGGGCAAACTCAGCCGCGGAAGTGGGATTCCTGTTTACGATACTTGCTACCGTAACCGGCTCGCTCTGGGCGAAATTCAACTGGGGCTCTTTCTGGAATTGGGACCCGAGGGAAACATCGATATTCATTCTGCTTCTGATTTACGGAGCCTATTTCTCACTCCGTTCCGCGATTGAAAACCACGACCAGAAAGCCAAACTTGCATCCGTTTACGCGATTATAGCTTTCGTAACTGTTCCGTTTTTCATTTTCATAATGCCAAGGCTCGTTGAATCGCTGCATCCTGCGGATACGATAGTCAACTCTCAGGGAAAGATTACGATGAATCCTGTGATGCTTTCGATATTTCTTTTTTCACTGTTTAGTTTCACAATGCTCTTTTTCTGGATACTGAACGTCAGGATGAGAGTTGAAAAACTAAAATTATTAAGAATTCAAAAAAACAATTAATAAGATATGCACGACTTTTTAGAGCAGAATTCAATGTATCTGGTCCTGATAATCGCTCTCATAATATGGGCAGGGATATTCCTGTATCTGAACAAGATTGACAGAAGTTTAAAAAAAGTTGAAAGAGAGGAACAAAAATGACTAACAAAATCAAAATTGCGATAGGAGCGGTCATTGTTGTTGTATTTATTGTTGTAGGTTTCATCTCTTTTATGGACAATAAAATAGAGTACGCATCATTTTCCGACGCTCAGAAAAAACTGAAGACTGTAGAAGTCAAAGGTTCATGGGTAAAGGAGAAGGACGCGAAATACGATGCCGCGGCAAACACTTTCACATTCTACATGAAAGACGACAGCAATACCGAAATGAAAGTCGTTCTTGACGGCGCCAAGCCGAACAATTTCGACATAGCCACAATGGTTGTGGCAAAAGGGAAAGTCAAAGGAGATACTTTCTACGCCAAGGACATACTTACCAAGTGCCCCTCAAAGTACGAAGGCAAGGGGGAAGACGTCAAGAACACTTACAAACAACAATAATAAAGTTTAATTACATATCCTATGATAGGTAAAGTTTTAATTTACATTTCATTTGCCGCGTCGATATTATCCATTACAGGATTTTTACTTACCCATACGGGCAGGGATAAATTCCTTAACATGGGGAGGATTTTCTTCCATATTACTTCGATAGGCTTTATAACCGCGTCGCTGTACCTGCTGTACATAATACTGACGCATCAGTTTCAGTTCGCTTACGTCTGGGAGCAGAGCAGCACCGATCTGCAGCTGCCCCTTCTGATGTCCACGTTCTACGCGGGACAGGAAGGGAGTTTCATGCTCTGGGCATTCCTTACGGCAGTTATCGGAATATTCCTTCTGAACTTTGTTTCAAAAGGCGATAGGCATGAGCCGCAGGTAATGCTCGTTTACACTCTGGTACTGAGTTTTCTCGCGCTCATACTGATTCTGAAATCGCCGTTCAACTATATCTGGGAAGCGTTTCCGAAGGAGGTCGAATACGGCTTTGTTCCTCCGGAAGGCAGAGGTTTGAATCCCCTGCTTCAGAACTTCTGGATGTCAATACATCCACCGACGCTTTTCCTCGGATTTTCGTCGCTCACTGTGCCGTTCGCTTTCGCGATAGGCTCGCTGCTGAAGAACGAGTACAGCAAATGGGTAACGTTCTCCGTGCCGTGGATACTTTTTTCCGGCGGCATTCTCGGACTCGGCATCATGATGGGCGGCTACTGGGCTTACGGCGTTCTCGGATGGGGCGGCTACTGGGCATGGGATCCCGTAGAAAATTCATCGCTCATACCATGGATAATAAACGTTGCAAGTTTGCATACGATTCTTTCGCAGAAAAAAACCGGTGGATACAAGAAGACGAACCTGATATTGAGCATTCTCGCTTTTCTTCTTGTGCTTTATTCGACATTCCTTACAAGGAGCGGTATACTGGGCGATTCCTCGGTTCACTCATTCGTAGACCCGGGCGCTCTTGTATATCTTGTGCTGGTAATATTCATTTCGTCGTTCACGCTGATTTCGCTCGCGGCGATTATTTTCAGGTGGAAGAGCCTTAAAGATTTAAGAACGGAAAGTTCGAAGTTTCTCACGAAGGAGTCTTTCCTTCTTATAGGCGCGCTTCTTCTCAGCGCTTCAGCGCTCGTTGTATTCGTGGGTACAAGCCTGCCGATTGTCTCGCAGGCGAAAGTCGAGGCGAATTTTTACAACAAGATGACGATACCGATAGCCATATTCCTCATGATAACCATGGGAATCAGCCTGTACATCGACTGGAAACAGACAGAACTCAAAAAATTCACGAGCAATCTCATACTTCCGGGAATACTCTCGCTTATAATGACGATAGTATTGGTTGTTATCGGCTTGCACGACCCGCTGTATATAATATTCGCGTTTGTGTCGCTGATTGCGTTTTTCATAAACGCGAGGCTCGCGGTTAAGGTAATCCGCAACGGCAAATTAAGTTTCGGCGGCATGTTCGCTCATATCGGAATCGCGCTTTTCTTTCTCGGCGTTATCGGTTCAGGGAGGTACAGCGAAGAAACGAATCTTTCGCTTGAACGCGGCGTTCCGAAAGAAGCGTTCGGTTACAAGTTTACGTATTCGGGCGCGACGCCTTTCATGGACGCGAACAATAAGCGCGACACAATGTACGCGTTCAACGTAACGGTGGAACAGGATAACAAGGAGATGACGATGCGGCCGATTATGTTCGTGAGCACTTTCTCAAACGGAATAATGAAGAATCCGGACATTGCCAACTTCTCTTACAAAGACCTGTATATATCACCGATGAGTCTTGAAGAACCTGATTTGTACCCGAAGGAAGCTCAGTACGACATAAAGAAGGGCGAGAAAAAGAAAATAGACGACCTGACAGTCGAATTCGTGGATTTTGATTTCGGCAACATGCAAAAGGGCGGAAAGGAAATGGCGTCCGGAAATTATACGCTCGGCGCGATTCTCAACGTCAGCGACGGCAAGACAACTGAGACACTCAACGTAAAAACCCAGTTCGTAAACGGCCAGCCGAGTCCTATGGCGTTCATGATGAAAGACAACAGGAACTACGAGTTTTATTTCCTGAACATGAGTGTTAAAGGCGAGGAAGCAGGCGGGACAACTGCCAGGATAGTGGTGCTCGACAGGAACAAGAATTATAACACGACCGCGAATGAAGTGCTTGTGGCTGAAGTATCAATCAAGCCCTTTATAAGCGTGCTGTGGACGGGCGTAGTGCTGATGTTTGTCGGATTCATAGTTTCGATATTCAGGCGGAGAAAAGAAATTTCGATGAAATATCCTGATGTTCCGGCTGACAACAAAACAGAAAAGAAAAAGAAGTAATAATATATATATTATTATCGGGTTAACAAAGGAAACTCCGCCGCAAGCGGAGTTTCTTGTTTTAAGGGCACGGATGGAATTTAATGAAACCGTTAAAACGGCTTGATAAATCCGGCAGATTCCCTTTACCCGCGGTTGAAACCGCGGACTGCAGCGTTTCCGACATTCGAAATAAGGACAATTTTTGTATTTCATTATTGCAATAAATGGATAAATTTATTTTGTGGCAAAAGGTGAAAGAAAATATTCCGCCGGCATCAGCTGTTTGTATTTTATCATTTTTGCAGTATTAATACCCGCTGTAATCCCATGCGCAGCAACAGGGCAAACTCTTGTCGGTTCAATATCTTTTGAAGGCAATTCGGTGTTTTCGGATAACAACCTGAAAAGCGCGATGCTGCTCAAACCGGATAAGCAGTTCACGGAAGAGCAGTTGAACTCCGACCTTAAATCCATCCGCGAAAGATACAGGGAAAACGGTTATCTGCTCGCGAAAATCTCGGGCGTTTCGAAAAAATACACATCGGACTCTTCGTATGTCGATTTGAAAATATCAATCACGGAGGGGAAACAGGCATTAATTGGCGAACTGAACTTCAAAGGCAACAGGACATTCACGACCAAAGAGATAGAAAAAATTTTCGAAACAAAGACGGGAAGCGTGCTCGACAACAACACTCTTTCCAACGATATAAAGTCGCTTCTCGACGCCTATGAAAAGAAAGGCAGCCTTTTCACGAAGGCAACCATAGACGAAATATCATTGTATAACGACACAAATCCGAAAATCAGGGTAGGTATTACAATCAAGGAAGAATCGAAGATAAAGATTTCAAACATCAGGATTAAAGGCAACGAGGATACCAGAGAAAAGGTCATACTGAGGGAAATACGCCTGAACGACGACAAGACAATCACACGTGACATGATGCATGACATCAAGTACCGTCTGGAGAAACTCAACATATTCTCAAGCGTCGAAGAACCGAAAATTTACACGCTGCAGAACAAGAACGAATCCGGACTCCTGATTACGGTAAAAGAAGGCAACACAAACACTTTCGACGGAATACTCGGATATGTCCCTCCTGCAAACGAGAATGAAAAAGGTTACTTTACTGGTCTTGTCAATCTTTCGTTCCGAAACCTCTTCGGCACGGCAAGAAGGCTCGACGCCAGGTGGCAGCAGGAAACGAAATCGACACAGGAACTCGAACTGAAATACTCGGAGCCTTATTTTTTCGGTCTTCCTCTTAACATAAGCGGCGGATTCCTGCAAAGGATACAGGATACAAGTTACACGCACCGGAAATTCGATTTCAAGAGCGACATACTTATTACAAACAGGTTCACGCTTGGATTTTCCGCGGGCGTTGACAGGGTTATACCGCCTGACTCCGCAGTAACTTATTACGTCGCGGATTCAAGGACTTTGTACGCGGGAACCGAGATAAAATACGACAGCCGTGACAACGTGTACATTCCTGAATCAGGAATACTTTATCACGTAAACTATACTTACGGAGACAAGAAAATTTATTCGTCAACGCTTACGTCCGAGCCGAGTTTTTCGCTTCAGAGATATTCGATGGACATTGATTTCTATTCTTCTTTTTTCAGAAGGCAGTCACTGCTGATAAGATTCTTTGTAGGACAGGTAACTTCAGACAAACTTGAGGACGCTGACTTTTACAAGGTCGGGGGAATAAACAATGTCAGGGGCTACAGGGAAGAGCAGTTCCGTGCGTCGAAATTCACATACGGGACGGTCGAACTAAGGTATGCATTTTCGAGAAAAAGTTTCGGTGACGTATTTTTCGACCCTGGTTATTATTACAGGCCTGCCGATTTTATAAATAACATACCTAAACAGGAAGGGTTCATCTTCGGATACGGGCTCGGAATCCGTCTGGAAACGGCAATTGGTCTTATCGGTGTAAGTTACGCGATGGGAAAAGGCGACGGAATCCTCGACGGAAAAATCCACTTCGGGCTTGTAAATGAATTTTAATTTACAGACATTTGACTGAGGGTGAAAATAATTTTATCCATAAAGGGGGGATAAATTATGAAAAAGACATTTATTTCTTTTCTTTTTTGCTGCCTTCTGCTGAATTTAACTTCTCTGGCGCTTTCTCAATATTACTGGCATCAGCCTACGAATCTCACAAGAGGCAATATCGACAAAAATCCTTCATTCGGCACATATAATATTCCGGGTGTAACAGGTTTCAATATTCTCTCCTGGGAGTATTTTGTGTTTGAAAGAACAACATTAACCACAACTCAGATCTGCGCGATGAAGATGGGTCCTACCGGTCCGCTTGAGAGCGAAATTTATATAACCGCCAACGCGTCTTCGAAACGCAATCCGGTCATATCCTACGGCAAAGCCTCGGGTTCTTTTTACGGTGACATGAACAGCGCGCTGATTTTGTGGGAGTCGAACCAGAACGGCAAATGGGATATTTTCGGGAAATACTACAGCCGGCAATCAGGCTGGGGAAGCGTCTTCGCGGTGGATGAATCAGCGGGAGATAAATCACAGCCTCATGTTTGTTATCTTGACAGCGTCACTTATGCGGTGACTTACGTAAAAAGCGGCGATGTAATTTTCAGGAAAATAAACGCAATGACGCACGCTGTTCTTGTCGATTCGAATCTTACCTCTGCCGATACCGCGATTTGCAGGAACGCGAATATTATGGCGTCGGATCCGTCGAAATTTCTTGTTACTTACGAAAAGAGAAAACCCGATGGCAAGTACGCTATATGGTACAGGAAATCCATTTCCACATCGACTCCTGTCTGGTTCGCGCCGGACACCATCGCATACGCGGGGAATAATACTTTCAGCAGATTCTGTTTCGGAAATTACGGACTTTATCTCGGTGTCGCCTTCGAATCTGACAGGGGCGGGACTTACAACATATATTCAACATCAGTTCCTATGTCCAGTTCGGGCACGAATATACAAGATAAATTATCAACTTTTTCTTCATCCGCGTACAATTTCTCGAATTTCGTAAGTATTTTTTATCCTATCATTACCGATAATATAATGTCTAACACACTTGCTTTTCAGAGGAAAGGCAGGGATTCACTTAAAATCATGTTTGACGACGGTCCAATCTCATCGGGAAATTCCAGGGACAGCACCACAATCGGCGACACATCCAAACGTACCTGTATAACTATGAATGCCAGCATATATAACACCAGTTGGACGGAAACGGCATGGGTTGTGTACATCAAAGACAGCGCTAACACGACGCAGTTGTGGGCAAGATACAGGCTGGTGACTCTGGCAGATATCAAAAAGACGGGGACAGAAGTACCCGACGGATTTGCGCTCTATCAGAATTATCCCAACCCGTTTAATCCTGTTACGAAGATTAAATTTGATATTCCGGGAAATCTTAAGTTATACAGCGGCAACGGCATTGTTTCTCTTAAAGTATGTGATTTGCTCGGACGCGAAGTAGCAGTGCTCGCAAACGGCAAATTTTTGCCCGGTGTTTATGAAGCGGTTTTCGACGGGAACTCTATGCCAAGCGGGGTTTACTTCTGCAGACTTTCGGTTAACAACGAACAGGTGGCGGTTATGAAAATGGTAATGGCGAAGTGAGCAATTAACATTTAGCGGTTAATAGTTAACGTCTAGAGCGACCCTTACAAGTATTAGTTAACGACTATTAGTTATCGGCTGGTGATTTTATTTGTCATCCCCGCATGCTCTTAGCGGGGATCTTTCAGTAAACCTTGAATATACATTATGGACAGAACAAAGTATTACTATGTCTATATTTTGACAAACAAGAAAAACGGGGTTTTGTATACCGGTGTTACTAGCGAGATAATCAGACGTGTTTTAGAACACCGCCTGAAAATCAAAACAGGTTTTGCTGAAAAGTATTTTCTTAATCATCTCGTTTATTACGAAGTTTACGATTATGTAGATGCCGCAATAAGTCGGGAAAAGCAATTAAAACACTGGGAAAGAAAGTGGAAGATTGCTTTAATCGAGAAACTGAATCCTGAATGGAACGATTTGCTGCCGGATATTGCGACAAAAGAACAAATAATCACGGTGAAGGAGTTGATTATAGAAAACAAAGAGTATTACGACCATTAAGCTGGTTACTTCTTCAACATTCATCTCAAGATCCCCGCTAAGAGATTGCGGGGATGACAAGAGATGAGAAATGCTTCGCTATAACTGATATATATATTAATCATTAATCTCAAGATCCCCGCTAAGAGCATGCGGGGATGACAAAAGAAAAAATCTTAATTGGTAACTCCCATTTCTTTTAATATATAATCCGCTTTGCCGATTTTTTCGGTTACAAACAAAACATAGCGGATGTCGACGGAAATCGTTCTCTGAATTTCATAATCATACTGCCAGTCGCCAATCATTGCTTCATAATTTCCGTCAAACGCCAGTCCTATTATTTCGCCTTTAGCGTTCATCACCGGGCTTCCGCTGTTGCCGCCGGTTATGTCGCACTGGTGGGTAAACGCGACGGGAACGTCGTTTAGTTTCGGGTCCATCCATTTGCCGAAATCCTTATTCTGCCAGAGTTTCACGAGTTCATCGGGAGCGTTGAAAGGCTCTTCTCCAGTATTTTTTTCTACTACGCCTCTAAGAGTTGTGAAGCAATAATACGTTACGGCATCAGCCGGCTTATATCCTTTTATATAGCCCCATGTGAACCTCATCGTGCCGTTAGCGTCGGGATACATTCCCGCTCCTTTCCATTCGAACAGTCCGTCGATAAACCTTTTTCTCACGTCCTGCACCCTCGCGTTGAATTCCTGACCGTCAGATGTTATCTGTTCAGATTCCGGATACATACTTACAGCCATTTTAAAGAACGGGTCGTTAAGATTTTCAATTTCCTTCAAACTCATCCGGCAGACTTTCTTCGCGTATTCCGGGTCATTAAGTTTTGAAGTTTTAAACGCGTCGTTAACGAAACTTTCTATTGAGCCGGATTTATTTTGGAAAACGTACTCAAGACCTTTTATTCTCTGGTCAGGCGATAACTGCGAAGCCATCTTCAATGCTCTTTCAAGTAGCGCCCTGTCGAACGGCTCATAGTATCCGAGATAATTATCGTTCATTCCCTGAATCAGGTTATCAACCGTGCTTTCATCAATACCCGGCTGCCTTTCAGCCGCGGGCTTTTCGAGTTCTTTCTTTATAAAATATATGTTTATTGCCAGTCCGAGCTGAGTGCCGCCGAGTCCCTGAAGTATCCCGAATACGTTGTCATGGTCTTTTGTCAAGGCAAGTTTCCTGTATAGTTCGTCGTCGATTCTAAATATGTCGCCGTATTTCTGTTTTCTCGAAGCATCGCTATTGACCCAATCCATGAAATCCTTTTCGAAGGCTTTGCGTTTTTCGAGGAAATTCGTTTTTTTCATTCCTGCGACTTTACCTTCATAATTTTTCATCGCGTTCGCAAGCCCTTTAACAAGGTTAGCGACCCGTATCTGTCCTTCTTTATCGTTCTTAGTCTTCTCGTCTGCAAGGGCAATAATTTCTTTGAAATTCTTTATTGAGAACGGATAGTTCTTGTTCTGATTCCACTCTACAGAGTTTGATGTCCTGTACCTTGTTGTCTGTCCCGGGAAACCCATTATAAAAGTGAAGTCTCCCTCGGAAAGCCCGTCTTTGGCAGGTTTCAGCCATACAACGGGTTTATACGGTACATTTTCCGTATTATATTCCCTGCCGGTTCCGTCCGGCGCCACATAGGCGCGCATGAATGAAAAATCTCCCGTATGTCTCGGCCACATCCAGTTATCGGTTTCCCCTCCGTAATTGCCGATAGAAAGCGGCGGAGAATAGACGATGCGTATATCCTTTATCACTTT